>JAFKJY010000046.1 GCA_017305835.1 Hyphomicrobiales bacterium
AAAACTAAAGCCGGGGAGCCTAAACAACGCGCCCGACCGGGCTGCGCAACCCCGACCAGCTCCACCCGGTCGGGCGCTTACCGTCGTGCCCCAAAAGGGGTCCCGTTTGCACGCCGATCCAGGGTCCCCATTCCGAGCCGATTGACAAGCCAGCACTCGCTCTACGCGTGGCGCAGGAAGTTCTCGACGCCATCCGGTTCGACTGATGGCGATCAGGCGGCGGAGATCCGTCGGCTGAAGAAGGAACTGGCACGCGTCACCGAGGAGCACGACATCTTAAAAAAAGCCACCGCGTATTTCGCCAAGGATGCAAGGTGAGATACGCGTTCGTTGCCGAGCATCGCCAGCAGTTCAAGGTGCGCGCGATGTGCCGCTGCCTGCGCATCCGACCCAGCGGCTTCTATGCATGGCTGAAGAGCCCGTTGAGCAGACGGGCTCGGGAAGACGCACGTCAGACTGACCTGATCAGAAAGGCCTGGAAGGAGAGCGGCAGGGTCTATGGTTATCGCAAGCTGCACGACGACCTGCTCGATCAGGGAGAGACCAGTTGCGCCAATCGCATCGCCCGTCTCGCGAAGCTGGCCGGGATCAAGGCGCAGATCGGCTACAAGCGCCGGCCCGGTTCCCATGGCGGCAAGCCATCAGTCGTGGTCGACAACACCTTGGCTCGACAGTTTGATGTCGATGCGCCGGACAAGGCGTGGGTGACAGACATCACCTATATCCGGACCCAGGAGGGCTTTGCCTATCTGGCCGTGGTGATCGACTTGTTCTCGCGCCGCGTCATCGGTTGGTCATTGCACAGCCGCCAGACCACCGACGTCGTTCTGCAGGCGTTGCTGATGGCCGTGTGGCGTCGAAAGCCGAAGAGCAAGGTCCTGGTCCACTCGGATCAGGGCTCGCAGTTCACCAGCATGGATTGGGCAGCCTTCCTGAAGCACCACAATCTCGAGCACTCGATGAGCCGTCGCGGAAACTGCCATGACAACGCCGTGGCCGAAAGCTTCTTCAATCTCCTCAAGCGCGAGAGGATACGGCGCAGGACCTACCGAACACGCGAGGAGGCAAGGCAGGACGTGTTCGACTACATCGAAATGTTCTACAACCCGAAGCGCAAGCACGTCAGAAACGGGATGCTGTCACCCGTCGAGTTCGAACGGCAGCAGGAAATGTAACCCGAAGGCGTCCACGAAACTCGGGGCTATTCAGTTCCTGGATTATTGCGGCCGACCGCCTCTCGACAGGGCCGACACCTGCGCCGCCGCATGAAACATCAGCGCGGAGGCTGCCGTGCGCCCATCCCATCCAGCCATCACGAGCCTGTCGAGCAGGGTTTCGATCAGCGGGGCCAGTGCCGTCCGCGCCTCCGCGTCGTGCGACAGGAACTCGGACGGGGGATGATGCGGCACAGGTACATGGTCAAAGTCTGGCATGAGGCTCATGTCAGTCTCCGATCTATGCTTTGCTCCTGACCGCTCCCGATACGGGAGCGGTCACTTTCAGCGCGAGATGGTCAGAAATCCATGCCGCCGGCGGGCATCGCCGGGGCGGCTTCCTTCTTCGGCTTCTCGGCGATCATCGCCTCAGTGGTGACGAGTAGGCCGGCGACGGAGGCCGCGTCCTGCAGCGCGGTGCGCACCACCTTGGCCGGGTCTATGACCCCCTGTGCGAAGAGATCGCCATACTCGTCGGTCTGGGCGTTCCACCCGTAAGCAAAATCGGGCTTCTCCCGCAGCTTGCCGACGATGATCGAACCTTCGGCGCCGGCATTTTCGGCGATCTGGCGCACCGGCGCCTCGATGGCCCGGCGCACGATCTCGACGCCGTGCTTCTGGTCCGGGTTCTCGGTCTCTATGGCATCGAGCGCCTTCTGCGCACGCAGCAGCGCCACGCCGCCGCCCGGCAGGATGCCTTCCTCGACCGCCGCGCGGGTCGCGTGCAGAGCGTCGTCGACGCGGTCCTTCTTCTCCTTGACTTCCACCTCGGTCGAGCCGCCGACGCGGATCACCGCGACGCCGCCGGCTAGCTTGGCGAGACGCTCCTGAAGCTTCTCGCGGTCGTAGTCGGAAGTGGTCTCTTCGATCTGGGCCTTGATCTGCTTCACGCGGCCTTCGATCTCGGCCTTCTTGCCGGCGCCGTCGACAATGGTGGTGTTCTCCTTCTCGATCACCACCTTCTTGGCGCGGCCGAGCATCTCAAGCGTGACATTCTCCAGCTTGATGCCGAGATCCTCGCTGATGGCGGTGCCGCCGGTGAGGATGGCGATGTCCTCGAGCATGGCCTTGCGGCGATCGCCGAAGCCCGGCGCCTTGACGGCGGCGACCTTCAAGCCACCGCGCAGACGGTTGACGACGAGCGTGGCCAGCGCCTCGCCCTCGACGTCCTCCGCGATGATCAGCAGCGGCTTGCCGGACTGGACGACTGCTTCCAGAACGGGAAGCATCGCCTGCAGATTGCCGAGCTTTTTCTCATGGATCAGGACGTAGGGATCCTCGAACTCGACGCGCATCTTGTCCTGATTGGTGATGAAATAGGGGGAGAGATAGCCGCGGTCGAACTGCATGCCCTCGACCACCTCCAACTCGGTCTCGGCGGTCTTGGCTTCCTCGACGGTGATGACGCCCTCATTGCCGACCTTCTGCATCGCCTCGGCGAGGAAGCGGCCGATCTCGGAATCGCCATTGGCCGAGATGGTGCCGACCTGGGCGATCTCGTCGTTCTTCGAAATCTTGCGGGCGTTGGCCTTCAGCTCGGAAACCACGGCGTCCACCGCCTTGTCGATGCCGCGCTTCAGGTCCATCGGATTCATGCCCGACGCCACCGCCTTCGCGCCTTCCTTGACGATGGCCTGGGCGAGAACGGTTGCGGTCGTGGTGCCGTCGCCGGCAAGGTCGTTGGTCTTCGACGCCACTTCGCGCACCATCTGCGCGCCCATGTTCTCGAACTTGTCCTCGAGCTCGATCTCCTTGGCGACGGTAACGCCGTCCTTGGTGATGCGCGGCGCGCCGAACGACTTGTCGATGACGACGTTTCGGCCCTTGGGGCCGAGCGTCACCTTCACCGCATTGGCGAGAATGTCGACGCCGCGCAGCATCTTCTCGCGGGCTTCGGTGTTGAACTTGACTTCCTTGGCAGCCATTGGATCACTCCTTCGATAGGCAGCTTTCGTTGACTGGTTGGTGGGGCTGGTTGATGGTCGAAGAATCCGTCAGGCGGCCTTCTTCAGCGTGGCGGGCTGTTCGATGACGCCCATCACGTCGCTTTCCTTCATGATGAGCAGGTCTTCGCCGTCGAGCCGGATCTCGGTGCCGGACCATTTGCCGAACAGGATGCGGTCCCCGACCTTGACGTCGAGCTCAATGATCTTGCCCGCATCGTCGCGGGCACCGGGGCCGACCGCGATCACTTCGCCTTCGCTCGGCTTTTCCTTTGCGGTGTCGGGAATGATGATACCGCCTGCGGTCTTCTCGTCGGCTTCGATGCGGCGAACCAGGATACGGTCATGCAATGGACGGAACGTCATATCGTTCTCCTCAAGGACAAACAGATTTTGAGAGGTCCCTCCGCGCCGATCCGGGAGGACCGGCGCGGGGTCGCGCAACCCTTGTCGGCGTCGCGCGCGTATCGATTTGGTTTCAGTGCTCCACGGTTTCAAGAGGCAGGATGAGAAAATTTAGCACTCGTATCCACTGGCTGCTACCAGCATGAAATTGTGAGAGAAATCGGCCTCCCGTTCTTTACGACCTTGAAATTCCAACCCCGTTGGACAAGATTTCTCCATCTCCGCACCCGATGCACGGGGCGCGTATTTCTGATTGAGATGAGGTTTCTGAGCGAGCAAGAACAGAAGGAGGACGACGATGCGCCGAGCCGGTTTTTCGATGATCATTCCCTCACTCGCGCCGCAGGCGGAAGATATGGCCCTGGACCGGCTGCTCTCGCCGAGGCGCCACTACGACCAGCCCGACGATGTGCTTCGTGACGCCACGCTGGATCGTAGTGAGAAACGCGCGATCCTGTCCTCATGGGCGTCCGATGCTTGTGCGGTGGAATCGATACCTGCATTACGTCAGCCGCCGGGTGCGTACCAGCCCGTCTCGTTCGACGTGATCATGGATGCGCTGAAACGCCTCGATTGCGGCGACATCGAAGCTATCCATGGCGCGAGTGAGACTGCGGGCGAGCGAGATCGTCTGGATGCATGAAAGCGGCATAGGAGAGAATGATGCCAGCAATCGTCAGCCGTGAGTTTCGAATGCAGATGGAAGGCTACGGCCTGACCACCGCAG
Source organism: Hyphomicrobiales bacterium (assembly GCA_017305835.1). Taxonomy (GTDB): domain Bacteria; phylum Pseudomonadota; class Alphaproteobacteria; order Rhizobiales; family Rhizobiaceae; genus RCIO01. The sequence continues at coordinate 4,290 of JAFKJY010000046.1, forward strand.
AGATCCACTATCACTTGCCGGATCACCCGAGCCTGCTGCAGGTCTATGTCTGGCAGGACTATGATCTGGCGCCTAAGTTTCCCGAACTGCGCGGCTTCCTGGACTACTGGACCGAGACGCTGGAGGGCGCGCTGCACTCAGTACGCGTCGCCCACCACCGTCTGATCCAGCCTTCCGAATGGAAAGCAGTCGACGGGATCATCGCCATTCACTGAGATGCGGCAAACATGACATGTCGAGCCGGAGCGTTCTGAGGGCGAAGCCCCGCGCGTCTGGCTCTCTGCACGATACCAGCCCGCATCGCTGCTTTCACGAAACTGCGGCGTGCCTCCATGCTCGACCGCCACCCGTCGATCGCATCTTTGCATGTGGCCACGGCATTGCGCCAGCGACGACCGCGTGCCCAGTCCGGCCAATCCCGCTCGAGACATTCCAGCGCTTCAAAAGCTGTGGCCACCTTGCGCGGACCATTACCGGGTAAGCGTAGGGTCACGGGATCTACAAAGTCGATGTCCGCCATCACTTCCTCCGTCTGTTACGATCGTCTTTTGAGAGCAAGCAACCAACTATGCTGGTCGCCCAACATCTGGGCACACCTGCTGCGCGGTGCAAGATCGCTGACGGGTGGTACGCCTTGTCTGCAGGGTCTCCTCCTCGATTTGACCGGTGAGTCGATCAGGTTCAGGGCAGAGACAGCCTTCACCTGCCATGACCTCGTCTTCGTACAGCCATTCACATAACTTACTGTAATCGCTAGCCTCTACAGGTGGCAGAATTTGGGTGACCCTCGGCAATCTTGCGCCATCGCCCTCTTGAAACCCTGAAATCGACTCCCAAATCATCGTTGCCGGACGCCCAAAGGGGCCGGCAGTTCATCGGGCCCAACGGGTCTGGTGGCAAAACCTTGTACCCATGTTGCTCAATGGAGGATGTGGCTATGAGAACCACTTTCGACTTTTCTCCCCTGTTCCGGTCGAGCGTTGGTTTCGACCGCCTTGTCAACGCGCTCGAGGCCGCCAGCCGGGTCGAGAGCATCGACAACTGGCCGCCTTACGACATCGCGAAGACCGGCGAGGACGATTACCGTATCACTATGGCAGTCGCCGGTTTCAGCGAAGACGAGCTTTCCGTCACGCAAGAGCAGAATATGCTTCTTGTTGCGGGCAAGAAGTCCGCCGACGAGAACGCACAGTATCTGCATCGCGGCATTGCTGGACGCTCGTTCCAGCGTCGCTTCCAGCTTGCCGATCATGTGCGAGTTGAAGGCGCGACCCTCGTCAACGGCCTGCTGACAATCGATCTTCGGCGTGAGATCCCCGAGGAGTTGAAGCCTCGTCGCATTGCGATCTCGGCGCAGGGATCGACGATGCAGATCGAAGCCTCTTCGCAGACCAACGACAAGATCGCAGCCTGACGCGCCTGTCAGTCTGCGTTTCGTCAGCGCCGGACCTTGCGTCCAGCGTCTACGGCGAAGCTATGCCAACTGTTAGAACAGAAGGAGAATAATCATGAACGTACGTGATCTGATTCCCTGGGGCCGCAGCAACGGTAACCAGGTTCCAACCGTCTTCCGCGACAGCGATCGTGATCCCTTCCTGTCGCTGCATCGCGAGGTGAACCGGCTGTTCGACGACGTCTTCCGCGGCTTCGGGTCGACCCTGCCTTCTTTCAATAGCGCTTCCGCCTTCGGCGGCGGCTGGCCGAGCGTCGAGATTTCCGACGACGAGAAGGAGATCAAGGTGACGGCCGAGGTGCCGGGCCTCGAGGAGAAGGACATCGAGGTGCTTCTTGAGGACGGCGTGCTGACGCTGAGGGGCGAGAAGCGCTCGGAAATAGAGGACAAGGACCGTCAGTTCTCCGAGCGCTATTATGGTCGCTTCGAGCGCCGAATCCCGCTCGGCTACGAGGTCACGGAAGACAAGGTCGATGCGCGCTTTAGGAACGGCGTGCTGACCGTGACCTTGCCCAAGAGCGAGAAGGCGCAGTCGCAGGTCAAGCGCATCGCCATCAAGAGCTGATGCATGGCGGCACCGGCGGCGGGCCATTCGGCCGCCGCCGGCCGCACCCTTCGCCAGAGAGGGAGGGATGAACGATGGAGACGATGAGACAGGTCAACAGATCAACCACGATACCGATCCCGCAGGGGTGTCCGTCGAACGACAACCGGCACAAGCCCGTTTCGATGGGACGCTCGATCTTCCCGGGCAACGCGGTCGCGCGCATCTACAAGCCGTACCGTGCGGTGACGACGTCCGGCAGGGCGCGCGCGAACGGCTGGCGGCTGGTCTTCGAGCGGCGCATCGCGCCCTTTATCGAGCCGCTTATGGGCTATACGGGCGGCGGCGACACCCTGACCCAGGTCGAGCTGAGCTTTCCGACGTTGCAATCGGCCATCCGCTATGCCGAGCGGCAGGGCCTGACCTATGTCGTCCAGACGCCATCCGGGCAGACGACCAGTAAGGCCCGCAACCAGCGCGTCCAAGAGAAGCCTGCGCACGCCGGCGAGTCGACGCACGCCTTCTCCGACGCGACGCTCGACCGGCTCGGGCTTGCCGCCCTTCAGGAAAGCTACGGGCGCGCCCTCGACGGCGCTGCAAACCGCAACGACCCCTCCGGTCCGGAAAGCTGGTCGTCGCCCATGGATGTGGTCCGCGATCCGACGCTGACGCTGGAGGCGAGGCGCTCGATCCTGATGAACTGGGCCTGGACCGAATACCTGATCGACCAGGCGACCAATGAGGGCATGCCCGAGAACAACCGGCCGTCGCGTCTCGACGAGGTCGAGCAGGCGCTGCTCGCGCTTGAACGCGCGGTTGCGGCCGAGCGGGATGGTTCAGGCACACGAAAGGCAGCATGAGGTGTAGCGATGGACCCGCATATCATCTTTGATTGCCAGAAGGTTCTCCCCAACAGGTTCGCGCTGACGCTAGCCGCGGCTGCGCGCAGCCGGGCGCTCGCTCGCGGCGCCGAGCCAAGGCTCGATGTGGCCGACTACAGTGTAAACGAGCTTGCGTTGCACGAGATCGCGGCAGGCGCGTTCACGCGGGATGAACTCGCGCCGTTTCTGCCAGGAGCGGATGAAAGGCGTCTTTTGCCTCCACCCGTCCCGGCTTCCAGGCTTCGCGACGGCGGCTCGATCAGCGCCGCCGTAGCACCCGCCTCCCGTCCGCGGGAGACGGTTCATTGATGACGCAACCAACCGACAAGGAGGAATGAACGATGCTGAAGTCTCTGTCTTCCAACAACCGGACGGCTTTCGATGTCGTCAATATCATTGCCGGTCTCGGTCTTCTGCTGTCGCCCTGGTATCTCGGCTATGCGGCCGAAGCCTATGCCGCATGGAACGCCTGGGTCGTCGGCGCCGCCGTGACGTTGATCGCGGTCGCCGCGCTCTACGCTTTCCATCAGGTCGAGGAATGGGCCAATGTGGCGCTCGGCCTCTGGGCCGTGATTGCGCCGTGGGCTCTGGGCTTCTCGGCTGTAGCAGCGGCGATGTGGGCGCATGTGATCGCCGGCCTCGTCGTCGCGGTCCTGGCCGCGGTCAGCCTGTGGCTCGGCAGCGACCGGCCATACTCGACGGCGTGACATCATGACTGGCCCGGCCTTGTGCCGGGCCTTTTTCGCACTCTCCGTCTGACCCCGGGCGGAAAAGAGGACTTCAGCCGACTGGTCAAAACGGAGATCGCTCATGTTCAGGAATGTCATAGCTCTGCGTCCGGTGAGCATCGCGTTCTGCGCGATGCTCGCCTTCGCGGGACGACCGTCCGCAGCCATCGGGCAGGCCGTGCCGGGCTTTGCGGGAGAGCTTCCTACCCTTATCCCCATTCTCGAACAAGTAACGCCCGTCGTGATCAACATCTCTCGGAGCGGCAAGCCGGCGCAGCGGGCATTGTGATCGAAAGCGTTATGCCTGGAAGGCCGGCAGCTCTGGCCGGCGTTCGACAGGGCGACAAGATTGTTGCGGTCAACTGGTCGCCGGTTACATCCGTGGCCGATTTGCGCGACGCGGCCGCCAGCCAACGGGCTATACTGGCGCATGAGCCGATGGCAGCGGTCTGTTTCTGGTCGTGAGGTAAGGGGGGCATAGTGGAGATGGACAAGAAGACGCAGTTCAATATCTGGTACTGGATCGCGGCGTTTTTCGGCCTGATGGTCTTCCAGTACCTCTTCGCGACGGCGACGCAGGTCGCGCAGATCCCCTACAGCGAGTTCCAGACCTATCTTACGCAGGGGCGCATCGCCGAGGTCGCCGTCTCCGACCGGTTCATCCAGGGTCGCTTCACCGAACCGGTGGACGGCCGGCCGATGTTCATCACCACCCGCGTCGAGCCCGATCTGGCGCGCGACCTCCAGCAGCACGGCGTCGTCGTCACCGGCCAGATCGAGAGCACCTTCCTGCGCGACCTCCTGTCATGGGTGGTTCCCGTCGCGCTGTTCGTCGGGTTGTGGATGTTCATCCTCAGGCGAATGGGCGGCGGCATGGGCGGCGGCCTGATGCAGATCGGCAAGTCCAAGGCCAAGGTCTATGTGCAGACGGACACCGGCGTGACCTTTGCCGACGTCGCCGGCGTCGACGAGGCCAAGGCCGAGTTGCAGGAGATCGTCGATTTCCTGAAGGACCCGGAGGAGTACGGCCGGCTCGGCGGGCGCATGCCCAAGGGCGTGCTTCTCGTCGGCCCGCCCGGCACCGGCAAGACGCTGCTCGCCAGGGCAGTGGCCGGCGAGGCGGGCGTGCCCTTCTTCTCCATCTCCGGCTCCGAATTCGTCGAGATGTTCGTCGGCGTCGGCGCCGCGCGCGTGCGCGACCTGTTCGAGCAGGCGAGGGCCAAGGCTCCCGCCATCATCTTCATCGACGAATTGGACGCGCTCGGCCGCGCCCGTGGCATCGGCCCGATGGCCGGCGGCCACGACGAGAAGGAGCAGACGCTCAATCAGCTTCTGGTCGAGCTCGACGGCTTCGATCCATCGAGCGGGCTGGTGCTGCTGGCCGCCACCAACCGGCCGGAGATCCTCGACCCGGCGCTGCTGCGCGCCGGGCGCTTCGACCGGCAGGTTCTGGTCGACCGGCCGGACAAGCAGGGCCGCATCGCCATCCTGCATGTCCACATGAAGAAGGCGAAGCTCGCGCAGGACGTGTCGCCGGAGCAGATCGCGGCGCTCACGCCCGGCTTCACCGGCGCGGACCTCGCCAACCTCGTCAACGAGGCGACGCTGCTCGCCACCCGGCGCAAGGCCGACGCGGTGACGATGGAGGATTTCAACAACGCCATCGAGCGCATCATCGCCGGGCTGGAGAAGCGCAACCGCCTGCTCAACCCCAGGGAGCGCGAGATCGTCGCCTATCACGAGATGGGCCATGCGCTCGTCGCCATGGCGCTGCCGGGCGTCGATCCCGTGCACAAGGTGTCGATCATCCCGCGCGGCATCGGCGCGCTCGGCTACACCATCCAGCGTCCGACCGAGGACCGTTTCCTGATGACGCGCGAGGAGCTTGCGAACAAGATGGCGGTGCTGCTCGGCGGCCGCGCCGCCGAGTGGATCGTCTTCGAGCATCTTTCCACCGGCGCGGCCGACGACCTCGTCAAGGTCACCGACATCGCCCGCGCCATGGTCACGCGCTACGGCATGACCGAACGGCTGGGCCATGTGGCGCTGGAGAAGGACCGCCGCTCGTTCCTGGCCACGGACCAGCCTTATTACGGCCCGCAGGAGCGCGACTATTCCGACGAGACCGCGGCGGCCGTAGATGAAGAGGTCAAACGTATCGTCGAGGAAACGTTCGGGCGTACCGTAGCGCTACTTCAGGAACGCCGCGAAATCCTCGACACGTCGTCGCGCCTGCTGCTCGAGCGCGAAACGCTGGGTGAGGAAGAGTTGCGGGAAATTCTCAGAAAGGATGCTGCAGAGCTGAGTCAGAAAACGGGCTGAGCAGGCGGCGATGCGATCATCGCCGTGTATGCTGCACGATGGGTATGCTATTCTCCGATAACCACCGGGTAACCGCACCGTCTGTTATACCGTCTGTCCTGGGAACGAGTGCGCAGAGAAGCGCGTATAACCGCACTTCCTTCCTGACCCCCTCTCCGCCAGAAACCCAAGATAAATAGTTGAAATTAAATCATAATTGGCATCGGCGTTCACCGCCAAGCCTCAAAAATGCCTCACAAAATAAGCTGGCCTTCGCTGGCGCTTAACGGTGTTTTTTGGACGTCGGCCGTGCGAACTACGCCCGCGGCGGCTATCCCAAGCCCCCTTAATAATTGTCGGGAGTTATCACTCCAGACCGGCGCTGCTCGCTTGCCACGTTCGGACTAAGCGGAACCGCCGGGTCGATCCAACCCTCGTCCAGCATCACTCCCCGGCGACGGGCATATCCCGCAAACACGTTTCGTGCCGCTTCCAGGTTCATCTTCCCTCTTGCGGCTTCACGGCATGTCGAAATGGCGGCCTCATAGGCTTCGTCCCGCGTCGCCTCAGGGAGTTCATCGAGATAGCAGAGCTGCATTTCCCAGATCACGCGGGCATCGGCTCTCCAACATGGCGCCGATCAAGGTTGGCGGCTGGCTGGATGCGTTGCCGAGCGGCCGCGCCGAAATTCGCTCGCGGCAATCATTTGAGCGTGACGTTCTGTCCCACCGCCCTATCGTCTGTTGATCGACGGTAACTGCCATGGGCTCCGTCGGCTGTGAGCGACCATCATGCTTCCGCCCCAACTCTTACGGAGGGCAGGGGCCATGGGTCGCACCGATCATTCGCCATTTTCAGGACTTACGGTCGAGGATGCGGCCAGCTTCTATGTCTCGTCGCGGAAAGACCGGATGCGCCCCGTGTCTATCGCTGCCGCATTGCGGGCCATTCGCGATGTGTGTCCTTACGCGCCGCAGACGGATTGCGAGATAGTCACCCTGCTCGCCTCCAAAGCGTCGGTGATGGGGCTCACCGTCGACTTCGATCTCATGGAGGCTCCGGAGGAGCAAGCGGCGCCCCAACCTAACCCGTGAATGCCGGAGGTGATGCGGCCGGGATATATCCTGTCCGCAGGTCAAGCCGACGCGGCCAAACAGGATCGCCATGGCGGTGATGGCTCCGGGGCTGGTAGGCCGGAACCGGACGCATGACCCAGCTGACGCTTTCCATGGTTGAAGAGCTAGTGGCCATCAGCCAGATGCTTCTGGAAGAATCGGATGACGATTTCCAGCCTCTCGCGGCGGACGGAGGGCGCGCCGTTGCGTGACGTGTTGTGGCTGCCACCCGGGAAGAGAAGAAATTCGACCTGCTTGCGCCTTGACCGGAGCGCCGCGAAAAGCTGCTGGGCCTGCTCGGCCGCGACGCGGCGGTCGCCCTCCCAGTGCATGATCATCACCGGGATGTCGATCTGCTCGACATGGGAGAGTGGTGACTGGACGATCCAAGCGGAAGGATCCGACCCCACCATGCTGACGGTTGCCGTCGAGATGTCCGACGTCCCCATCATGCTCGGCCAGGAATAGACGCCCCGCTCACACAGCGCTGCCTTGAAGAGGCGCCCCTGGTGCGCTGCGAGCCAAGCGGTCATGAAGCCGCCGTAGGAGCCGCCCGTCACCCCGCATCGAGTGCCGGCGATGTCGGGTCGGCGACGAGCCGCTTCGCAGAGGGCGACGAGGTCGTCGGCATCGACCGTTCCGAGGCGTCCCCGGATCGCTCGCGCATGCGCCTCGCCATAGCCCGCCGAGCCGCGTGGATTGCCGATCAGGACCGCGAAACCCGCGCCGGCGCAGACCTGCGCCTCGTCGAACAGGCTGTATCCGGCCTGGACGTCCGGTCCGCCATGCACGTGGAGAAGCAGCGGAAACGGCCCCTTCCCCTCCGGCTTGATCAACCAGCCATGCACCGGATAACCGTCGGGCGACACGGCGCCGATCTCTTCCATCGGCCTCAGGCCTAGGCGCGTGAGCCGGCTGCCGAAGCTGGTGAGCACGCGTTCGGTCCCGTCGTGCAGAACGACGATCTCGCCCGCGCTCGCCTCATCCGCAACGATGGCAGCTATGGTGCCTCCCGCGGCATGATAGTCGAGCACCTGCCGCCTGCCCGCAATCAACGGAGCGACACCGCCATCTCCGGCTATCCGGCACAGGTGCACGGCGCCACGTTCCAGCCGCCCTGCCAGCACGCTATCGCCGTCGAAGAGCAGAGGCCGCGTACGGCCGTCATCGAAATCGTGCGGCTCTGCGTCGGTGAGCCGCTGCGGGGCGCCGCCGCTCGCCGGAACGCGCCAGAGCGAGACGCTGCGCCCGCGCGCGTCGTTCCTGTCGCCGTCGAGCGGGCCTATGCCCACGAAATAGACGAAGGCGCCGTCCGGCGAGAAGGTGGGCAGATTCACCGTCGTGTTGCCGGCCGTCAGGCGCCGCTCGGTCCCGTCGAGACCGATCATGACGACGTCGTTCACCTCGTCGAGATCGTAGTCGTCGTGACGCACAGTCGCGACGACGACATGGCTGCCCTCGGGGTGCCATGATACGTCCCAGTGGTCGACCTCGCCGTTGCCGAGCAACGCCGGCGCGGCGCCCTCAAGGCTGGCGACGAAGACCTGCGAGCGCCGGTCGTGAACGAAGCCGAGGTCGTCGATGCGATAGTGGAGGCGATCGATGCGCTTGTGGCTGGCCGGCGCGCCGGGGTCCCTGACACGCGCGACATAGGCGAGCCGCGTCGAATCGGGTGACCAGACCGGAGCGGCCACGCCGCGCGCATGTCGAAGCGTGACGGGCGAACCCACGCCGAACTCGTGATCGGTCAGGCGCCTCGGCGCACCGCCGCCTCCGGGCATAACGTGGAGCTGGTGCAGCCCGTCGCCTTCGGCGCGCAGGAATGCAATCCAGCGGCCGTCCGGCGACCACGCGGGGGCGGTGTCACGAGGGCCGTCCGTCAATCGTCGCGGCTGCTCTCCCCCCTTCGCCGGGACGATCCAGAGCGTCGAGCGAACGGCATCGCTCTCGATCGAAGTCTCGACGAAGAGCACCCGAGAGCCGTCCGGCGCGAGACACGGAAAGCCTGGCGTGCGGATATGATCGATATCCTGCGGTTTCACTCCCGCCTCCCGTGTCAGGCGTCGCTCGCCTGTTCCTTCGCATGCCAGCGCGTCAGGCGCGCCGTGAAATGGCGCATGAGCTGGACGGTCAATGTCGAGATGATCACCAGCAGGACCAGCAGAGCCATGAAGCGATTGATCTCGAAGGCGTTGGCAAAGGCCGTGAGCTTGACGCCGACTCCGAAGCTGCCGCCGACGATCTCGCCCGCGACAGCGCCGAGAAAACTGTAGGTGAGCGAGAGCTCGAGGCCCGCGACGATGGTCGGGATCGCCGCCGGCACGATGAAGTAGAGGATGTGCTGACGCTTCGACGCGCCGATCGCGCGCCCCAGATATTCGTAATCCCTGTTCGGCTGGGTAAGCCCCGCCAGGGTGGTCGTCAGCATCACGAAGAAGACCAGGCTGACGATCAGCGCCACCTTGCCCGTTATGCCCAGGCCGAACCAAAGCACGAACAGGGGTGCGAGCGCGACGCGCGGCAGGCTGTTGGCGCCCACAACCAGGGGCGCGACCGCCTGGCGCAGGGACGGTGACTGGAACAGCAGCACGCCGGCGAACATGCCTGCCGCGCTGCCGAGAACAAAACCGATGACGGTTTCCACGAAGGTGTAGAGGATGTCCATCCAGATGTTGCCGGCGCCGTAGAGCTGATCGAAGAAGGCGACGAGCGTCCCTTCCGGGGTGCCGATGAAGACCGGATTGAGGAAGCCGGTCGTGCCGGCAAGTTTCCAGATCGCGACGAAGACGCCGACGAGCAGCAGGCGGATTCCCCAGATGCGAACGAAGCCGGCGGGCAAGCTGCCGATACCCGACGACGGGTTGCGTGACTGCAGCATCGCGTTCACAGATCGAATCCCTTCTCGATGTCCGACCAGACCTGTTCGAACAGCCTGCCGAACTCGGGATCGGCCCGCAGCTCAGTCGTCTTGCGGTCGCGCGCGCCGAGCTTGACGTCGTAGATGGCCGTCACTTCGGCAGGCCGCCGGCTGAATACGACCACGCGGTCGGCAAGTGTGATCGCCTCTGCGATGTCGTGCGTGACGATGATCATCGTTCCGGAGAACTGCCTCAGCAGATCGAGGAGCAGTTCCTGCATGCGGATGCGCGTCTGCGCGTCGAGCGCAGCGAACGGCTCGTCCAGAATGAGCAGCCTCGGCTCGGTGACGAAAGTGCGGGCAAGCGCCACGCGCTGGCGCATGCCCTGTGAAAGCTGTGCGGGATGACGATCGAGCGCGTCGCCGAGCCCGACCTTGTGCAGGGCCTCGGCCGCGCGGGCGCGCCGCTCGGATCGCTCGACGCCGCGCACCTGCAACGCCAGTTCGACGTTGCCGAGCGCGTCCCGCCACGGGAGCAGCGCGTCGCGCGCGAGCGCATAGGCGGAATCGCGCCGACCGGCCTTCGGTACCCTGCCGGCCACCTGCAGGATTCCGGAAGTATATCCCTGCAGACCTGCAACCATGTTGAGGAAAGTGGTCTTGCCGCAGCCGCTGGGTCCGACGATGGCGATGAACTCGCCATCGCCGACCGTCAGGTCGATGCCCGCGAGGATGTCCGGCGCACCGGCCACGGACAGGCGGACCTGCTCGGCAAAGACCGCCGGCGTGCCTGGCACGCTGGCAACGCCGGAGGGAACTGCCGCGGTCACAGCGTTCATTGCGCCGCCAGCCGCTTCACATCGTCCGCGGTGGCTGGCGTCCCTTCAGCGTAGACCTTCGAGACGTCGAGCGCGCCCTTGACGACACCAGCCTGCGTGTCGACCTCGATCCAGTGCTGCAGGTCTTCCTTGCCGAAGGCTCCGCTGATTACCGACATCGCATAGTCGGCATAGCCCTTCTTCAGTGCATCGGGACTGTCGGCCGGCACATGAGTGAGAAGGATCTCGCGCACCTTATCTGCATTGGCAGGGTCGTGCATAAACATGTCGGCCTTGGCGATCGCACGGCGCACCTTCTCGACCGTCTCGGCATTCTTGTCGATCCAGTCGCCCATGGCCCACATGCCGACCTGCCCGATACCGCAGATGGTGAGCTGAGACGGGCAGTTGTCGGTCGTGCGGAGATCGACCATCATCCTGGAGCCGAGCGACTGGCTGATCACGACCTGCGGGCCGGTGACGAAACCAGCATCGACGACGCCATTGGCGAGAGCCTGCGAAGGGGTGGCGCCGACGGCGACGAACTCGACCTCCGAGGCTTCGATGCCGGCCTGCTTCAGCATCATGATCGTCAGGTACTGCGTCGCCGAGCTCAGCGCGGTCACGCCAATCTTCTTGCCCTTGAGGGAAGCGATGGAGGCCGGAAACTCGGAAGGAAAGTCGAAGTCGGGGCGCGCCACCAGCACACCGAGTTGCCTGGCCTGGCCCATAATCAGCTTGACCGACTGTCCCTTGTCGGCAAGGGCATTGAAAACCTCAGGCGCGTTGGTCGCCACGTCGACGCTGCCGGAAGCCAGAGCCGTCACTGCGGCCGGGCCATTGGCAACCGTGACCAGTTCGGGGCTGATACCGACTTCCTTGAAGAAACCCTGCTCGTCGGCGACCTCGATCAGCGTCGTGACCAGGGTGCGCGGTTGCACCGTCAGGCGCACAGCGACCGGATCCTGTGCCTGGGCTGCTTCGGCGAGCAGCAGGATCGAGGCGAGGGCGAGCGCGCCTATGCGCAGTCCCCTCGGCAATTCCGCCAGATGTCTCATTTGCGTTCTCCCATTGATGCCGGATTTTCCGGCTTGTCTTCATCGGCACCGACGACGGTCCGGATGGCGAGCGGGTTCGCCGCTGCGCCGGATGCACGCGTCGAGAAGTAGAATTCATAGCTGTCGGAGCAGAAGGCGAGACGGCCGAATTCCTTGATGCCGCCGTCCTCGCCATAGGCGGTGCGGCGCAACATCAGGACCGGCGCGTGCATGGGCACCTTCAAGCTCTTGCGGGCGTCCGCGCCCACGGTCTCCGCCCGTATGGAGGTCTCGGCATAGGCCAGCCGCACGCCGACCTGCCGCAATATGTCCTCGGTCGAGATGAGACGCGCGGTGGCCCTGGGCACCTCGGCCGCCTGCGCGATCAGCCAATCCTCGCCATAGAGCACTGGCTTGTCGTCGATCATGTAGAGCCTGACCAGCAGGAGCGCCGGCTGGCCGGCACGCAGGCCCATCGCGTGGCGCACATCCGCGGGCGGCACGCGCAGCTCGTAGCGCAGCAGATCGACATGCGCCTTGTCCGACTGCGCAAACAGCGTCCCGAGCAGCCCGTGCAGCCGCCTCAGGTCATGACGCACGGCAGGCTGCGATATGAAGGTCCCCTTGCCCTGCTTGCGAACGACCAGCCCCTTGCGGGCGAGCTCTCCGATCGCGAGCCGGACGGTGACGCGGCTGACGTCAAAGCGCCGGGCCAGAACCGGCTCGGCGTCGAGCCGCGACCCGACTTCGAGCTGGCCGGACCTTACCTGGCCCTCGATCAACGTCGCTATCTGCCGGTAGAGCGGCTCCGGGCTTTCGCGGCTGACGATGTCTCGAACGTGGGGTTCTGGGGATTTCATGCCTTGCCTCGCGCTGTGATCACTAATAATACGTCTTATAATGTCTTATCAAGAGGGCATCGGTGACCGCATGTGATCCGGTCACCGCCATGGCTCTCGGAAGAAGCGAGTCCGATGCCGTTTTCCCGATACCAGCCAGAGCAGATGGGTTCTGCCCGAATCGAGCCCGCCGGTGCGCGCACCGCGGGGGAAGTCGATGAATTCACCCTGATCTACACGGCGGGCAGGTACGGCATCGACGACAGCGGCATGCTGAAGATCAGCTGGCGAACCACGTCGGACATGCAGAAGCCGCAATTCGACCGGCCTGCCGCTGGGGGCTATACCACGGTCGAGGCAAGCAACGGCGCGTCGCTCGAATGCTGGGTCGACCGTGTCAACATCCGGCCATGGACGAATACGCTCGTCGTAAGGGTGGGACGCGGATATCTCAGGGACGGCGATACGATCACCGTACGATTCGGAGATCGGCGGTCCGGCTCGCCCGGTATCCGCCTGCAGACGAATGCCGAGCGGCACTTCGCTTTCAAGATCTACGTCGATGCGTTCGCGACCTATGAGTTCACCGAGATCAGCGACACGCCGGGCTTTCCCTTGCTGCCGGGCCGACCCACGACGTGGAAGGCGGTCGCACCTTCCCAGCTCCCGCCGCACGAGACCTTCAACCTCTCGATCCTCGCCAACGACCGCTGGGGCAATCCGACGCCGGCCGGCGAGGCAAAAGCCCTGCGGCTGAGTGCGAATCGCAGAGTTGCCGGATTGCCGACCGAGATCACGCTCGACGCGTGCACCATCGTCCACGAAGTTGCAGGACTTTCGGTCGATGAGCCCGCCGACATATGGTTCGAGGCCATGGACGCAGCAGGGCGAAGGTTGTGCCTTTCGAATCCGCTGAAGATCCTGAGGCCGCCGTTCGAGCGGCGCTATTGGGGCGACCTGCACGGGCAGAGCGACGAGACGGTCGGCACCAATTCGGCCGAAGACCATTTCCTCTTCGCGCGCGACCTGGCGCTGCTGGACATTGCCGGGCACCAGGGCAATGACTTCCAGATCGATGACGATTTCTGGCGCAGCCTCAACGAACTGACGGCGCGCTTCAACGTGTCGGGCAGATTCCTGGCGCTACCCGGCTACGAATGGTCCGGCAACACCGGCCTCGGCGGCGACCGCAACGTCTTCTACCGAAAAGAGGGGCGGCCAATCTTTCGCTCGTCGCATATCCTGATCGGCGAAGGCTGTGCCTCCACCGACCCGGCGCCAACTGCACATGATTTGTTCCGGTCGTTGGGCGGAGAGGACGCGGTGGTCATCGCTCATGTCGGCGGCCGCTACGCAGACATCCTCTACGCACATGATCCGCGTCTCGAGACTGCGGTGGAAATCCATTCGAGCTGGGGTACCTTCGAGTGGCTTCTCCACGACGCCTTCTCGAAGGGCTATCGCGTCGGTGTCGTCTGCCATAGCGACGACCATAAGGGGCGTCCCGGCGCGACCTCGCCCGGCGCGTCGTCGTTCGGCGCGATCGGCGGCCTGACCTGCTATCTGATGCCCGAACTGACGCGCGATGCGCTATTTAATTGCCTGCGCGCGCGGCACCACTACGGCACAACCGGCACTCGGCTCTATCTCGATGTGCGCGGCTCGTTCGAGAGGTCGGTTAAGCTGTTCGCCGGGGATCCCGCCATCGGCCCGGCTCAAAGCTGGCCGGTATCGAGCGTGATGATGGGTGATATCGTCGACGCTGCCGGCCAGACCATGTCGCTGCGGGTCGAGGCGCTCGGAACCGCGCCGATCCAGGACATCACCGTTTTCCGGGGCACCGAGGTGCTGCGGTCATTCCGCCCGGCCGGAGCGGCTCGCAGCCGCCGGCTGGCGCTGCGCTGGGAAGGCGCGGAATATCGTGGCCGTGGTCGCGAGACGCGCTGGACCGGCGAGATGAGGATCATGGGTAACGAGATCGTCGAGGTAGCGGGCGTCAACTTCCTCAATCCCGAACTTGCGGTACGCGAGATCGAGAAGGGTGCAGCCTATTCGTGGGTGTCGGTGACCACCGGCAATCTGGTCGGGATCGATCTCACAATGGCCCACGCTGCCGAGGGCAGGCTCTCGATCGTCACCAACCATGCGAAGATCGACATCGACCTGACGCAACTGGGAGAAGAGACGGTGACTGCCGATGCTGGTGGGCTTGGCCGCAAGGTCTGGTTGACGCGACTTTCCGAGCCGGAGGGACCACTTGCATTTGACGCGACCTGCGACGTCAATGCCGGCGACACTGACACGCCGGTCTATGTCCGCATCACGCAGGAAGACTGCAACCGCGCGTGGTCCAGCCCGATCTATCTGTTGCCGAACCGGCGGACTTGAGCCTCTAACCTCGCAGTCTTGCGTGAGCATCACGGGGCATGCGGCAGCCGGTGCTTGCCTCGGTCGCGAGCTAGGGCCGACTTGGCCCGCAACAATTCCCGATCCCGCGAGTTTGGTCTCCTACTGGAGCACATACCAGAAGAGGCTGATTATGAAACGGACAACAGCAAGCTTGTACGCCGCGTTGGCATTCTCGCTGGCGCTTGGTACCGCCGCGCCTGTGATGGCGGCGCCGCCGGCCTTCGTTCCGAAAGCGCCGACGGCGTCTTCCGACCTCGTTCACGTCCAGGACAGGCGCGCCCGCTTCGAGCGGCGCGGCAACAATTACTACTACAATGGCCATCGAGGCTACCGGGACCGTCATCCCGGTTATCGCTACTACAATGGCTGGTGGTTCCCGCCTGCGGCTTTCGCCCTGGGCGCGATTATCGGCGGCGCGCTCTCCCAACCGTCAACGACCAGCGCGCATGTGAGGTGGTGCCAGAATCGGTGGCGCTCCTACCGGGCGTCGGACAACACCTACCAGCCCTCGCACGGACCGCGGCGGGCTTGCGTCTCGCCATATAGCTGAGCCGAGCAGGCAACGGAAACCCGCGCATTGCCTACACCTGCGCGGGTTCCGCCCCTAGCACAGCCGGCGCCTTTCTTCTGCACGATTCCCGCCTCCGATCAGGCGACGCGGGACCGTCTCACATTATTACGACCTGTTGCTGCCGACCCGCGCCACCGCGCGCAGCTCGACCAGCCCTCCGGGCACGATGAGCTCGGCGACACCGATGGCCGTCCAGGCGGGGTAGGGCTCCCGCAGATAGCGGTCTTTGACCGCCATGAAGGCCGCCATGTGGCGGGAAATCCCGACGTGATAGCTGGTCAGCTCGATGATGTCGGCGAGGCCCGCCCCGGCTTCCGCCAGCACCTCGCCGAGCGCCTCGAACGCCGTCTCGAATTGCGCCTGCGGGTCGCGTACCGCGACCAGCGCGGCGAGCGCGGCACTCTCGTCCGCCAGCGTCGCCTGCGCGCCGCCCAAGGCGCCGCCCGACCTTCTCTTCGGCTTCTCGCCGTCGGCGCTGGTGCCCACGATGCCCGAGCAGAAGATCAGCCCGTCCGAAATGACGGCCGGCGCGAAATGCCAGTTGTCGTAGACGGCCTTGAGGGCCGGCGGGATGACGATGACGCGATCTGCCATGCGGTTGAGCCTTGTTCGTCGACGCACGGTTGCGATCATGCCGCGCATGCGGAGCGGCGATCAAGCATGCGTATGATGTCCGCAGGGGCCGGATGCCGCGCGGCCGACGGGGCGGCGGCGCCCGCTTAAGGTTGCCGATGCCAGCGCTGGTTGGTTCCGCCCGTTGATCGGTAGCCGGGGCGCCTCGGGACTGTTCGCTGCAAAGGACCTGTAGACGCAATACGCGACAGGGCAGACGATGGAAGGAGGCGACGAGGTAGTCACCGATGGGATGAGAGGCTTGATTGACGATGGCCGTTCTGGGCTCCGCCCTCTTTCTTGTGATCGCACCCGGCGTCGTGGTGGGTCTCATTCCGTGGTGGATCACGCGTTGGGAATTTCTGCCGCCGTTCTTCGATCTCCAGGCGACACGGACTGTCGGGATCGTGTTGATCGTCGCGGGCTTGCCCGGGCTCGTCGACTCGTTTGCGCGCTTCGCCCTGCAAGGGCTGGGCACGCCGGCGCCGATCGCACCGACACAGAACCTCGTGGTGACGGGCCTGTATCGCTACGTGCGAAATCCCATGTACGTTTCCGTCGTCGCCATCATCCTGGGTCAGGCGATCCTGTTCGGCGACTGGCGTCTCGTGGCGTATGGCGGGCTCATGTGGCTCGCCTTCCACGCGTTCGTCCTGATCTATGAGGAGCCGGTGCTCGCTCGGAAGTTTGGGAACCAGTACGAGGATTTCCGGGCCAACGTCCCGCGATGGATCCCACGGCTGTCCCCTTGGCGCACAGTGTGAACCACCATCCCAGTGGTACGCCTACTTCCGGCTGCCGGTGGGGGCGTCTTCGATGCGCGGCAGGAACCAGGTCAGCAGGCCGGCGAGCGGCAGGAAGGCACAGAGCCAGTAGACGCTTTCGATGCCGATGCGATCGGCCAGTGCCCCCAGGATCGCAGCCGCGATGCCCGCCAACCCGAAATTGAGGCCGTAGAACAGCCCGCCGATCAGGCCGACCCGCTCGGGGATCAATTCGATGGCGTAGATCAGGATCGAGGCGAAGGCGCTGGCGATGATCAGGCTGATCACCACCGTGAGCACGCCGGTCCAGAAGAAATCGGCAAAGGGCAGCAGCAACGTGAACGGCAGCGGGCCGAGCACCGAAATCCAGATGATGCGATAGCGGCCGATCCTGTCGCCGGCGATGCCGCCGACCAGCACGCCTACGGCCTGAGCCACGAGGAAGACGAACAGCATGATCTGGGAGGTCGGGATCGATACGTCGAAGCGCTCGATCAGGTAGAAGGTGTAGAACGACCGGAAGCTCTCGGTGTAGGCCACCTTCGAGAACATCAGCAGCGTCAGGATGACGAGCCCGGCGATGACGGTGGCCCGCGGCCGGCTGTTTGAGGCAGCCCCCGAAAGGGAGGCCTTCAGGGCCGCGATATGCCGGCGGATGATGGCGGACTGCCCCGCCGTCCATACCATCAGGGCCATGGCGAGCAGCGCCGCCAGCGTGAACCAGGCAAGGCTCGTCTGGCCGTGGGGCACGATGATGAAGGCGGCGAACAGCGGCCCGAGCGACCCGCCGGCCTGACCGCCCACCTGGAAGACACCCTGCGCCAGACCCTGCCGGCCACCGGAAGCCTGACGCGCCAGACGGGTTGCTTCGGGATGAAAGATCGCCGAACCGATGCCGATGCAGGCGACCGAGACGAGAATGATGCCGTAACTCGACGCGAAGCCGAGGCTGGCCAGCCCGACGAGGGTGAAGGCCATGCCGACAATGGTCGAGTACGGCATCGGGCGCCGGTCCGTGACGTAGCCGACGACCGGCTGGAGCAGCGAGCCGGCGATCTGGAAGGTCAGGGTGATGAGCCCGATCTGCACGAAGTCGAGCGCATAAGTCTCCTTGATGATCGGATAGACGGCCGGAATCAGCGACTGGATCAGATCGTTGAGCAGGTGGGTCAGCCCGAGGACGACCAGCACGGCCATATAGGTGCGCGGCCGCGCGGCGGCGGGAGGGAAACGGTTCGGCTCTTGCGTCATTCTGCGGGATGTTCGGCGGGAGGGTCGGTTGATCGCGCCACACCCTATGCTCACGCCAACCCGGCCAAAACGGCCAGATGGGACCATGCGAGATGGTCCAGTCGGAAGGGGATGCCGTCGGCAGACAGGAAGCCCGTGGGTCGGCGGCCCGGCCGGCGAGGGCCGGTTCCTGCGTGGCATCTCGACGGTTGGGCAGCTTCGAGGATGGCGGCCGCGGCCATGACATCTCCCACCTCATGCTTGCGATAAGTCAACAAGCGGTGGCCTGGACTCGTGTACGCAGGCAGCACCATGTTTGGCGGGAGGCTCCATGTACGGGCATATCCTTGTTTCCTCGGACGGTTCCGAGCTGGCGCAGGTCGGCGTGGATCACGGGCTGGCCTTGGCGAAGCTACACGGCAGCAAGGTGACGGCTGTCACCGTTACCGAACCACTCGGTGGCCAGTTCGCCTTTGCCGACGATCTTTGGGCGCCGAGCGAGGCGGAGATTGCTGCCTACGATGAAGCACAGCGCAGGATAGCCGAGCGCATACTGGCTCCCATCAAGGCCAAGGCCGAGGAAATGGGGATCGCCATCGACACCATCCACATTCCCTGGCGGCTGGTGGCCAGCGCTCTGCTGCAAGTTGCCGACGACTCCGGATGCGATCTCATCGTGATGTCCTCGCACGGGCGAACGGGGATGAATCGCGTCATGATGGGCAGCCAGACTGCGGAGGTGATGAACCGCGCCAGGATACCCGTTGTCGTCGTCCGATAATCTGCCCAGTCCCCTCGGCCGACCGCAATCGTTCGTGGCCAGATACGAAGGCGGCGGGCGGCGCGTCGATGGTTGTTCACGCTGCGCTGCTGCAACCATTCACAGTTCTGTGAACACCGCCGTGCCCAGAAAGCGGGAGCCCCGGAAAAGAGGACTATTTTCATCATCTTATCGGCAGGGAAATCCCTTGCGCCGGCTAATAAATTAGAATCTCTCTAAATCTCTGACATTGCAATGAATTCTGTCGGGTTCATAAGAGGACCTGCATAGGAGCGGGTGTATCCCTGCCTTGCAAAACAGGAGGTTCTTTCATGCATCATGTAGATCGTCGCCGGTTCCTGCAGACTGGCGCTTCGATAGCCGGCACGATTGCCATCGGAGGGTTCGGGATCGGAACCGCTCGTGCGGCCGAGGAAACGACGCTCACGCTCTATAACGGCCAGCACACGAAAACGACTGCGGCCTTGGTCGAAGCGTTTACCAAGGCGACCGGGATCAAGGTCGACATCCGCAAGGGCAGCAGCAGCCAGCTTGCCAACCAGATCATCGAGGAGGGTGACGCGACCCCGGCCGACCTCTTCTATTCCGAAGAGAGCCCGCCTGTTGCGGCGCTTGCGGAAAAGAGCCTGCTCAGCACCCTTGCCGATGACACCCTGAAACAGGTGCCGGCAGAGTATGTGGCGAAGGACGGGACATGGCTCAGCGCCTCCATGCGCTCCCGCGTCGTTGCCTACAACAAGGCCCTGGTGAAGGAGAGCGAGTTCCCCGATACGGTTCTGGATTTCGCGAACGAGGCCTGGAAGGACCGGATCGCCTATGTCCCGACCAGCGGCGCCTTCCAGGAACAGATCGTCGCCATCTCCCTGATGAAGGGACGTGAAGCTGCCTTGAACTGGCTCAAGGGGCTCAAAGCCTATGGCAAGTCATACAACGGCAACGGCGCGGCAATGAAGGCGGTGGAAGCGGGCGAGGTCCCGGCCGCGCTCATCAACAACTACTACTGGTTCGACGTGGCCGCGGAGGTCGGGGATGCCAACATGAAATCCGCGCTGTTCTACTTCGGCCACAAGGACCCGGGAGCGCTGATCACCGTGTCCGCCGCCGGTGTCCTGAAGTCGAGCAGGAAGCAGGATGCAGCCCAGAAGTTCCTGGCCTTCATGGTGAGCGCCGAGGGGCAGCAGGCAATTGCGGATTCCGTCGCGGAATATCCGGTGCGCCCGGGCGTCAGGTCGCCGTTTGCGCTGAAGCCATTCGAGGAACTCGACCCGCCGGCCGTCACGCCCGCCGATCTGGGCGATGCCGCCGACGCGCTGGCGCTCGAGCGCGAAGCGGGCTTGGCCTGACACCTGCGCGGTTACCAGCCAGGGGGCAGCGCCCGACGCTGCCTCCCCGTCGGCTCGTGTCGCTCCCTCAGTCGTACAGGTCGTAACGTTTCCACAGCGACTGCGGGATTTCGTCGCCGATGTCGTATTCCAGCGAGTGGGCGTCGAGGCGCTTCGGTCCGGTGACGCACCGGAACGACAGGCGATACCATTTTCCGTGGCTCCGAAAGGCAGCTCCGGGAGCGTCGATCGATCTCTTCTCGACCACGGGGGCCTCGAAAGTGTAGGCCACAACCCGGTCGGCCTTGTAGGAGTGGCTATCCCGGTTGATCCGGTCCATGACTTCCACGTCGCAGGTTTGTTCGAGCCGCGTTTGAGGATCGAGCTTCAGCAGTTGCGCGTTCATGCGCTCGTCCTTGAGCGCCCAGGCGACGGAAACGCTGCAGCCCAAGGCTGCCATGAGAGCCGCGACCGTCCCGCAAATCGCTCGCATACCTGAACTCCGTGATCTGCTACGAATCCCCAAAAGGGTATCGAGCGGCGACGTCACCGGCAACCGCCAGCGCGATCGAGGAGCGGCCGGTCAGCGCCCCACCTTGCCGCGCGGGCTCATTGCAGCGGGCTGCCGTCGGCACGCGCGCCACATAGCGCGACCTCGATGCCGAGCTCGTCGGCGAGCGCCGCCTTGACCGTCAGGGCGCGATCCGCAGCAGGCGCGTCATCGGCATAGACGACCTGCACGTGGTTCGCCTTGTGGCGGGCCATCATCTCATCGCGGGAAACGCCGTAGAGCACAGCGTGCATGATCGGCCATTCCTCGTTGGTGAGCGACCGGCGTCGGCGTGTTTCGACGTCGGGCAGGACGACTGCCCTGCCGCGGCCGATGTCCATCTTCAGCCTGCCGTCCGCGACGAAGATGCGCGACCAGACGATTTCGCCGGGGCGGGCAACCCCGCGCAGGGTGCCTCCTCCTTTGCGGAAGAACATCGGAGGCTGGCGCACGGAGTCGGAGCCGGCATATCCGCCGGCGTGGTGGGCGGGCGGCGCGCCTCCGGAGATCTCGAACACCCAGACATAGTCCGGCACGGAGCCGCTCGCGTCGCGGTCACCCCAGCGCAGATCGTGCAGGGTCGTCTCCACCGGCTGCCCCAGAGCGGAGTGAACGCGGTTGACGAGCACGGCGTCGATGCCGGCGCACTCGTCCACCTCGTTGAAATGCAGGATGGGACGGCCCGGCCGGATTTCGCTTCCGTCCAAGCGCCTGACCGGCGGCCGGTCGGCGTTGTTGAGCAGCCCCTCGACCAGGTCGGACGCCGGCAGCAGGTCCTTCAGGCCCTGCTGGTACTGGATGCCGATCGCCTCGCAGCCGAACTCGTCGGCGATCCGCGCGGCGGCGACATACATCCGGCACTGATCGAGCACCTGACCGATCGTCAGATCGTTCGCCTCGTCCTCGCCGAAATGGAACGTCATGCCCTTGCCCGCCAGCCAGTCGTAGACGGCACGCGCGGCGGCTTCGCTGACGAGCGTCGTGGCGAAATAGAGGGAGGATTGCGACAGCCGCTCCTTGTAGATTCCCAGGGGAAACAGGAGCTCGTCGGGAATGATGGCATTGTACATGCCCATGCATCCCTCGTCGAATATTCCCAGGATCGAGCGGTTCCGGCGCAGGTCCGTGGCAATGCCCATGGCCACGTCCCGGTCGGGGGCGGCGATGCGGCCGGCATCGAAGGCGGCGACATGGCCCGTCTCATGTGTCACGCTCCCGGTGGCGAGCCATTCCCGGAGCTTTTCCGTGAACCACGCGTCGCGAAAATCCTCGCTCCATAGGCTCGAATAGGCGACGCCCGCCTTGGTCAGCGAGCCGTTGAGGTTGAGCAGGCCGACGAGACCCGGCCAGGTTCCGGACCAGTTGGCCACGGTCAGGATGGGGCCGCGGTGGCCGATCAGCCCGGCCAGGACGTTCTGCGAATATTGCCAGAGCGCCTCGGCCACCACGAGGGGCGCGTCCGGGTCGATCGAGCGGAACACCTCCATGCCCTCTCTCTGCGTGGCGATGAAGCCGTGCTGCCTGTCGGCCTTGAAGGGATGGCCGCGCCTGACGCGCCTGCCCTGCCTCTCGAAGGCTGCGACGAGCGCCCGCTCCATGGCCTCCTGCGCCGGCCAGCACTTCACGTTGGCGCTTTCGCGCAGGTCGCCGCTGGCGACGAGGATCACTTCCGGGGGCATGTCGGTTCCTTTCGTCGCGTCCTGGCTGCCGACGCGGTGCCGGGCGTGTCGCCGGGGCATTCACGGGATCCTGGCGCCGGTCTCCCCGTCGAACAGGTGGATGTTGGCGGGATCGATGCGGAAGCCGAGGGTGCTCCCGGGAGGCGCGGTCAGCCGCTTATGCATGGCCGCGGTGAAGGTCTGGCCGCCGAGCCGCGCCGTGATCTGCGTTTCCGAGCCGGTCGGCTCGACGACGACGACCTCCGCCGGCACGCCCTGCGCGTCCACGACGATGTGCTCCGGCCTCACGCCCAGCACGACCGACCGGGGCGCGGCCCTTTCGGCTCCCGCCGGCAGGGGGATCGCATGGTTGCCGAGCACGAAGCGGGAGCCGTCCGCGCCGCCCAGGCCGCCGTCGAAGAAATTCATCGCCGGGGAGCCCAGGAATCCTGCGACGAACCTGTTCGCCGGCCTGTCGTAGAGCTCGAGCGGCGTTCCCACCTGCTCGATGCGCCCGTCATGCATGACCACGATCCGGTCCGCCATCGTCATGGCCTCCACCTGGTCGTGCGTGACGTAGACGGTCGTCGTGCGCAGCCTCTGGTGCAGCGCCTTGATCTCGACCCTGGTCTGGACGCGCAGCTTGGCATCGAGGTTCGACAGCGGCTCGTCGAAGAGAAAGACCGACGGGTTGCGGACGATCGCCCGGCCCATGGCGACGCGCTGGCGCTGCCCGCCGGAGAGCTGGCGCGGATAGCGATCGAGCAGATCCTGGAGGCCGAGGATGGCGGCGGCTTCCCTGACCTGCCTGAGGATGTCGGCATGCGGCACGCGGCGCATCTTCAGCGAGAAGCCCATGTTCTGGGCGACCGTCATCTGCGGATAGAGCGCATAGTTCTGGAAGACCATCGCGATGTCGCGGTCTCCCGGCAGGACGTCGTTGACGGTTCTCGGTCCGATCCTGATCTCGCCGCCGCTGATCGATTCCAGCCCGGCGATCATCCGCAGCAGCGTGGACTTGCCGCAGCCGGACGGGCCGACCAGGACGATGAACTCGCCATCGGTGATGTCGAGGTCCACCCCGTGGACCACCTGGAGATGGCCGTAGGACTTGCGGATGCCTCTCAGCTCGACGCCTGCCATGTCGCCCTCCCCGCCGGATGATCCTTCGTCCCGTCCATGCCCGCCCTCTTCATTGCTTGAGCCCCGACATCGTCATGCCTTCGATGATGAAGCGCTGGGCGACGAGGAAGACGAGAAGCAGCGGCAGGATCGCCATCGTGGCCGCCGCCATGACGACCGACACGCTGGCCGCGCCCATGAGACCCTGGAGGGCAACGATCCCCGCCGGCAGGGTCATCTTGTCCCAGCTTTTGATGAGCACGAACGGGCTGATGTAGTTGTTCCAGCTCGTCGTGAAGGTGATGATGCCGAGGGCTGCGAGCGCGGGCCCGAGTTGCGGCAGCGAGATCCGCCAGAAGATGGTCCAGTAGCTCGCGCCGTCCATGAGCGCCGCCTCCTCCAGCTCGCGCGGCTGCGACAGCATGAACTGCCGCATCATGTAGACGCCGAACGACGACGCCATCGCCGGCAGGATCAGCGCGCTCAGGCTGTCCAGCAGTCCCAGCCGCGCGAAGCCGAAATAGAGCGGGATCAGCGTCAGCGCCGGCGGCACCATCAAGCCGCCGAGCATGGTCAGGAAAAGCGGCGTCGAGCCGCGGAATTCGAGCCGCGCGAAGGCGAACGCCGCCATCGAGGCCGTGATCAGGACGCCCAGCGTCGAAAGCGCCGCCACGACGAGGCTGTTCCAGTACATCTGCACGAACGGGATGCCCGAGCCGAGCGCCTCGCGATAGGCGGCGAGCGTCCACTCGCGCGGGATGATGCTGGGCGGCAGCCGGTAGGCTTCTCCCGCGGGTCGGAGCGATGCCCCCACCATCCACAGGAACGGCATCAGCATCAGGATCGCCGCGATGCACAGGCCGGCCATGAGAGGGAGGTTGCGCCAGTGCACGACCTGCAGCGCGGAGAGCAGCCGCGCGGAGGTGGCGGGGCGATCGAGGGTAGCCGCGGTCATTGCGCCACCATCCGGCGGCCTATCCGCCACTGGACCAGCGTGGTCACGGCGATCGCCGCCAGCAGGATGAATGCCGCGGCCGAACCCACGCCGATGTCCTGGGCGCCGAACGCCTCTTCATACATGTACATGACGAGGCTGATCGTGGCGTCGCCCGGGCCGCCCTGGGTGAGGATGCGGATGGAATCGAACACCTGCAGGCCGGTGATCGTCGCGTAGGTGACGCAGAAGAGCACCACCGGCAGGATGTAGGGCAGCTTGATGTACCGGAAGATCTGCCAGAAGCCGGCGCCGTCGAGCTCTCCCGCCTCGACCAGCGAGCGTGGGATGCCCTGCAGGGCGGCGAGCTGGATGATCATGAAGAAGCCGACATGCTTCCAGACGTCGAGGATGACGATCGACACCATTGCCACCCTGGAGTTCGTCAGCCAGCTCACCGAGGGCAGGTGCAGCTCGTTCAGGTAGTAGTTCAGGATTCCGAGATCGGTCGAATAGAGGAGCTGCCACACGAGCGAAACTAGCGCGGTCGCGACGAGCACCGGCAGGAAGAATGCGAGCCGCAGGAAATAGAGGACCGCGCGCGGCATCTGACGGTCGATCAGCACCGCGAGCAGCAGGCCGAGCCCGACATTGCCGGCCACCGCCATCGCGATGAAGGTGAAGGTGTTGCCGAAGGCGGTCCAGAACCGCCTGTCGGAAAGGACGAACAGCAGGTTGTCGGCGCCGGCGAAGGAGATCCCCCAGGTGAAGCGGTCGACCTCGGTCAGGCTGAAGGCCAGCGTGGCCAGCGCCGGCACGAGCGCCATGAGCAAATAGAGGATGAACCCGGGAGCCAGGAAGAGATAGGCCGATGCCCGTTCCGACATGAATGGACTGCGCATCGACCCCCTCCCTTCCGGCATCCCGCCGCCGCTACCAGCGCACCCGGCTCATGGCCCTCGACAGCTCTTCGTCGAGCTGGTCGATCATCGGGTCGATCTCGACATTCCCGGTCAGGTAGGCATCGACGTGCCGCATCATGATGTCCTCGACCTGCGCGAAGTTCGGCGGGGCGATCAGCGGCTTGGCGGTCGCGGCCGCCTCGTAGAAGATCTTCGCGTTCGGCGGGAAGTCGCTGTAGGGCGACGACGTCGCCGAGGAGCGCCGTGCCGGCGTGGCGCGCATGTTCTTGGCCAGCTCGTCCTCGAACTCCTTGCCGGTGAGCTCCTTGACGAGCTCCCAGGCCAGCTCGGGCTCCTTCGAGGCGGTGCTGACGCCGACGCCGCCCGCGCCGAAGATCGAGACGTTCGTCCTGTTCTTCGGGAACACCTGGACGTCGATGAAGTCGGCCTTGCCGCTGATCATCGCCGGCACCGACGAATGGGTGGTGGTGATCATCGCCGCGTTTTCGGAGATCAGGGCGCTTTCGCCGGCATTGTTGCGGGCGAAGGTCGGAGAGACCTTGTGCTCCGCGATCAGGCTGCGCAGGAAGACCAGCGTTTCCTTGAACCTGGGATCCTTGACGTTGCTCCGCGTGCCGTCGGGAGTCAGCCTGTCGGTCCCGTTGGTCAGGAACCATGGCATCAGCGAGAAGTTCTTGCCCGAGACGACATAGCCATACTGGGTGGTGCGGCCGCTGGCGTCGGTCTTGGTGAGCTTCTTCGCCGTTTCCAGGAAGGTCGCCCAGTCCCAGTCGGCGCTCGGCTTGTCGAGGCCCGCGGCCTCGAACATCTTCGTGTTGTAGTAGACCGCGACCGTGTTCCACTCGGTGGGGAACAGGTTGACCGCGCCCTGGTAGCTGAGGCCGGTCAGCAGATTGGCCTCGACGTCCGCCAGAAGCTCCTTGGCTCCCGGATCGAAGTTGAGGAAGTCGTCGAGATTGCGCAGCAGCTTGCGGCTGCCCAGGGTCGACACGCCCTCCGTGGGCATGGTGATGATGTCGGGCGTCTGGCCGCTGCCGACGAGGTTCATCAGCTGGTTTATGTACTCTCCCCAAGGGTTGGAGGTGATGAATTGCGGCTTCACCTCCACCGAGGGGAACTTCTTCTTGAAGCGCTCCATCACGCTGTTCATCAGCTTGACGTCGGAGTCGCTGGCCGTGCGGATGATGGTCAATGTCACCGGCTTGTCGACGGCTGCCGCCGCGAAGGCCGGCTTCGGCGCCAGCAGGGCGCCTCCCGCCAGCATCATGAAACTGCGCCTGTCCATGTTCCTTCTCCCTTTGGTTCGTTGCCGGCTCGCGGATGCTGCCGGTCTTGTCGTTATGTCGTGACGAGCGGGCCGATCCCGTGCGCGGGATCGAGCAAATCCGTGCCGCGGAGTCCTTCGGAACAAATCCGGGTCATCGGGCCGCGGAAGGCCGCGCCGCAGGCGAGCAACGGCCTGCCGCCATATGGGCCGCTGCCGGCGAAGAAGTCGCTGGTCCAGCCTCCCGCTTCCGCGACGAGGACGATGCCGGCGGCGACATCCCATGGGTTGAGAAACAGCTCGCAATAGCCGTCGCTGCTTCCTTCGGCGACCTGGACGAGCGAAAGCACGGCCGAGCCGCTCCACCGCACGAGGATGCCGGCATCGAGCACGTTCTCGAGAAGCCGCAGATAATGCGCACGGTCGGAGCGCGGGGAATAACCGATCTCGACATAGGCGGTGGCAGGGTCGGCGCATGCGCTGGCATGGATCGGCCGCCCGTTCCTGAAGCACCCGCCGCCGCTGCGGGCCGTGTAGAGATGGTCCCGCGTCGGCAGGTAGACGACCCCGAGCACCGGACGGCCCTGATCGACGAGGCCGATCGAAACGCCGAACTGCGGAACCCCGTGGGCGAAGTTCGCGGTTCCGTCGATGGGGTCGATGATCCAGGTCCGCCGGCCAGGCTCCCCGCCCGCCTCCTCCCCGACGACCGCGTCGTCAGGGAACAGCTCGTTGAGGCGGGACCGGATGAAGGCCTCGACCCGCGCGTCGGCCTCGGTGACGTAGTCCTGCGGGGACTTGAACTTCGCCGGTACGCCCCGCTCGAACAGCTCCCTGGCCAGCTGCCCGGCTTCGCGGCCTATCGAAGCGGCTGCCGTGAGGCGCAGGTCGAGTTCCCGGCTCACCGCCGGCTTCCTTCGTCCGCCCGGGCAGCGGCCGCGGCCTGCGGCGGCCGTCCGCACGAGCCGCGTATATTGAAGGTGGCGCTCATCACCTCGCGGCGGGGAGAATTCCCCGCCTGCCGCCGCAACTGGGCGAGCAGCCGGTCCACGGCCATGCGCCCGATCTCGGTCGTCGGCTGGGCGATCGTCGTCAGGGCGGGCCGGAACAGGGCCGCGCCGTCGAAATCGTCGAACGCGATGATGGAGATGTCTTCCGGGCAGCGCAGGCCGATCTCCTGCACCGCGCGCAGGATGCCGAGCGCCATCAAATTGTTGGAGGCGAACACCGCGGTGGGGCGGTTGGCGCGGCGCAGCAGGCCGAGGCCGGCCCGATAGGCGTCCTCGTGGCGGAAATTGCCGTGGCAGACGAGATCCTCGTCGAAAGTGAGGCCCGCGGCTGCGAGCGCCTGCCTGTAGCCGGCCAGTCGCTCGCGGCTGGTCGAGAGGTGCTGGGGACCGACGATCGCCC
Source organism: Hyphomicrobiales bacterium (assembly GCA_017305835.1). Taxonomy (GTDB): domain Bacteria; phylum Pseudomonadota; class Alphaproteobacteria; order Rhizobiales; family Rhizobiaceae; genus RCIO01. The sequence goes on from JAFKJY010000046.1 coordinate 32,413, forward strand.
CGATGCGGGTATGTCCCAGGCCCAGGAGATACTCGATGCCCTGGCGGCTGGCCTCCAGATTGTTGACGACGATGGCGTCCAGATCGAGGCCCTCGATCGTCCTGTCGACCAGGACGACCGGCATGCGCAGCTCTTCCAGCGTGTCCCTGTAGTCCTCCGGCTTGCCCGAGGGCGCGAGGATCAGCCCGTCGACGCGGCGGGTGCGCATGAGGCCCAGATAGGTTTCCTCCTTGCCGAAATCCTCGTCGGAATTGCACAGGATGACGGTGTAGCCCTCGGCATGCGCGGCATCCTCGATGCTGCGGGCCACGGCGGTGGAATAGGGGTTGGTGACGTCCGTCACCACCAGGCCGATCGTCTTGGTGCGCCCGTTCTTCAGCGATCGGGCGATGCCGTGCGGGTGGTAGCCGGTGTCCTCGATGGCCTTGAGAACGCGCCCGCGCAGCTCCTCGCTCACGAACTTGTTGCCGTTCAGGACGGCCGAGACGGTGGCGATGGACACCTTCGCCGTATGAGCGACATCAACAATCGTTGCCATCCGGAATACCTTCAGCGAAACGTTTCGCTAAACGTATAGCTAAACGTTTTTCTACAGCTCGTCAACCTGCCGCAGTTGCCGACGCAAATCGCACGACAGCGTAGACTGGTGAGCAGTAACGAACTCGTTTGCCGGGCAAGTTGACAACGAGGCGCGGTGCAGGCCGCCCAAGATTGTGGCGCTACAAAGCGGGCTCCCGGGACTTCCGACTATTTGCGGCCGTTCGCGCGTATGGACTGAGAAACCCGCTTCGAGCGGCGAAGGCATGAGGTTGCCGCTATTCGGGATCGAAATCGGGTGCGAGTTGGCGAGCTGGGCTCAGCCGTCTTCGGCTTCTATCTGCGCAATCGCCTTGCAGGTCACTGGACCGTGGGGATCAACAACAGCATAAATGGCACGCATGTGCTACACGGAATGAGTGACACCGGTGCCGGGCCGCGGAGGTGAATCCGTGGCCCGGCGAAAGCTCAGTCGAGCTGATATTCGGGCTTGACCGGCTGCATGTCGTCAAACAGGTCTGGATGCTCTGCCGCGACCTTCTTGTAGATGTCGTAGTTGAGGTTCGGCTTTGGATCGAACACGGACTTGAGTAGCCCGGCCTTGACCAGAAACGGCATCGTGTCGTTGACCAGGCCGGTCTCGATGTTCTTGGTCATACGCGGGTCCATGTTTGCCCGCTTCATTGCCGCCTTAAGGATGTCGATGTTGACGCCCTCGATCCAACGACTGGCAACGTCAGCGGTCTCGTCGGTGTGCGTACGCGCATACTTCATCGCCTCGGCGTGAGCGATCCAGAAGCGCTCCAAGAGCGCCGGCTCTTCCTCGAGGGTCTTGCGCGCAACAACCATGAAACCGGTATTATAGCATTTCACGCATGGGCCGGCGCCGTTGACGACCAGCGTCGTGCCGGGAATGGTCTTCTCCGCGACCGTCGTCCAAGGCTCCCAAACATTGATAGCGTCGACGGCGCCCGTCTGCAGCGCGGTAACCGCCTTCGGCGGTGCGAGATTCACATATTCCACGTCCTTGGGAGCCAGGCCCACTGTGTCGAGCAGACCGCCCATGTGGTCTTCCGAGGCGGTGCCGAGCAGCAGGCCGACCTTCTTGCCCTTCAGCTTGGCGAGGTCGGCGGCGGAAGTCACCCCGGCGCTCGGCGCGGTCAGCAGCGAGGTCACCGTGAAGTTCGGCTCGTTGGCCTGGCTTTCGATCATGCCGATCGCGACAACGTCGATGCCCTTCGAGATCGCGATCAGGAAGGGAAATGCGCCGACGGTCGTGATCTTCTGTTCGCCCGTAAGTAGACCCTGCAGGCTGTCGATGCCGCTCGTGTAGAATTTCGGCACCACGTTGAGGTCGTATTTGGCGTAGACGCCCTTCTCGATCCCCACCATGTATGGCGCGTGAGCAGTCGCACGCACGAAACCAACCGCTATGTCGTCGGCGGCCTGTACAGCCGTCGTCAATCCCAGTGCCAGGCTGAAATGCAGCGCCAGCCCCATTAGAGAACGTCGCATGGTTTCCTCCCTTGAAGTACGAATATCATTCATGACATTCGTATATCATGTCAAGCGATAAGTGACTTCTGCTGTCCGCCTGAAGATTTGTGAAACGTCTCCACCTGACAGCCCGACAAGCGCTTCATCGTAGCGCTCGAGCATTTTGGAGAAGGAGATACATAAGCGATCGACGGGGAAATTGCTGCCGAACATGCAACGGTCCGGCCCGAAAGCGTCGAGGCAAGTTTCAAGGACCGGTCGGATCTCATCGGCGGTCAGCTCACGTCCGACCATCCACAAGCCGGACAGCTTGATGCTGATGTTGCTGGCGCCAGCCAGTTCGGCAATGCCGCGACGCCAGGCCGAAAGCTGCTCCTCCCGCGATCCGGGCGCGTTGAGGTCGAGATGCAGCGGCATGCCGCAATGGTTGACCACTATCCGCAGACCGGGCGCCGCCCGCGCGAGCGCCAGCAGCTCGCCGAACTGCGTGTGGAATAGCGAGACGTCCAGTACCAGGTCGTGCCGGCTCATCAGGCTCGCCAACCATGCGGCGGCGGGCGAGGCGAGCAGGCCAGGCTGGCTAGCGCCGTCGAAGCTCGCATGGCCGAGCCAGTGAGCGGGTATGCGCAGTCCGCGAAAGGAGGGCACGCGCAGGCAAGCCTCGATCGTTGCGTCGGGATTGCCCTGCAGCAACTCGGCCGCGCCGACTATGGCATGGGGCGCCGGATCTCGCAGCGTTTCCTGATCGAGCCAAGCAACTTCCCGGGCCGGCTCGCCCGCCGCGCTCGCCTCGACACAAACGGACGCGGCGATCTTGAAGCCGCGCGTGTCGCGCTGGTAGTCCGCCAACCTGTAGTTCGTGCGGATCGCCGCATAGTTGCCGAAGCGGCGGGGCTTCACATTATCCGACAGCCACGGATGGTGGTTGGCCGTGAGATCCCACAGATGGTGATGGGCATCGACGATGGCGAAGTCCCGCAAGGGCGCGCGCGGCATCAGGCTGTCCGCCCCTTCGACATGTCGCGATGGGCGGCCTCGAGCGCATCGACCGCATCGGCGATCGCCGTGCGGCCGGCCACGCAGGCTTCCGCGATGGCGCCGGCTCTCTCCTGGAACTGGATATATCCGGAATAGCGCGGCCGCACGATGCCGCTCTCCATTGTCGGCAGCGCGCCGCGGTAAAAATCGCTGAAGCGGCGGTTGAGCGTAGCGTCCCCCCAGGCGCTACGCCGCGCCGGCTGGCCGCCTGCCAGGCCCATGGCCAGTTGCACGTTCCGGCTCGTCACGGCGCCCGCGAAGGCGACCGCCTCGTCGATCGCCTTGCAGGACGAGGAAATGGCGAGCCCGGTGCCGCCGATGATGGTGCCGGCAAGGGCGACGCCCCGCTTGCGGCCCGGCGCGTTGCCGAAGCGCAGCGGGCCGGCCGCGTCGGCGCGGGCATAGGGCACGTAGCCGTAGAGGTAGGGGCAGTAGTCGGGGCCGTCGGCGTGGGCGAGCGTCTCGTGGACGTCGATCGGGTCCCAGCCGATCGCCTGCGGCGGGCAGAGCGCGTAGAGCTCGCGCAGCGTCTCGAATGCGGCCGAGGCGGCCTTCCGGCTGACCAGTCTGTCGTCCGTTTCCCTGCCGACGGGATCGCCATGCACCGCGCACAGCGACCAGAACGTCATCAGCGAATGGATGCCCTTCAGCGCCAGCGCAATGCCGGAGCGACGGCCGAGCGCCAGAACCCCGTCGATGTCGGCGGGCAGCTCGTCATCCGCCAGCGCGCCGACGCGGTAGGCTGAAAACTGCGTGGTGGCGTCGATCGGCAGCGCCCACATGCAGCCGCGATATACGTAGGAATCGAACGATCGCCCGACCGTGTCGGCCTTGAGCCCATCGAGATCGAGCCGGCCCGCATGCCGCTGGAAATCGACAAGGCAGCCGGACGCCGCCGCTTCGCCGACGCAAGGGTGGTCGAGCACGACCATGTCGTAGGAGCGCGACACCTCCTCGATCGAGGCGGATTCGAACTTTCGCAGCGACCGCACTATCCACTCGATTTCGAGCCCCGGCCTGTCCCTGAGGTAGGACGCCGTAATCGCGCGCAGCCCGTCTATGGCGCGCGGATGGTCCCATGTGAGTCCGACAAGCTTGGTCATCTCGAGAATCCGGTGATGGGAGGAGAAATCGAAGCGACGCGGGGGTCGCGGTCGGCTGCGGGCCGAGGCTGCCCGTACTAGCCTGCATCCGGCGATTTGCTCGCTTGTAGCTCCTGCTTGAGGACGGGCATCCCGAGGATCATGGAATGCATGCCCATGACCGAGACCAGTTGGAACACCTCGAAGATTTCCTGTTCGCTCGCGCCGTATTTCAGCGCGTTGCGGATATGGATCCGCAAGCCGGGCTCATAGAGGTGGGTCGTGGCGACGTTGATCGCGATATAGATGAGTTCTTTGGTCTTGGGGTCGAGTGGTCCTGACCGCCATGGAACTGCCGAGAAATTGAGGAAGGCCTCGAAGAACTCCGGGCTCGCGTCGAGCAGATCGCCCCAGAACGGGCTCCAGTAGCCGCGCTCGGCCTCGAATTGGCTGCGAAGCCTTTCCTTGTCGGACTGTGACATACTGTTTCCCCCTAGTCGTCCGCCGGCTACATGATCCATCCGCCGTCTATTATGTGTGTGGCGCCGGTCGTGAAGGCGGATTCGGGCGAGGCGAGATAGACAGCTAGCGACGCGATCTCCTCGGGACGGCCGAGCCGGCCCATTGGCTGGCGGGCGATGAATTCGGCGCGCGCTTTGACCGCGTCGGACTGGGAATTGATCCGTCCCTGCAGCGAGGGCGTCTCGATAGTGCCGGGACAAATCGCGTTGCAGCGCACGCCCTTGCCGACGAAATCCGCCGCCACGGCCTTGCTGAGAGCAATCACCGCGCCCTTGGTCGCGGCGTAGGCGCAGCGGCGCGGTACGCCATGGATGCTCGACGCGACCGAGGCGATGTTGATGATCGAACCGCCGCCGCCTTCGAGCATGCCGGGAAGTGCCGCTTTGATCGTATGGAACATACCGCGCACGTTGACATCGAAGCTCTTGTCGTAGTCGGCATCCGTCACGTCGAGGATCGAGCCGTCGTGGACATGCCCGGCACAGTTCACCAGCACTTGGAACGGGCCGTGGCGCCTGACAATCGCCTCAACCGCCGCCCGGTCGGTGACGTCGAGCAGCGCCGTCGCCGTGCACACACCTTCGAGGTCGCGCAGCGAAGCCGCGACGATGTCGGTGGCAAGCACATGCGCGCCCTCGCGCGACATCGCGATCGCCGTCTCCTTGCCGATACCTGCGCCGGCGGCCGTTACCAGCACTTTGAGTTCCTTAAGACGCATTGCGATGGCTCGTTAATGATATACGTGTATCTAATGACGCTCGTATATCATTGCATCTGAACATCTGACAAGTCGATTCTTGATCCGCCGGCTCGCGCGGAGGAGTGCATCGCCTCGATCGTCTGAACGGCGCGGGCACCGGCCGCGCCGTCGGAAAGATTTCGGCTTTCGCCGCGCGCGATCGCGATCAATGCGTCAACCGGGCCGATGCAGTCATATCTCCCGCACCCTCGCGGCAGCGATATACGGCGTGACGCCCCGCGATGCGAGCCAACGCTGATATGGTCGAGCCGCGTGTCGACCACCATCGATCCGCGGCCGCCATAGAAGATGATGTTGCAGTAATTGTCGTCCTGCTCGGGCACGCCCGCGACGCCGGAGAGGCTGGCGACCGCGCCCCCGCGGAAGCTCGCATGCGCCATCACCCCGAGGTCGAGCCCGGCTCTCGTCCCGTGCATCACCGCGCTCACAGAGACGGTGTCCAGCGGCAACAGGCCGAAGACGAATCCGAGCAAATGCGATAGCTGCCCGAACGTGAAGCCGCCGCCACGTCCGGCGTTACGCCATGTTTCCGGCTTCGGTTCCACCAGCGCCCCGCTCCAGCGCCCCTCGCCGAGATCGCCGGTGAAGATGCGGCGTACTGGCGATCCCTGATGGGCCACGACCGATTCGATCGGGCCGATCTCCTCCTGTCGCAACAACTCCATCGCCATCGCGAAATGCGGCTTGTAGTTCCAGCCATAGGCGACGAGCAGCTCTCGCTTGCACCGGCGAGCGGCCGCGACCAGCCGCCACGCCTCGGCCGCGCTCAGCGTCATCGGCTTCTCGACCAGTACATGGGCGCCCGCCTCCAGGAATGCCCGCGTCTGCTCGGCGTGGGCGTCATTGGCCGACGCGACGATTGCCGCGTCCGCGCCGAGCGCCGCCAGCATACGGAAATCGCGAGTGGCGAATGCGACGCCGAAATTCTCCGACACGGTCGCGAGTCTGTCCGGGTCCGTGTCGCAAATGCCCGCGATCTCCACGCCGGGAATGGCCTTCAGCGCCGGCAGATGGTTGACGCAGCTGTACCAGCCCGTTCCCACGACCGCGACGCGCACCATCTATTGAAACCTCTGCAGTCCCCAGCGCACCACCGTCTTGCGCTCGAGCGGAATGAAGACTGCGCGGTCGAGCACGTACCACACCACGGCGATCACCAGCATGCCGACGATGACCGTGTCGGTGCCGTAGGATTGCGAGGCGTCGATGGTCATGAAGCCGAGCCCGCTCGTACCGGCGATCATCTCGGCGCCCACCAGCGCGCGCAGTCCGAACGCCATCGAGGTCCGCAGCCCGACGATGATCTGCACCAGCGCTCCCGGTAGGATCAGTTCGCGGAAATAGCCGATCCCCGTTCCGCCCATCGAGCGGACGGCGTTGCGTAAGACGGCGGGGATGGATTCGACTCCCCTCACCACGTTGTAGATGGTACTGAAGAACACGGTGTTTGCGATGACGAAGATGACCGGGCCCTGGCCGAAGCCGAACCAGATGATCGCCATCGGCACCCAGGCGATGCCCGCGATCGCCTGGAAGAAGACCAGCGCCGGCCGCACCACGTCGGAGACGTGGCGGTTGAGCGCAATCGCGAGCCCGAGCGGAAGCGCGAGCGCCGTCCCCAGCAACAGGCCGACGATGAACCGGCTGCCGCTCACCAGGAGTTCCCAACCTAGCTTACCGCTGGAGGTGAGCACCCAGAACTGCTCGCCGATCTCCATGACGGTCGGCAGCTTGTAAGCCGGCACCTTGACGAAGAACGGCACCGCCGCCCATGCCGCCACGACGAGCGCCGGCACGATCAAAGCCAGCCCGATGCTGGCAGCCTGCCGGGCGAGCCGCGAAGGGGCAATGCCGTTAGCTGTCATGGCTGACCACCATTCCCCAGCGGTCGATCGTCGCCTTCTCGAACGGACGCAGATAGTTGCGGTCGATGAAGAGCCACAAGAGGCCCATGCAGATCATGCCGAGCACCGTCCGGTCCGTCTGCAGGTGCGTCGTGCTCTCGAAGATGAGGTAGCCGATGCCGGACTGGGCTCCGATCAGCTCGCCAAAGATGAGCGCGCGGAAGGCGAACCCGGCCGCGACCCTGAAGCCGTTGACCGCCTGCGGCAGCATCCCGGGCAGAACGACCTCGCGCAGCACCTGCCATCGCGACCCGCCGAGCGACCGCGCGGCCAGGATCAGCGAGGGCTGGATGCTACGGATGCCGGACAGCGAATTGAAAAGCACTGGCCAGATCACGACGTAGACCACGGCGACGAGAATGGTCGGCAGCCCGAAGCCGAACCAGATGACGAACAGGGGAATCCAGGCGAGTTCGACCATATAGTAGAGGAAGTCGATCATCGGTCCGAGCATCCGCATGGCGAGCTTGGAACTGGCGATAAGAAGCGCCAGAGCGCAGCCGATCGCGGTGCCGATCAGGACGCCGAGCAGGTAGCGCAGCATGCTGTCAGCTATATAGGACGGAAGGATGCCCTTCTCCGTCATCTCGATGAAGGCCCGCCAGACCGCCGCCGGGCTGGGATAGAAATGCGGTGGCACGTCGACGACATAGACTGAAAGCTGCCACAGCAGCAGTATCGCCGCGATGCCACTCGCGCCCTTCAGCATCTTGGTTTGCGCGCTCCAAGACATCTAGAGACTGCTGTTGAGCTGCGATGGGACTGCGCTGCAGCCGAATTTGACCCACCCGATAGGAGCCAGCCGCAAACCGAACCGGCAAGCTAAAATCGGCGCAACTCGCAGGGCTGGGGGGCGAAAGCTGCCTGATGCGTCGAGAGGCATACCGATATGCCCGATACCGGCATGCCGCTCTCTCCTATTACGCGGCTTTTCGCTTCTCAACGCAGCCTCCATCCCAAGTCCATGACAGCCTCTAGTTGCCACGCACTCGGTTCATCACCTCGCCGGACAGCACGGCAAAGCGCGGATCGGTTGCGATCGTGCCCCAGTCCCGCTCCTCGCGAGGGATATCGATGGCGATCATGTCCTTGATCTGATGCGGCGGACGGCCGAGCACCATCACCCTGTCGCCCAGGAACACCGCTTCCTCGACGCTGTGGGTGACGAACAGCACCGTCATCTTCTGCGCCGCGCAGATGCGCAGCAGCTCCTGCTGGAGGACCACGCGCGTCTGCGCGTCGACGGCGGCGAACGGCTCATCCATCAACATGACCTTCGGCGACATTACCAGCGTGCGCGCCACCGCCGTACGCTGCTTCATCCCACCCGACAGCTCGTGCGGATATTTCTCGGCCGCTTGCTCCAGTCCGGTCAGCTTCAGGTACTCCGCCGCCTGACGGCGACGCTCGTCGCGGCCCACCCCGCGAAACTTCAAGCCCAGCGCGACATTGTCGATCACTGTACGCCAGGGCAACAGGGCATATTCCTGGAAAACAACGCCGCGGTCCGGGCCTGGACCACGGATCGCTTCGCCATCGACCTCGACCCGCCCCGCCTTCGGCGGCACGAAACCGGCTATGGCCGAGACGAGGGTCGACTTACCGCATCCGCTAGCACCGACCACGCAGAAAAATTCGCCGCTGCAGACCTCAAACGAAACGTCCTCCAGCGCCAGATGGCGCGGCTGCCCCTCGATTCCATATTCGACGGTCAGACCGGATATGCGTATGTTGCTCATCGGCATTTCCTAGAGTCCGACCGGAAGCACGTCGCGGACCCAGTATTTGCCGGCAAGCGCCCGCAACTGGTTGACCTTCACATCCATCACGAAGGCGCTATCACCGTCGATCCGGACGACGCGGCCGACCTTCTGGAGCGCGTCCATATGGAATGTCTCCGGCGGGAACCGCAACACCACTTCGGCACCCGAACGCTCGATCTCGGCGGCCTCGGAATCCGTCAGCTTGGCGCGCGAACCTGACCTCTGGTCGAGCGCCGCGCCTCCCAGCAGCAGCACCAAGACCAGCGTCACCCAAACCGGGCGAATCAACAGGAATGTCAAAGCCCTACCATCCTCCCGATATATGTGATATACGTATATCATTTGACGATGTGTGTCAACGGTGCCAGTGTGCGGCCTACCGGCGGATTCGGGCTTGGGTAAAGATGCGGGACGACGACGGCAGGCGGCTGCCCAACATGCGCGACGTGGCAAGGGTGGCAAATCTCTCCTTGATCACGGTGTCGCGTGCGATGCGTGAGCCACAGAAGGTGCGGCCGGAAACGCGCGAGCGGGTGGAGCGCGCGATCGCGCAAATTGACTATGTGCCGCACCTCGCGGCAAGAAGCCTGCAGAAGAGCCGCTCCAACATCGTCGCGCTTCTGCTGCCGTCACTTCAAAATTCCGCGTTCTCGACGACGGCGCAGGGTCTGCTCGACGTGCTCGAGCCGGAAGGCTACCAGCTTATGGTCGGTAGCATCGGCGACTTCCGCGATCCATCGGTCGAGCGCAAGCTCTTGTCGGCGTTTCTCGGCAGGCGGCCCGACGCTATCGTGCTGACCGGCGCCAGCCGGGACGAGGCGACGGATCGCATGCTGGAGCGCGCGAGCGTGCCTGTCATCAATATCTGGAGCAAGGCGCGGCATCCGCACTCTATGAGCATCGGTCCTGACAACCGGCGCGCCGCCCGCGAGATGACCGAAGGCCTCCTCGATCGCGGCTATGCGCGCATAGGGTTCCTCGGCGGATACTCCAGATACAACGACATCGTGCGGGCGCGCCGCCAGGGCTATCTCGACGCGATGTCGAAGCGTGGCGTCGCGCTATCGGAGAGCTGGCTGAAGGAGATCGACGCGCCGGCGCGGATGGTCGAGGTCGGCAACGCCTTCATGGAGTTGTTGGCGGCCGCGCCGGAAATCGACGCCATCTTTTGCCCGGGCGATCACTATGCGATCGGCGCCTTGCTGCGCGCCGGCGCCGAAGGAATCGCCGTGCCCGGCCGGGTCGCAATCGCCGGATTCGGCGACCTTGAACTTTCGGCGTGCCTGACGCCCGCGCTCACCACCGTCCACGTTGATGCGTACGAACTCGGCCGCCTGGCGGGCAGCAAGGTGCTGTCGGCACTGTTCGGCGAGGCCTCGCATGAAGGCAAGGTCATAGCGGTCGGTCACCAGTTGGTCTGGCGCGCCTCGACCTGAGCTGGCCTGTCGCGTCCGCCGCGCACCCGAGTCGGGTGGAGCAGGCCGGCCATTTTCGTCCTTCCCTGGCAATTCGCGTCGGCTTGCGAAATTGATGGACAATGATACACGTACAGCATCAATGGCGTGTATGTCATTCACTGAGCCGTACCCCCCGGGGTGCGACGATCGATTCCCTGGAACAGGGGCCGTTAAAGCTGGGATTAAAGCGAGATGAAGATCGCCGAGGTCGAGGTTCATATTCTGGAGTCCGGGTATCTCGGAACCAAGATCATCAGGGATCGCGCCGCATCACCCATGGGCAGATTTCCACGCTTTGCCGAGACGCGGTCGTCGTGGATCTGGCCGACCGCGAAAGTGGCGACAGTTGTGCGCGCCGACAACGGTGCGCAAGGCGTCTCAATCACCAATGGAGGCGAGGTGGTTGCTGCGATCGCCTCCCGCCTCGGCTGGCTGATCCGCGGTGAAACGGTCGACAGCCCGCAGGACCTCTGGGAATTGATGATGCGCTCGATCACCCTTTGGGACCGTTCGGGTTTCGTCGGCATGGGGCTCGCCGCGCTTGACATCGCGATATGGGATCTGTGCGCCGACGAGGCGGGCAAGCCGCTGATCGACCTGCTGGGTGGCGCACGGACCGACAGTATGCCCGTCTACATCACCACTGCGCGTCCCATGGCCGGAAGCGGGTTCACCGGCGTCAAGATGCCGGCGCGGTATGGTCCGGAGAGCGGCGAAGAGGGCATGCGGCAGAACTGCATGGACGTCGCCGCCGCGCGCGAAGTGCTGGGGACCGGGGCCGATGTCAGCTTCGACTGCTTCGTCGGCTGGGACGCCGGCTACACCGCGCAGATGATTGAGCGCCTGGAGCCATACCGCATGCGCTGGATCGAGGACCCACTCCTGCCCAATGACATCGAAGGATTCAGGAAACTAGCGGAAGCTGGACACAAATTCTCGGTCGGCAATTTCCTCTACTCCTATGCGGAAATAAAACAGTTTCTCGAGATGGGTGTGGTCGAAGCGCTCCAGCCCGACGTCGCGTGGAGCGGTGGCATCACCGAGAATTTGCGGATCGCCGAACTTGCGCGGAAGTTCTCCGTGCCGCTCATCTTCCACAACACGACGGAGCAGCCCTGGGCGTTGGCGCTCAGCTTCGCGCTTCCCTGCGCCGAGGTAGAGCATGTCGATCGTGGTGGGCAATCGATCCTGGCCGAACTGTTTGCCGCACAGGCGCCGGCGCCTGCCGGCGCACTCAGCGTGGCCGACATCCCTGCGTCGAACAGGCTCTCCGCTGCCGCACTCTCGGCAATGCGCCGCTACAATGGAGATCAGTAGACCGGGACTGTATGGGCCGGAATAGAGCTGCCGCCTTCCGCATTTGTACGGTCCGGAGGCTTCTGATCGGTTTTCCGGGAGTTAGTACCTAGGTTGCGGATATGATGCCGTGCGCGCCAATGTTGTAGTGGCGGTAAAACTCAGCATCGAGCCGGTCTGGCCAAAGTGCTCGACGCCGAGCGAGCGAGTGCGGTGACCGTGCACGGAGCCGAGCCAACCGCCTACCGAATCTCGAACTTATCGCCAGCTTCGGTGTGGGCAATGAAGGCATCGACGTCGCGCATGCCACGCGCAAGGGTGTCGTCGTCACCAACACGCCGGAGTGCTGAACGACGAGGTGGCAGACGCCGCCGTCTGGCTGCTTCTCGACGCGGTGCGCGGCTTCTCGAAGGCGCAGTCCCGGCTGCGCGCGGGCAGGTGGCCGGCCGAAGGTACCTATCCGCTTTCGCCACGCTCGCTGAAGGGGCGCCCAGTCGGCATATGGGGCCTCGGCCGGATCGGACGGGCCATTGCCCGGCGCCCGACCCTCAGTCGCCGCCGCCTCGCTCGCCTCGAGACCCGGCTGGGGGGGAGCGGCGAGGGGCGGGGCTCAGTTCGCCGAAGTCGCGTTCGAGGTCTGCGAACTCCTTTATGAGCCGGCCGGCGAGGGCCCGCACCGCGGGCGAGGAATGGCGGTCCCGGTGGATCAGCAGCCCGATCTCGCTCGCCGAGAGATCGGGCTCGGCCAGCGGGACATGCACCAGTTCGCGGCGCTTCAGTTCGTCGACGAAGCCGGTCGGCGTGAAGAAGCCGATGCCGAGCCCGTTGAGCATGGCGTGCTTGGTCATCGGCAGGGAATTGGTCAGCAATATCGACTTGAACTGCGCGCCGCTGTGGGTGAACTCGGCTTCGGCCGTCGCGTTCAGGATCCACGGGTCGCTCAGCATGCAGACCGGATAGTCGGCGCAATCGGTGAGCGTGACCTCCTTCTTGCCGGCCAGCGGATGGTCGGGCCGCATGATGGCGCCGATGCGCATGCGGATGCGCGCCACCACGTCGTAGCCGCTATGCCGGCGGTCTATGAACAGGATGGCGATATCGGCCCTGCGGGCGCGCATCTCTTCGGTATGCTCGCGGGGCGCGGCGTCGATGACGCGGAACGAGATGTGCGGGTGCTGCCTGGCGGTATCCTCGATCGCCATCGGCAGGATGCGCACGAGCGGCGCGGGGATCGAAACGATGCGCACCTCGCCGTGGATGTCGCCCGACAGGGTGGCGATCTCTCCGCGCACGTCGTTCCAGCGCGAAAGCGTCTCGCGGACGTGGCGGATGACGTGTTCGCCGGCGGCGGTCGGCCTGACGCCGTTGCCGACGCGCTCGAACAGGGGCGTGCCGATCTCGGCTTCGAGCTTGAGGATCTGCCGGTTGACGGCGGAAGACGCGACGTTGAGGACGCCGGCGGCGCGCCGGATCGAGCCCAGCCGGGCGACCTGGTCGACATAGCGTAGGGCCGCTGCGTGCATGGCGCATCCCCTCGTGCACAGGTGATGCCAATTCGGCATCACCTCTCTCGAATCTTTATGCTTCCTGCGCGCGCCCTGCCACAACTAAAGTCGCAGCAGCTTCGAAAAAGATTGCCGGCGAATGGGAGCTCGAAGAAGCGGCCGCCGGCAAAGAGTGTGAAGTGACGGGGCCCGAGCGAGGGCACCCAAACAAGGGGAACACCGATGATGAACTCACGTTTTTCGCGTCGCCATATCCTGAAGACCGGCGCCGGGCTTGCCGGCGCGCTCGCCATGCCGGCGCTCGTCTCCAGCCGCGTGCTGGCGCAATCCGGCACCAAGACCATCAACATGCAGCTCGGATGGCTGGGCGGCGGCAACCAGCTCGGCGAGGTGGCCGCCAAGCACATGGGCTATTTCGAGAAGGAAGGGCTGAATCTCGCGATCCAGCCGGGCGGCCCTTCCATCGACGGCGTGGCGATCGTCGCGTCCGGCCGCTACGAGATCGGCCAGGTGTCGTCCAGCCCGTCGCTGATGCTCGCCGCGTCGCAGAAGATCCCGGTCAAGGCGATCGGCGTCAGCGCGCAGCAGCATCCCTACGCGTTCTTCTCGCTGGCCTCCGCGCCGATCAACACGCCGCAGGACATGATCGGCAAGAAGATCGGCATCCAGGCGACCGGCAAGATCCTGCTCTCGGCGCTGCTGAAGAAGCACAACATCCCCGAAAGCCAGGTCGAAGTGGTCGTGATCGGCGCCGACATGACGCCGCTGGCGACCGGCCAGGTCAACGCGGTCACCGGCTGGCTGACCAACACCACGGCGATCGCCGGCGTCGGGCAGCCGGTCGTCGCGATGAAGATGTGGGACCACGGGGTGCAGCTCTACGCCAACCCGTACTACACGACCTCGGACATGCTGCAGAAGGATCCCGAGGCGCTCGACGGCTTCTTCCGCGCTGCCGGCAAGGGCTGGGAATACGCCAACTCCAACCGCGAGGCCGCGGTCGACCTGCTGATCAAGGAGTTCCCGAACCTCGTCAAGAAGGACGAGCTGGCGGCGGCCGAGATCATGCTGGCGCATGTCTTCACCGAGGCGACCAAGAAGAACGGCTGGGCGACCTTCGATCCGGCCAACTGGGCCGAGCAGATCAAGCTCTATGACGAGCTCGGCCAGTTCTCGGCCGGAGCGCCGGCGCTGGACGACGTCATCTCCACGGCGGTTCTCGACGCCACCGCAGCCGACCGCCCGAAGATCGGCTGACGGGAGAGAGGCCATGGCACTCGCCGCCTTCGACTACGAGACAAGGGAGCCGACGGCGATGGAGGGCCACTCCGAAGCCGCCGTCGAGCTTACGCAGGTTTCGGTCCGGTTCACGACCGAGCGCGGCACCATCACCGCGCTCGACGGCATCGACCTCACCGTGCGCAAGGGCGGATTCCTGACGCTGCTGGGTCCGTCCGGCTGCGGCAAGTCGACCCTGCTGCGCGTCGTCGCCGACATCACCAAGCCGACCTCCGGTTCGGCCAGGGTGCTCGGCGGCGCGCCTTCGGCGGCAAGGTCGCGGCGCGACATCGGCTTCGTCTTCCAGGATGCCGCGCTGCTGCCCTGGCGAACGGTGCTCGAAAACGTCACCCTGCCGCTGGAAGTCGGCGGCGGGGCGCCGGGCGGCCGGGCGCGCAATCCGCACGAACTGCTCGAGCTGGTCGGGCTCGCCGGCTGGGAAAAGGCGTTCCCGCACGAACTCTCGGGCGGCATGCGCCAGCGCGTGTCGATCGCCCGGGCGCTCATCTCGAGCCCCAAGCTGCTTTTCATGGACGAGCCGTTCGGGGCGCTCGACGAGATCACCCGCGACCGGCTGAACGAGGAGCTGCTCGCGGTCTGGGAACGCACCGGCACGACCATCCTGTTCGTGACGCACTCGATCTACGAGGCGGCGTTCCTCGGCCAGGAGGTGCTGCTGCTCGCGGCGCGGCCCGGCCGCGTCAAGGAGCTCGTTCCCGTCAACCTGCCCAGCCCGCGCAAGATCGCCATGCGCGAGACGCCGGAATTCGTCTCGCTGGTCTCGCATCTGCGACGCGTCTTGGAGACATGCTGATGTCCGTCACCACGCCCGATACCGCCGGCATGGGCGCCTTCGTCGACGACGACGGCGCGCAGCAGATCTATCTCGCCGCCAAACGGCGCATGATGTGGCGCCGCCGCCTCCTGCCGATCGCCGCGCTGGTGATCCTTCTCGTGATTTGGGAGATTTCGGTGATCGCGTTCGGCATCCGGCCGTTCATCGCCCCGGCTCCCAGCGCCGTGTTCAAGGTCCTGGTCAGCCGCTTCGACATCCTGATGGTCAACCTGCTCCCGACCGCCATCGAGGCGGTCTCCGGCTTCCTCATCGGCAATCTGGCTGCGATCGCGATCGCCACCGCCTTCGCCTACAAGGACACGCTGGAAGAGGCGTTCTTCCCCATCGCGGTGATGGTCAACACGATTCCCGTCGTCGCCAAGGCGCCGATCCTGGTGCTGCTGCTCGGCAACGGCATGGAGCCGAAGATCGCGATCGCGGCGATCATCTGCTTCTTCCCGACGCTGGTGAACATGACGCGCGGCCTGCGCGACGTGAACCCGCAGCAGCTCGAGCTGATGCACGTGCTGTCGGCCTCACCGCGCGAGGTGTTCCAGAAGGTGCGGCTGAAGAACTCGCTGCCCTACCTGTTCTCGGCGCTGAAGATCGCGGCGTCGACGGCGGTGATCGGCGCGATCGTCGGCGAATGGATCGGCTCCACCCAGGGCATCGGCGCGCTGATCATTCAGGCGACCTACAATTTCGACTCGCCGCTTCTCTACGCGACGATCGTCGTCGGCTCGGTGTTCTCCGCCACCTTCTTCGGCGTGATCTCCTGGGCCGAGTCCCGCGTCCTCACGTGGAACGTCGCCCGGACCTGATCCGCGGCGCTTCCCGACCTCTAGATCCGGAGTTTCCGATGACGACTGCAACAATGATCGACGAGCCGGGCGGCAAGGTCCCGGTCGTGGCGGAGACCGACCTCGTCGTGGTGGGCGGAGGGCCCGCCGGCATCTCGGCCGCGGTCGCCGGCGCGCGCAACGGGCTGAACGTGCTGCTGCTGGAGCGCTACGCCTATCTCGGCGGCCTCGCTTCCGGCGGCATGGTTCTGGTTCTGGACGACATGTCCAACGGCCCCGAGATGACGGTGCGCGGCATCTGTGCCGAGCTGATCGACCGCATGACGACGATGGGGCTTTGCGTCACGCCGCCCGAGAAGGACTGGATCTCGGACACCGCGAAGTTCCAGCAATGGGCGCGATGGGGCGTCTACGACTTCCATTCGCATCAGAAGCCCCAGCCGATCTGCTACGCGTCGGCCTTCGATCCGGATGGCTTCAAGCGCGCCTCCAACGATATGATCGCCGAGGCGGGCGTCAACCTGCGCCTGCATAGCTGGTTCTCCAGGGCGATCGTGGAGGACGGGACGATCAAGGGCGTGATCTGCGAATCCAAGAGCGGCCGCCAGGCGGTGCTGGGCAAGACCGTGATCGACGCGACGGGCGACCTCGACGTCGCGGCGTCCGCCGGTGCGGCTTTCAGCCGGGGCTCGTTCATCGTCACGACGGTGTTCCGCTTGGGCGGCATCGACACCGAGGCCGCCGAGCGCTTCGAATACCAGGAGCCGGAAGCCTTCGCCGTCGTCGACCGCGAAGCCAAGCGCATCATGGGCGGCTCGTGGGAGCGCTGGTGGCTGAAGACGCCGCTGCCGGGGATCGTCTGGTGCAACTGCCCGCATATGGGCGGCCTCGACGGAATCTCGGTCGAGGACCTGACGCATGCCGACTTCCGCGGCCGCGAGCGCATCGCCGAGCTGGTCGCCTATGTCCGCGAGAAGATTCCGGGCTTCGAGAATGCCTTCGTCGTCGACGTCGCGCCGCAGGTCGGCGTGCGCACCTCGCGTCTGCTCGAAGGCGAATACGTCATGACCAAGGAGGACGTGGCGAACCGGCGGCATTTCCGCGACAGCGTGGCGCGCGGCCGCGACTACTACTATCCGTACCGTTCGCTGCTGCCGAAGGAAGTGAAGCAGATGCTCGTCGCCGGCCGGCACTATTCCTCGACGGCCGCGGCGCAGCGCATCTCGCGCGAGATCCCGCCCTGCATGGCGATGGGCGAGGCGGCCGGCGTCGCGGCGGCGCTGGCGATGAAGGCCGGCGTCACCGTCGACCGCGTCGACGTCGCCGAGCTGCAAAGGGTCCTGCGTGCCCAGGGCGCGGACCCGGGCGACCGGCCGGCCGCCAACGCCAACGTGCAGATTGCCGCGGAATGACGGGAGAGGATTTCATGCAGCCGACGGGAAACCAGCCGCTTTCGGGCATCAGGGTCATCGACTTCACCCAGGTGATGCTCGGCCCCTGCTGCACGCAGGTGCTCGCCGACTATGGCGCCGACGTGATCAAGATCGAGCGGCCGGGCGCGGGGGACCTCTCCCGCACCTCCATCGCCGACGATCCCGACGGCCTCAACAATCCGGTGTTCCGCAGCCTGAACCGCAACAAGCGCTCGATCGCGCTCGACCTGCGCAAGGACGAGGCGAAGGAGGTCGTCTACGACCTGGTCAGGAACGCCGACGTGGTGGTCAACAATTTCCGCGCCGGCGTGATGGAGCGCATGGGCTTCGGCTACGACAGGCTGTCCCAGATCAACCCCGGCATCATCTGCGCCTTCGGCTCGGGCTTCGGACCCTCCGGCCCGCTGTCGCACAAGGGTGGGCAGGACATCCTCGCCCAGGCGCTGTCGGGCGTCATGGCCCGGCGCGCCGACGAGGCGACGCCGCTGTCCATCTATCCGACGGCGCTCTGCGACTACACCGCCGGCATGCATCTAGTGCAGGCGATCCTGCTGGCGCTCTTGCAGCGCGGCAAGACGGGCAGGGGGCAGTCGGTCTCGGTGTCGCTGTTCGAATCGACGCTCGCCATGCAGATGCAGGAAGCTGCGATGTGGCTGCAGCGCGGCAGGCACCTGAACTGGGGCGCCTTCCCGCTGACGGGCGTGTTCGAGACGACCGACCGCGCGGTGGTCATGGTCGGCGCCTTCAAGGCCAACCCGCTGAAGGACATCTGCGCCGCTCTCGGGCTGCCCGACCTGTCGGCCGAGCCGCGGCTCTCGACCTTCGCCGGGCAGGTCGAGCACAAGGCCGAGCTGCACCGGCGGTTCCGCGAGCGCTTCGCCTCCAACTCGACTGAATATTGGCTGTCGAAGCTGGAGGAACAGGACGTGCTCTGCGCGCCGGTACTGACGCTTCCGCAATCGCTCGATCACGGCCAGACCAAGGCGAACGGCTCGGTCATCGAGATCGCCGACGGGCGCGGCTCATACGAGCTCCTCGGCTCGCCCCTGACCATGGACGAAAGCGCGTTTGCGGTTCGCCATGCCGCGCCCGACCTCGGCGGCGACGGCCGCGCCGTGCTCGAGGAGGCGGGTTACCCGCCCGAGCGGATCGAGGCCCTGATCTCGGCCGGCATCGTCGCCGGCGAAAAGCGCGGCGAGGCGGCATGACCGTCAGCTTCACAGTCGAGAACCACGTCGCGCGCGTCACGATCGACCGGCCCGACCGCATGAACGCGGTCGACCTGGCGACCGAGGCGGAACTCGTCCGCATCTGGGAGACGATCGAGAAGGACCGCGGCATCCGCGTCGTCGTGCTGACCGGAGCCGGCGATCGCGCCTTCTGCACCGGCGCCGACATGAAGGGCCAGTCGAGCGGTCTGTCGGGTCTGGAATACTGGGCGGCGCCGCGGCCCGGCGGCTTCGGCGGCATCGCGCTGAGGGACACGCTCGACGTGCCGGTCATCGCGCGCGTCAACGGCCATGCGCTCGGCGGCGGCATGGAGATGGTGCTCGGCTGCGACATCGTCGTCGCGTCGGAGAAGGCCACCTTCGGCCTGCCCGAGCCGCGCGTCGGCCGGCTGGCGCTCGACGGCGGCATCGCCATGCTGACGCGGCGCATCGGCCATGTCGATGCGATGGGCATGCTGCTGACGGGACGCCGCATCGGCGCCGAGGAGGCGCGCGCCTTCGGCCTCGTCAACGAGGTCGTCGCCGCCGACGCCCTCGACGCGGCCGTGGATCGCTGGATCGGCGAGATCCTCGCCTGCGCGCCGCTGTCGGTGCGCGCCATCAAGGCGATGGTGAGGGCCGGCGAGCGGATGAGCGCCCGGGAGGCGCAGATGCTGCGCGTGCCGCAACTGGTCGAGGCGCTGAAGTCCGAGGACCAGAACGAAGGCGTCAAAGCGTTCCAGGAAAAGCGCCAGCCGAATTGGCAGGGACGCTGAGGCCTGGTCCATGGTCTACGTCATCGCATCGACCTGCATCGACGTGAAGGACGGCGCCTGCCAGGTCGTCTGCCCGGTCGAGTGCATCTACGAGGGCGGGCGGATGATGTACATCCACCCGGTGGAGTGCATAAGCTGCGGGCTGTGTCTCTCCGTCTGCCCGGTCGACGCCATCTGGGAGGAGGACGATCTGCCGGGGCATGAAGAGCGCTTCCGGCGGATCAATGCCGAGTTCTTCGGCCCGGAGGTGACCGGATGGGGAGATCCCGGAGGAGCTTCCCCGACATACCGGACCGACAAGGACCATCCCGAGGTCGCTTCGGCCCAGAGCAAGGAACACGCCTGACATGACAGTGCATCAGAACTTCATCGCCGGACGCAGGGTGGACGGCGGCGAAGCCGCGGACAACGTCAACCCCTCCGACACCAACGACGTGATCGGCGCCTATGCGCGCGCCTCGCGGGAGGACGCGCAGCAGGCGATCGCGGCGGCGCGGGCCGCCTTTCCGGCGTGGTCGCGCTCGGGCATCCAGCAGCGTCACGACATCCTGCTGAAGGTCTCGGCCGAGATCCTGGCGCGCAGGGACGAGCTCGGCCGACTGCTCGCCCGCGAGGAGGGCAAGACGCTGCCGGAAGCCGTAGGTGAAGTCGTCCGCGCCGGCCAGATCTTCGACTTCTTCGCTGGCGAGACGCTGCGGCTGGCGGGCGAGAAGCTTGCCTCGACGCGCCCCGGCATCGAGGTCGACGTCACGCGCGAGCCGGTCGGCATTGTCGGCATCATCACGCCATGGAACTTCCCCATCGCCATTCCCGCCTGGAAGATCGCGCCGGCGCTCGCCTATGGCAATTGCGTCGTGTTCAAGCCGGCCGATCTGGTTCCCGGCTCGGCCTGGGCGCTCTCCGACATCATCGTCCGCGCCGGCGCTCCGGCAGGCGTGTTCAACCTGGTGATGGGACGCGGCTCGGTCGTCGGCGACGCGATCCTGACGAGCCGCGACATCGACGCCGTCACCTTCACCGGATCGGTGGCGACCGGCAGGAAGGTTGCCGCCGCCTGCGTCGAGCACATGCGCAAGTTCCAGCTCGAGATGGGCGGCAAGAACCCGCTGGTCGTCCTCGACGACGCCGACCTGGCGACGGCGGTCGAATGCGCCGCCAACGGTGCCTTCTTCTCCACCGGCCAGCGCTGCACCGCCTCGTCGCGGATCGTCGTCACCGAGGGCATCCACGACCGCTTCGTCGCAGCCCTCACCGAGCGGCTGAAGGGCCTCGTCGTCGACGACGCGCTGAAGGACGGCACCCATATCGGCCCGGTCGTCGACCAGAGCCAGCTCGACCAGGACATCTCCTACATCGACATCGGCAAGGCCGAGGGCGCGCGGCTCGCCTGGGGCGGCGAGCGGCTGAACCGGGCCGCACCCGGCTACTACCTGCAGCCGGCGCTCTTCACCGAGACGACCGCGGACATGCGGATCAACCGCGAGGAGATCTTCGGCCCGGTCGCCGGCGTCATCCGCGTCAGGGACTACGACGAGGCGCTGTCGGTCGCCAACGACACCGCCTTCGGCCTTTCGTCTGGCATCTGCACGACCAGCCTCAGGCACGCCGCGCATTTCAGGCGCAACGCCGAGGCGGGCATGGTGATGGTCAACCTGCCGACGGCCGGCGTCGACTACCATGTGCCATTCGGCGGCCGCAAAGGCTCGTCCTACGGCCCGCGCGAACAGGGCCGTTACGCGGCGGAGTTCTACACCACCGTCAAGACCGCCTACACGCTGCCGTAACCGGGGGATTTCCAATGGCTCAACTCAGGGGCGTCATCGCCGCCGCGGCGACGCCGGTCAAAGGCGACCTGACGATCGACCTCGACCATCTGGTGCGGCACTGCGCCTGGCTTCTCGGGAAGGGCGGCTGCGACGGCATCAACCTGCTCGGCACCACTGGCGAGGCGACCTCGTTCTCGACCGAACAGCGGCTTGCTGCGATGCGCGCGGTGGCGGGTGCCGGCCTGCCGCTCGACCGGTTCATGGTCGGCACCGGCGCCGCCGCCCTCGACGACGCGGTCAGGCTGACGGCGGAGGCAAAGGCGCTCGGCTTCGCCGGCGCGCTGCTGCTGCCGCCCTTCTACTACAAGGGCATCGATGCCGAGGGGCTGCTGGACTACGTCGACACGCTGGCGCGTCGGGTCGGCAGGGACGGGCTGAAGCTCTATCTGTATCATTTCCCGGCCAATTCGGGCGTGCCCTACACGGCCGACGTCGTCGCGCGGCTGCGCGACGGGCTGCCCGACGCGCTGCTCGGGCTGAAGGACAGTTCGGGCGACCTCGACTATGCGGCCGGCCTGGTGCGCCGGCTGCCCGGCTTCGATGTCTTCCCGAGCGCGGAAGCCTCGCTCGCCCGGGCCGGGGAACTGGGCTTCGCCGGCTGCATCTCGGCCACCGCCAACGTCACCGGCCCCTTCGCGCAGGCCGGCTGGAGCGGGAAGGATGCTGCCGCCAGGGCTGCGGGCCTGGCCGCCGCCGTCGAAATCCGCGCGGCGATCGCGAAGTTTCCGCTGGTGGCAGCGGTGAAGGCCTCGCTGGCGCTGCTGACCGGCGAAGCCGCATGGCGCCGCATGATGCCCCCGCTTTGCGAACTGACGACCGACAAGGCGGCCTTGCTCGGACAGGCACTGGCGGCGACGGAACTCAAGTCGAAGCTGAATCCGGAGAAAGCTTTCGCGCAAAGCGCGTAGTCGACGGGTTCGACGGGAGATCAACTCGGGCACCATCACGAACCGCTTGAACTTTCCGCGCGACTTCGCCGGACCTACCGATCGCCCGTCTCTCGGACCACTTCGGTGCCGACGCGGACGATCGTCTTCAGGGTCTCGAGGAATTTTTCGCGTTCGGCGCGGTCCCATTCCTTGGCCCAGCCGGCGATGGCCTTGCGGCGGGCCGTGCGGATGCGCGCGATGATGTCGTCCCCGGCTTCGGTGGGCGCGAGGTAGCGCACGCGCTGGTCGAGCTCCGAGGGAACGCGTCTCACGAGACCGAGCGTCTCGAGCTTGGCGACCTGGCGGCTGACGGTGGAGTGGTCCTTGCCGGCGATAGCCGCCAGCTCGACCACGCTGATCGGCGCCTTGATCCCGATCCGCGATAGGAGCGGGAAGAGCGCCCGGTCGAGCTCGACCCCCGCAGCCTGAAGGATCGCCGCGTCGGGCTCCGGCCTGTTGAACAACCCCACCATGTCCATGAAGGCCGCGTGCATCTCGTCGGCCCATTCGTCGTCGCGCGTGCTCATACCCGTGCATCATGCACGAATCTGCTGGACAGTCCATTGCGCCGCGGGGTATGGGTATATCCGTGTATGATGCACGGAGATGGGCAATATGACCGACGTGCTGATCGTGGGAGCCGGACCGACCGGCCTGACGCTGGGGATCGATCTGCGACGCTCCGGTGTCGATGTACGGCTGATCGAGCGCCTTCCCGAGCGGGTCTTCGCCTCCAAGGGCAAGGGATTGCAGCCGCGCACGCTGGAGGTGTTCGACACGCTCGGCATCATCGACGAGGTGATGGCGGCGTCTTCGGACTATCCGGTGATCCGCGCCTATGCCGGCGACAGGGTGGTGCGCGAGCAGCGGATGAGCGAGCTGAGCGCGCCGACGAGCGAGGTGCCCTATCCGAACCTGCGCATGCTGCCGCAATGGCGCACGGAGGATATCCTGGCAGAGCGCTTTGCGGCGCTGGGCGGCGACATCGAGCGCGGCGTGGCGCTGGAGCGGCTGGCGCAGGACGAGAGCGGCGTGACGGCCGGGCTCAGCACCGGCGAGACGCTGCGCGCGGCCTGGCTCGTCGGCGCCGATGGCGGGCACAGCACCGCCCGCCGCGCGGTCGGCATCGGCCTCGTCGGCGACACGCCGCCGCTCGATCGCATCGCAATAGCGGACCTCCGCGCCAGCGGCCTCGACCGGACCTGGTGGCACGCCTGGGCCAAGGGGCCGGGCGAGGTGGCGAGCCTGTGCCCGCTGCCGGGTACCGACGCATTCCAGATGACGGCGACGTTGCCGGCCGACGGCGAGCCGGAGCTGAGCCTCGCAGCCTTCCAGGCGCTGCTCGACGCGCGCTCGGGGCGGACGGACATCGTGCTCTCCGACATGGGCTGGGCCTCGCTCTACCGGCCGAACATCCGCATGGCCGAGCATTTCCGCGCCGGCCGCGTACTCCTCGCGGGCGACGCCGTGCATGTCCATCCGCCGGCAGGCGGCCAGGGCCTCAACACCGGCGTGCAGGACGCGCACAATCTGGGCTGGAAGCTCGCAGCCGTGCTCGCCGGCGCGCCTGATGGCCTGCTCGACACCTATGAGGAGGAGCGGCTGCCCATTGCCGCGCATGTGCTCGGCCTCAGCGAGAAGCTGCTGCGCAAGGGCTTCGCCGGCGATCCCGACGCGCTCGAGCGCAGCGCGGACGAACGGCAGTTGACGCTGACCTACCGCGGCAGCTCGCTCTGCGCCGGGCAGGGCAGCGGCGGGTTGCGGCCCGGCGACCGCATGCCCGACGGGGTGACGCCGGACGGCCGGCGCATCTTCGAGCTATTGCGCGATCCCGGCTTCGCGGTGCTGGAACGCGACGGCCATGTCTTCGTCGTGCGCCCGGATGGCTACATCGGCGGCATCTTCGGGACGCGCGCCGAGGCCGGGACGTATATCGCGAGCATCGGCCGCCATGGTCGCCCGATACGCGGGTGACGATAGCACCTGGGCCCCTCAGGCGCCCCACGCCTTCTTCGCGAACTCGACGAACTCCAGGAGAACGCCGTCGGGGTCGCGGAAGCAGACGACGCGCAGGCGCGTGACGCCGAGCAGAACGTCGGTGGGAGGCGACACGAGAGGCACGCCATGCTGCTCGAGCCGCTCGAGGTGTTCCTCGAGGTTGTCGACCTCGAACGCGACACGCGCGAGGCCGATGTTGCGGGCGGACCGTTCCACCGGCGGGGCCGGATCCTTCCACTCCAGGAGGTCTATGTAGGGACCTCTTGCGCTCGATCCGAAGTAGAGAAAGCATCCCCGGTATTCGCCCGTACCCTCGAAGCCGAGCGCCGCTGCGATCGCGGGGCCGTCATTCGGACCGGATCGACCTTCCCCCGGCCGCATTCCCGCCCGCGATGGTCCGTCGCTGTTTCCTGCCGCGTCCGTCCGCGCGCTCGAACTCGTGAGCGGATGCAGCCCGACCACCTTGGTATAGAAGTCGTAGGACCTGTCGAAGTCGGAACAGACGACGTTGAAGTGGAAGAAGCGCATGTGCGGCCTCGTTCGTTGCGGGTTGGCGTCTCAGGCGTACTTGCCGTCGCGGTCGATGTGGATGCCCGGCCCGAGCGCGTAGCCGCCGTCGAGGAGGATGGTCTCGCCGGTCATGTAGGCGCAGGCGGGCGAGGCCATGAAGGCGATCATCGCGGCCACCTCCTCGGGCGTGCCGGCACGTCCGAGCGGCACAGATTCCGCGGCGAGCCTGCCGATGATCGAGGCGTCTCCGTCGAGCTCGGCGTCGACGAGGCCGGACGTGTCGATCATGCCCGGCGCGACGGCGTTCACCGTGATGCGGTGCTCGGCCCATTCGAGCGCCAGCGCACGCGTCAGGGCGATCACCCCGGCCCGGGCGCTGACGGCGTGGGCGAGGCCGCGTGACGGCCGGATCGCGGCCGCCGTCACCACGTTGACGATCCGCCCCCCGGCCTGCCGGGCGATGGCCGCGGCCGCGAAGGCCTGGCTGCAGATGAACGTCCCGGTCAGATTGAGGTCGACGACCGAGCGCCACGCGTTGACGGATATGTCGATCGCGAGCTTCGGAAACTGGCCTCCGGCGTTGTTGACCAGGATGTCGAGCCCGCCCCAGCTTTCGCTCAGGCTGGCGAACGCTCCGGCGACGGCTTCCTGGTTGCGGATGTCGGCGACGCACAGGGTCGATTCGACGCCCGCCTGCCGGATCTCCTGCACGGTCTCCTCGAGCGTCTCCCGTGTCCTGCCCAGCACGGCGACGTGCGCGCCCTGGCTGGCGAACCGGCGGGCCGTCGCCCGTCCGATTCCGGTTCCGCCTCCGGTGACGAGGACGCGGGCGCCTTCCAGCCCGGACGCGTTCGAGGCAGCTTCGCCGACCGCCGTCACGACGCGACGCTCCGGGCAGGCTCGGCGTCGGCGCGGACCAGCAGCGCGACCGCCTGTGCCACGCAGGCCGGCTTGTCGCCCCCCTCGATCTCGAGCACGCATTTGAGCTCGACGCGAACGCCGTGCGGCGTCTCGTCCACCGACTCGACCGCGACATGGGCGCGGAGCCTGGAGTTGACCGGCACCGGCGCCGGGAAACGGACGCGGTCGAAGCCGTAGTTCATGCGCATCGAGAGCCCGTCGAAATCGAGGATCGGGTCGAGGAAGATCGAAAGCAGCGACAGGGTGAGGTAGCCGTGTGCGATGGTGGCGCCATAGGGGCCGGCCTTCGCGCGCTCGGCGTCGACATGGATCCACTGATGGTCGTCGATAGCATCGGCGAACCGGTCGATCCGGTCCTGATCGACCGTCAGCCAGTCGCTGACCGAGAGGTCCCGGCCGACCTTGTCGGCGAGTTGATCGACATGTAGCTTCATTCATCCGTCTCCGACACCGCAACGTCCGGCAGGGCCTTCCCACCGCGCCTGCGGACGCGCCCAGCCGGGCTGCAGTTCCCCACAGGCATGATCGATGGAAGGATGGTCCGAACGGTGATAGCGTATGCACAATCGATCTCATTAGACAAGCGTTATCATTATGTGGCAGATTTTCATGAGACAATCAATGTCATTAGAAGACAAGCGTCATGCAAGCCGCGATGCATGCTAGGATCCACCGACGATGGCAATTCCTGTTGAGGGCGAGGGCAAGGACATGACGCAAGGAACGACGACCGAAGACGGCAAGCCGCTGGCGCTGCGGGCCCGCAAGCAGCGCCGCGCCCGGCTGCAGGCGATGGAAGTCGCGAGCCGCATCTTTCGCGAGCGGGGCTTCGACCAGGCAACGCTCGAGGAGATCGCCGACCAGGCGGATATGTCCGTGAGTTCGCTGTTGCGGTATTTCGGCAGCAAGGAGCAGCTTGCGCTCGCCCACCACATCGATCACCTCGAATCGTGCCGGCTCCACCTCGCCGACGACAGCAAGCCGGTCGTGGAGCGCTGGCGCAAGTTCATCGTCGACCAGGCGATGTCGCTGCGCTCGTTCGACAGCTACAACGAGGAGCGGCGGCTGATCGTCTCCGTGCCCGGCCTGCTCCGGCTCCTCTCGCGCATCCAGCTCGACCAGCAGGACGACCTGGCGAAGGCCTTCGCCGCGGAAGCCGGCGTCGACCCCGACGAGGATCTCTACGGCCGGCTTCTCGCGGCCCTCCTCGTCGCCGGCAACGAGGCCGTCTACATCCAGTGGCTCCGGTCGGGCGGCCAGGGCGACCTGGCGGAGATGTGCCTCGCCGTCGTCGATTTCGTCGCGATGCGCCTCGGCTCACGGGCCGACACGGCGGCGCAGGTCCCGTCGCTTTTCCGGGCGAGGCCGCCGGCGCCGCAGGCAAAGGCGCGCAGCCGGCGTTCCTGACCTCGGGCCATGTGCTACAGATTGACGCTCGCAAGCAATTGACATCGAGACACTTTTGAAAGTCACTTGCTTTTTAGAGGCATTCGTGCGATGTGATCGGCTGCCGTGACCTGAATGGGCCGGCAGTGACCGGTGGGAGGGCACAATGTACAAGCAGGCGATAGTTCTGTTGCTGGCCGCGACGTCGCTCGCGGCCGGAGCCGTGGTTGCGGAAGCGGGAGGAGAGATCAAGGTCGGCGTCACGCTGGCCCCGACGTCGTTCGACCCGATCGTCGGGACGTCCGGCGGCGACGCGATGTCGCTGTATCCGCTCTACGACCGGCTGATCAATTTCGACCCCGAGACGCTGGCGCCGGCGCCAGGCCTCGCGACCGCATGGACCTACACCGAGCCGCAGGTCCTGACGCTGACGCTGCGGGAGGGCGTGACCTTCCAGGACGGCACGCCGTTCGACGCGGCCGCCGTCAAGTTCAACCTCGATCGCGCCATATCGCTGCCGAAGTCGACGGTGAAGACCGACCTCGGCGGCATCAATTCGGTGGAGGTCGTCTCGCCCCGTGAGGTGAAGATCAACCTCAACAAGCCCGACGCCGCGCTGGTGCTGACGCTGGCGGACCGCGCCGGGATGATGGTGTCGCCCGCAGCCGTCGAGAAGTGGGGCGATGCCTACGGCCAGCATCCGGTCGGGACCGGCCCGTTCAACTTCGTCGAGTACGCCCCGGGCGACCGGATGGTGGTGGCGAAGAACGCCAACTACTGGCAGAAGGACCAGCCGTCGCTGGACCGGATCACCTTCCGCTACTTCACCGACCAGCAGACCGCCACCAACGCCCTCAAGGCGCGCGAGACCGACCTGCAGCTCAACGTGCCGGCGGCGGACGTGGCGCCGCTGAAGGCCGTCTCCGACCTCGATGTCGTCAGCCGCGCGTCGCTGCTGACCGAAGGCTGCTACTTCAATTTCTCGCGGGAGCCGTTCAGCAACGTCGTCGCACGCCAGGCGATCGCCTCGGCCATCGACCGCCAGGCGCTGAGCAACCTGCTCACCTTCGGGCTCGCGGTGCCGACGAGCCAGGTCTTCCCGAACGGCTACTGGGCGACCGATGCCAACCTCGCGAACCCGTTCCCGTTCGACGCCGCGAAGGCGAAGGCGCTCCTCGCCGAGGCCGGGCACCCGAACGGGCTGGAGATCAAGGGCATCGCCTTCCAGGGCACGAGCGAGGTCCGCAAGGCGCAGATCATCCAGGAGCAGCTCAAGGCCGTCGGCGTCAACATGACGCTCGACGTCACCGACATCCCGACGGCGGCGAAGTCGTTCTTCACCGACAAGACCTACGACATGATCTGCTCGAGCTGGAGCGGCCGGCCCGACCCGAGCCAGACCGCGGAGAGCCTGTTCTCGCCCAAGTCGTTCTTCAACGCCGGCGGCTATCTCGCGCCCGGCATGGACGTCGCGCTCTCCGAGGCTTCCTCCGCGCAGGACCCATCGAAGCGGGCCGCGGCCTTCGGCAAGGTCTCCGCACTCAACCAGCAATACGTGATCTGGCTGCCCCTGCTGAGCCAGCCGAACAACACGGCGATCTACAAGAACATCCACGGGCTCGTTCCGAACTTCTACGGCAAGATCGATGTCTCGTTCCTGTCGCGGGACTGACGTCCTGTCGCGCGATGTTCGCGGATGCCCCTGCCCGCCGGGCGAGGGCATCCGTTTCCCACCCATCCTCCGGGGCTGATGCGGACGACGATGATGGCGGAGAGACCGGCGCTCGTCGTCCGCAACCTCGAGGTCAGCTTCCTCACCGTCGACGGTGAAGTCCAGGCCGTTCGGGACGTGTCCTTCGAGGTCGGGCGCGGCGAGATCGTCGGCCTCGTCGGGGAGAGCGGCAGCGGCAAGTCTGCCACCGCGCTTGCGATCATGGGATTGCTTCCCGTCGTGTCGAGCCGCGTGCGCGGGTCCGCCATGGTCTCCGGCGTCGACATGCTCGCGCTCTCGCCGCGACAGCTCGCCAGGGTCCGCGGGCGCGACATGGGCATGATCTTCCAGGAGCCGATGTCGGCGCTCGATCCGCTCTTCCGCATCGGCGACCAGATCGCCGAGACCGTCCGCGCGCACCAGCGGGTCTCGCGGCGGGCGGCGGCCGCGCGCGCGGTGGAGATCCTGGGCGAGGTCGGCATCCCCGACGCCGCGTCGCGCAGCCGGGCCTATCCGCACCAGCTCTCCGGCGGCATGCGGCAGAGGGTGATGATCGCGATGGCGCTCGTCTCCGAGCCCGCCGTGCTGATCGCCGACGAGCCGACGACCGCCCTCGACGTCACCGTCCAGGCGCAGATCCTCGGCCTGCTGCGGCGCCTCAGCCGGGACCACGGCACCGCCGTCGTGCTGATCACGCACGATCTCGGCGTCGTGGCGGAGACCTGCTCCAGGATCCACGTCATGTATTCCGGCGAGATCGTCGAGGCATGCGGCGTGGACGAAGCCCTTCTCGCCCCGGAGCACCCCTACACCTCGGCGCTGATCCAGTGCATCCCGCGCGCCGGGCGCCACCGGCAACCGCTCCATTCGATCCCGCGGCGGCGCGGCTCGTCCCCCGACGTGCGGCCCTCTGGCTGCCGTTTCCTGCCGCGTTGCGCCCACGCAGCCGAGATCTGCAAGGCGCCGCAGCCTCTTCTGGACCTAGGCGACCGGGCCGTGCGCTGCGTCCGTCACGACCAGCTCGCCCTTCCCGGCGCCGTCGAGCGGGTGCCGCAATGACGGGCCTCCTTCAAGACGGCGCCATGCCCGCTGGTCCGCTCCTCTCGGTCGATGCGCTCTGCGTCCAGTTCGACCTGCCGGGGGCGAAGGCGACGCTCAAGGCGGTCGACGGGGTCTCCTTCGAGATCGGCAGGGGCGAGATCTTCGGCCTGATCGGCGAGTCCGGGTCGGGCAAGTCGAGCGTCGCGCGCGCCATCATGCGGCTTGCGCCGATCGCGGCGGGCGCGATCACGCTCGCCGGGACGCGGCTCGACCAGTTGCAGGGGCGGGAGCTGAGGCGGCATCGCCGGCGCGTGCAGATGGTGTTCCAGGATTCCAGCGATTCGCTCGATCCCCGCATGACCGTGCGCCAGGCGATCGCGGAGCCGCTGCGCATGCAGGACGCGCCCCCGGCCGACGCCGGCGGCCTCGTCGCCAGCCTGATCCAGCGCGTCGGGCTGGACGAGAGCCATCTCGACCGCAAGCCGCACACGCTGTCCGGCGGGCAGAAGCAGCGGGTCAACATCGCCAGGGCCCTGGCGCTCAGCCCGGAGCTGCTCGTGTGCGACGAGGCGGTATCGGCCCTCGACGTCTCCGTGCAGGCCGGGATCATCAACCTCCTGCTGTCCCTGCAGCAGGAGCTCGGGATTTCCGTGCTTTTCATCTCGCATGATCTCGGCGTCGTCGCCCACCTCGCCGACCGCGTCGGCGTGATGTATCTGGGGCGGCTGGCGGAGGTGGCGAGCGCGGAGGCCCTCACCTCGCGTCCGCGCCACCCCTATACCGAGGCGCTGCTCGCCGCCGAGCCGGAGCCCAGGCCGTCCACCCATCGCGCGGCCCGCCCGCCCTTGATCGCCGGCGAGGTGCCGAGCGCCGCCAACCCGCCGTCCGGCTGCAGGTTCCGCACCCGCTGCCGCTACGTGCGGGAACGCTGCGCCGCCGAGCAGCCACCGTTGCGGCCCGTCGACGGCGGCGGCCTCGTGGCGTGCCACTTCGCCGAGGAGCTCGTGCTCGAGGGGAGGCGCGCTTGAAGCGCATGCTCCTCGGCCGGCTCGCCGCGCTCGTGCCCACGGTGCTGCTCGCCAGCTTCGTGGTCTTCATGCTCATCCAGCTCGCGCCCGGCGACCCCTCGATCACGCTCGCCGGCGAGAACGCCACCGCGGAGCGGATCGAGGAAATCCGCCGCAGCCTCGGCTTGGACAGGTCGTTGATCGAGCAATACCTGACATGGCTGTCCCATGCCGTGAGGGGGGATCTCGGAAAGTCGATCATCACGCAGGAGAGCATCGCCGCCGCGATCGGCCGGACGCTGCCGATCACGTTGCAGCTCGTCTTCGGCGCGCTCGTAGTCGCCATCGTCTTCGGCGTGATCGCGGGCGTCGCCTCGGCGCGCCGGGCCGACACCGCGACAGACGCCGTCATCGCCTCCGTCTCCTCGGCGGGCGCGGCGATGCCGAGCTTCTGGCTCGGGCTCGTGCTGGTATCGATCTTCGCGCTGGGCCTCGACTGGCTGCCCGCCACGGGCTTCGTCAGCCTCGCGGCCGATCCCGTCCGGGCGCTTCGGCACCTCGTCCTCCCCTCCGTCGCGCTCGGGGCCGTCGGCGCCGCCGAGATCGCGCGCCAGTTGAGGGGCGTGCTGATCGAGATCCTCGCCTCGGACTACATCCGGACGCTGCGGGCCAAGGGCCTCTCGGAAAGCCGCATCGTCTGGATCCACGCCCTCAGGGGCGCCGCCGTCCCGCTGGTCACGATCATCGGCCTGCAGGTGAGCCGGCTGCTGGGGGCGACCGTCGTCGTCGAGGCCGTGTTCGGCATCCAGGGCATCGGGACGCTCGTGGTCTCCGCCGCGAACAACCGCGACTATTACGTCGTCGAGGGCGTCGTCGTCGTGATGGCGCTGATCGTGATCCTCGTCAACTTCGCGGTCGACGTCTCCTACCGCATCTCCGACCCGAGGATCCGATGAGCGGCGGCGGCGTCCTTCGCAACTGGCTCCTGAGCGACGGCCGTTCGCGGCTGGCCGCCTCGTTCCTGCTCGCCGTCGCCATCCTGGCGATCGCGGCGCCGCTTGTCGCGCGCTACTCGCCCACGGCGCAGAACGCGATGCCCTTCACCGGCATCTCCTGGGACCATTGGCTCGGCACCGACGATCTGGGCCGCGACGTCTGGGCCCGCCTCGTCTACGGCGCCCGCGCCTCGCTGCTGGCCGCCTTCATCGCCGTCGGCATCGCGGTCGGCATCGGCGTGCCCATCGGCCTCGTCGCCGGCTTCCGGGGCGGCTGGGTGGACGCGGTGCTGATGCGCATCGTCGACACGTTCCTCTCCTTCCCCGGAATCATCCTGGCGATCGCGATCACAGCAGTGCTCGGGTCCGGCCTGATGAACGCGATGGTCGCGGTCGGGATCGTGTTCTCGCCAAGCATCGCCCGCCTGATGCGCGGGCAGGTGCTCGTCACCAGGGAGCGCGGCTATGTCGAGGCCGCGGTGTCGTTCGGCAGCCCGTCATGGTGGATCGTCGTGCGCCACATCGTTCCCAACGCGATCCAGCCCGTGGTGATCCAGGCGACGTTCATGCTCGGGCTGGCCGTCCTCGCCGAGGCGAGCCTGTCCTTCGTCGGGCTCGGTGTCCAGTATCCCAACCCGAGCTTCGGCGTGATGCTGCGCAGCGCGGCGCAGTTCACCTCGCTCAACCCGGGCGGCGTCTATCCGCCCGGCCTGGCGATCGCGCTGCTGGTGCTCGCGTTCAACGCGCTCGGCGATTCGCTGCGCGACGTGCTTTCGCCGGCCACGAGCACGCGGCGCCGCATCGGGCGCCGGGCCAACCGCCGGCCCGCGCCAAACCCGGAGCCGAACGGAGCCTCCCCGCGTGACAACTGAGTCCATCCTGTCCTCGTCGCGATCCCACCCCGCGATGCTGCCCGCCATGCTCGCCCGGCGGGCCGAGCGCTCTCCCGACGACACCTGCATCATCGAGGCCGAGACGGGCGGGCGCGTCACCTATCGCGAGCTGGCCGACGATGCCGAGCGCGTGGCCCGCGGCCTGAAGGCGCTCGGGGTGCGCGCCGGCGACACCGTCGCGACGATGCTGCCGCACGCGATCGATACCTATCGCATCTGGTTCGGGCTCGCCCGGCTCGGCGCCCTCGAAGTGCCGATCGGGACGCGCTACCGCGGCCGCATGCTCGAGCACATCCTCGACGATTCGGGCGCGAAATTGCTGGTCGTCGACCGCGAATACCTCGACGCGATCGCGCAGGTCCTCCGCGACAGGGACGTGGCGCATCTGAAGCGGGTGGTCGTCCGGGGCGGGAGCCGGGCCGTCGACCTGCCCGGCCATGTCGAGACGATGCCGCTCGGCGAGCTTGCGGCCGGACCCGGCGATGGTGCGGAGCAAGAGGCCGCGCGCGGCGAACCCGCCCCTCACGACCTCGCCATGGTGCTCTACACTTCCGGGACGACCGGCCCCTCGAAGGGCGTCCTGATCCCGTGGGGCCAGGTGCATGCGACGGTCACCGGCGTCTTCCCGGAAGGCACGCTGGAGCCGGGCAAGGTGCTCTACGGCCCGTTCCCGCCCAACCACATAGGCGGCCGTCTCTTCCCCGGCATGGGCATTCATTTCGGCGTGCCGGCCGTGATCCGCCATGCCTTCAGCGCATCGGCCTACTGGTCCGACGTCGCGACCTACGGGTGCACGACGACGGCGCTGGTTTCGGCGATGATCTCGATCCTGATGGCGGCGCCGCCCTCGGACGGCGACGGCGACAACCCGCTGCGCGACGTCTTGATGAACCCCGTTCCCGCCGACTACGGGCGCTTCCAGTCCCGCTTCGGGGTGCGCGTGTGCACGGACTTCAACATGACCGAGATCAGCATCCCGCTCCACAGCGGCTGGGTGATCGAGGACTGGCGAAGCTGCGGCCGGCTGCGTCCCGGGCCGCCCGGCTACGACATCCGCATCGTCGACGAGCACGACAACCCGGTCGGGCCGGGCGTCGTCGGCGAGCTCGTCTGCCGCACCGACACGCCGTGGGCGCTCAATGCCGGCTATCTCGGCCGGCCGGCCGAGACCGCCGCGGCGTGGCGCAACGGCTGGTTCCACACGGGCGACGCGTTCAGGGTCGACGAGAACGGGCTGTACTACTTCGTCGACCGGATCAAGGACGCGATAAGGCGGCGCGGCGAGAACATCTCCTCCTTCGAGATCGAGCAGGAGGTGCTGGCGCACCCCGACGTGGCCGAATGCGCCGCGATCGGCGTCCCCTCCGAGCTCGGCGAGGAGGACATCAAGGTCTTCGTCGTCGCCCGTCCGGGCGCGAGCCTCACCGCGGAAGCCGTCATCGCCTTCGTCCGCTCGAGAAGCGCCGACTTCATGGTCCCCCGCTTCGTCGAACTGATCCCCGAACTGCCCCGGACGGAAGCGACGCAGAAGGTCCGGAAGAACGAGCTGAGAGCCCGCCACGCGTCCGGGGCGTGAGGCCGCTTAAAGCGGCTTCCGCGCACTTGGTATCATCATCATCCGTCTACCGTGCCGTCAGGGGCGGCCGTCGCGTTCGGAGCGGCGCGCTTCGACGAGGCCCTCGTAGTCGAGGGCGCGGGTGTAGTCGAGGATGTGCACCTTGACGAGCTGGACGACCTGCTCGGCGTCGCCGGCCTTCAGCTTCTCCAGCAGCTCGTCGTGCTCCTTGACGATCAGGTCGAGCTCCTTCTGCAGCGTCGACAGGCCGAAGATGATGGTGAGCTGGCGCGCCAGCGGTTCCCACATGTGCAGCAGCACGTCGTTGCCGGAGAGCCGGCACAGCGTCCGGTGGAACTCCGTGTCGAGGCGCGCCACCCCGTAGGGGTCGCCGCGCCGCACCGCCTCGTGCAGCTCGCGCACCGTCGCCTCGAGCGGCGCGATCACCGACGGGTCGTCCTTCATGCGCTCCAGGATCTCCTGGACGGCGAGCGTCTCCAGCGCGGTGCGCACCTTCAGGATCTTCTCCAGCCGGTCGTCGCTGATGTCCATCAGCCGCATGCCGCGGTAGCGGGTGTTCACCACCACGCCCTGGCTCTCGAGGATGCGCAGCGCCTCGCGCACCGGCACCCGGCTGACGTTCAGCGAGCG
Organism: Hyphomicrobiales bacterium; assembly: GCA_017305835.1. Lineage (GTDB taxonomy): Bacteria > Pseudomonadota > Alphaproteobacteria > Rhizobiales > Rhizobiaceae > RCIO01. The sequence goes on from JAFKJY010000046.1 coordinate 67,527, forward strand.
CGCCACCTCCGCCTCGACCACCCGGTCGCCGGGCAGGAACACGCCCGTCGCGGTCGCCTCGACGATGGCGTCGACCACCTGGTCGACCAGCGTCCGCGTTTCCAGCGGCGCAAGCTTCGGCAGGCTGCGCCTGGTCGGACGGGCTCGGGTCTCGGACATGTTCCGGTTCTCGCGCTTCTCTTGATCTTCCTGCAAATTCGTATACGATTATACGATCAGTGCAAAGTTGCATGCTCACCGACCCGCTCGGGAAAGCCGGCAAGCCGCGCTTGATATACGGGGCTTCACATACCAGAGGGAGAGGAAAATGCTAAGAACCAGCAGGCTCAGGCTCATCCGGCGCGCTTTCCTGGCAGCCGCGGCAGGAGCGTTCATCGGCTTGTCGGCGTGGACCGCCATGGCCCAGACGGCCGGCGGCGATCTCGTCTTCGTGCAGAACTCCAACCCGCCCAGCCTCGACGCCATGGTGACGACGTCGCAGGCCTCCCGCAACATCACCATGAACATGTACGAGACGCTGTTCGGCTTCTCCGAGGACATCCGGCCGATCCCGATCCTGGCCAAGAGCGTCGACATCTCGCCCGACGGCAAGACCTACCGCATCCCGCTCAGGGAGGGCGTCAAGTTCCACAACGGCAAGGAGATGAAGGCCGAGGACGTCAAGGCCTCGCTCGACCGCTACAAGAAGGTCGGCGGCACGCAGACCATGCTGGCCCCGGTCGAGAGCATCGACGTCACCGGCCCCTACGAGGTGACGCTGCGGCTCTCCGAGCCGACGCCGACCTTCATGGAGAGCTTCGCCTCGCCGCGCGCGCCGGCGGTGATCATCCCCGCAGAGGAGGCGGCCAAAGAGCCGAACAAGATCAGCTTCATCGGCACCGGCCCCTACAAGTTCGTCGAATACGTCCCCGACAGCCACGTGAAGCTCGAGCGCTTCAAGGATTACGTGCCGAACGAGGACTACAAGGACATCGACGGCTTCGGCGGCAAGAAGACCGCCTATCTCGACACCATCACCTTCCGGGTGATCCCGGAGGCAGGCGCGGCGGTGGCCGCACTTGAGACCGGCGAGGTCCAGGTGCTGGAGCAGATCCCGGTCCCGACCGCCCGCCGGCTGGCGTCCAACCCCGACATCAAGACCTACGAGAACATGCCGTGGGCGTTCCTGACCTTCATCATGAACATGAAGGCCGCGCCGACCGACAACGTGAAGTTCCGCGAAGCAGTGGCGCTCGCCCTCAATGACGAGGAGGTGATGGCGATCGCCACCGAGGGCCTGTTCAACCTCTACCACGGCTGGATGTATGAGGGCTCGACCTACGACGCCGGCGACATCGGCAAGGAGTTCTACAACGTCCACGACGCCGAGCGGGCCAAGGCGCTGCTCAAGGAGGCCGGCTACAATGGCGAGCCGTTCTCGCTGCTGACGGATTCCAACATCCCCGAGCATGGCAAGGCCGCCGTGGTGATCGCCGAGCAGTTGAAGGCGGTCGGCATCAACGCAGTCGTCAACCAGGTCGACTGGCCGACGGCCCTCAAGATCCGGCTGCAGGACAGCGGCTGGAACGGCTGGACGCTGGCGATGGGCATCGAGCCCTATCTCGGACCGGCCGCGCTGATCTCGACGCTCACCGGCGCCGCGCCGCACTTCCGCGCCAACGATCCCGAGCTCGACGCGCTCTACAAGGAGCTCATCACGACGGACGGCGTGGACGGCCGCAAGGCGGTGTTCGCCAAGATCCAGAAGCGCCTCTACGAGTTCTTCGGCATCGTGAAGGTCGGCGAGACCGGCCTGATGCAGGCGGCGCGCGCGAACGTGCAGGGCTTCAAGCCGTTCCGCTTCCCGCGCCTCTACAATGTCTGGCTGGAGAAGAAGTAGCCGCGAGAATCGGTCTTGCGCAAAGGTCCGGGACGGGCATCATCCGCCCCGGACCCCATCGGACCGGCCGTTCCGCTCTGATGCGGAGCGACTTTCCTCAGCGGAGCACGGCTCGTGATCGGCTTCCTGGCCCGACGTCTCCTCAGCGCCCTGCCGGTGTTGCTCGTCGTCTCCCTCGTCAGCTTCGTCATCATCGCCATCGTGCCCGGCGACGTCACGGCCGAGATCGCCGGCGCCGATTCGACCGAGGCGCAGCGGGCGGAGATCCGCGAGCGGCTGGGCCTCGACAAGCCGATGGTCGAGCAGGCGCTGCGCTGGTACGGCCGCCTGTTGCAGGGCGATCTCGGCCAATCCTATCTGCTCAACCGGCCGGTCACGGAGGCGGTGCTGGAGCGGCTGCCGGTGACGCTGTCGCTCGCCGGCCTGGCGCTGGTAATGGCGGTCGCGCTCGGCGTGCTGCTCGGCATCCTCGCCGCGATCCGCCACGGCACCTGGCTCGACCAGGGTTCGATGTCGCTCGCCTTGTTCGGGCTGTCGATCCCGGATTTCTGGTTCGGGCTGATCCTGATCGTCGTCTTCTCGGTCCAGCTCGGCTGGCTGCCGACCGGCGGCTACGTGCCCGCCAGCGAGAGCATCGTCGGCTGGGCGCGCTCGATGACGCTGCCGGCGCTGGCGCTGGCCATCACCCAGATGGGCGTCGTCGCGCGCATGACGCGCGCCTCGATGCTGGAGGTCATGGGCGAGGACTATATCCGCACCGCCCGCGCCAAGGGCATGCGCCGCCACGTCGTCATCTTCAAGCACGCGCTGCGCAACGCGCTGATCCCGATCGTCACCGTCGTCGGCGTCATGACCGGCGTGCTGCTCGGCGGCGCCGTGGTGATCGAATCGGTGTTCTCGCTGCCCGGCGTCGGGCGGCTGATCATCGGCGCCATCCAGCGGCGCGACTATCCGATCATCCAGGGCGGCCTGCTGATCACCGCCGCCACCTTCGTCTTCGTCAACATCCTCGTCGACCTCGCCTATGGATGGCTAGACCCGCGGGTGCGCAATGACGGCTGAAGCGGACGCCGACACCGCCTCGCTGCGCCGCGAGATCGCGCGGGCGCGCCGCCGCGGCTGGATGCGCTTCCTGAAGCGGCTGTTCTCCCACCGCTCCTTCCAGGTCGGTTTCGCGCTGTTTTCGGTGATCGTGCTGCTGGCGCTGTTCGCCGACCTCGTCGCGCCCTACGACCCCAACAAGAACGATTACCGCAACCTGCTCGCGCCGCCCTCCATGCTGCACCTGTTCGGCACCGACGGATTCGGGCGCGACATCTTCAGTCGCGTCATCCACGGCACGCGCATCTCGCTCGGCATCGGCATCTCGGTCGTCGTCATGACCGGCCTGTTCGGCGTCGTGCTCGGCATGCTCGCCGGCTACGTGCGCTGGCTTGACAACGCGCTGATGCGCCTCATGGACGGGCTGATGGCCTTTCCCGGCGTGCTGCTGGCGATCGCGCTGGCCGCCGCCCTCGGCCCCTCCGCGCTCAACGCGGTGATCGCGCTCACCATCACGTTCACCCCGCGCACGGCCCGCATCGTCCGTTCCAGCGTGCTGGTGATCCGCGAGTTGCCCTATGTCGAGGCCGCGCTCGCGGTCGGAGCGGGGCATGCGCGCATCATCGTCCGCTACATCCTGGCCAACGCGCTGTCGCCGCTGATCGTCCAGCTCACCTTCGTGTTCGCGGTGTCGATCCTGGCCGAGGCGATCCTGTCCTTCCTCGGCGTCGGCCCGCCGCCGCCGGCACCCTCGCTCGGCAACATCATCGCCGAGGGGCGCAGCTACCTGCAGGATGCGAGCTGGATCGCCTTCTTCCCCGGCATGGCGATCGCGGCCGCCGTGCTCGGGCTCAACCTGATGGGCGACGGGCTGCGCGACGTCACCGACCCGCGGCTGGCCTCGCAGCGCGGCGCCGGCTGAAGGAGGCACATGCGCAGGATGTGGGCGGGCGCGGCTTCTGGCTCAGCCGGCGAAGAAGGCGGCGGGGTCCGGCGTGTAGCGGGCGAGATGCTCGGGCTCGAGCTCGATGCCGAGGCCCGGCCTGTCGGGAATGGCGAGATAGCCCTCGCCGTCGAGCGCGAAGGGCTCGCGCGTCAGCCGGTCCACATAGGCGCTGCCGCCGATATATTCGACGAGGTCGCAATCGGGGAAGGCCGAGGCGAGCTGGAGGTCGGCGGCAAGCCCCAGCGCCGTGTTCCAGCCGTGGCCGACATAGCGGACGCCGAATTCCTGCGCCATCCAGGCGATGCGCCGCTGCTCGCTGATGCCGCCGACCTTGGTGACGTCGGGCTGCACGATGTCGAGGGCGCCGCGCACCAGCCACGGCGTGTAGGCCTGCCTGCGCGTCAGCACCTCGCCGCCGGCGATGGGGACGGGGCTCGCCTTGCGCAGCTCGACGAAGTCGTCGATCGCGTCCGGCTTCAGCGCCTCCTCGAACCAGCCGACGCCGTAATCCTTCAGCATGCGGGCCGTGTTGAGCGCCCATTTCAGGCCGTTCGGCCAGTAGGCGTCGCTGGCGCCGGCGTCGACGAACAGCCGCACGCCGTCGCCGACCGCCTCGCGCGCGGCGCGCACGATCGCCTCGTCGAGCCGCGGATCGTCGCGTCGGCCGAACGGGCCCCAGCCGATCTTGAAGGCGCGAAAGCCGCGTTCGTGGTGGGGAAGCAGGATGTCGGCCATGCGCTCCGGCTCGTCCATCAGCAGCGAGCAGTAGGGCTGCGCGCGGTCGCGGTAGCGGCCGCCGAGCAGTTGCCCGATCGGCAGGCCCGTGGCCTTGCCGAGAATGTCCCACAGCGCGATGTCGATGCCGCTGATGGCATGGGTCAGCGTGCCGCCGCGCCCCATCCAGAACGTGTTCTGGTGCAGCTTCTCGGTGACCCGCTCCGGCTCCAGCGCGTTCTCGCCGATCAGCAGCGGCTTGAGCACCTCGACCGCGGCCTGCGCAAGCTTCCCGCTGGTGAAGGCGCTGCCGTAGCCGGAAAGCCCGGCGTCGGTGTGGATCGCGACGAGCGCATGGATGGAATCCTCCTCGGCGATCTCGTTGCTCCAGCCGCCCTGCGGGCTTTGCCCCTGCAGCGGCGCGACGCGGATGGCGGTGATCCGCGCCGTGGCTGGAGAGCGGTTGTCCTGGGCCGGGGGCGCCACATCGACGCGCGAGTGCATGGGGTGTTGCTCCGTGAAGAATTGCCGACCGGCGGCCGAGAAGCGCCTTGACAGAGTTCAATATAGTATACAATCATACGATACAAGCTATCTTCTCGACAGGATCTCCCCCATGAGCGATGCCACGGCCCGGAGCCGGATCGTCTGCGACATCGATTTCGACAAGGACGGCAGGCAGGCAGGCTATGCACGCGCGCCGCTGTCCCGCAACAATGCGGGCTGGGGGATCGTCGAAATCCCCATCGTGGTGGTGAAGAACGGCAAGGGTCCGACCCTGCTGCTGACCGGCGGTGTCCACGGCGACGAATATGAGGGGCCGATCGCCATCTCGCGGCTGGCGCGGACTCTCGACTGGGGCAAGGTGCAGGGTCGCGTCATCATGATGCCGGCCGTCAACATCCCGGCCATCACGGCCGACACGCGCCTGTCGCCGATCGACGGCTGGGACATCAACCGCACCTTCCCCGGTAACCCGAAGGGCAGCTTCACGCCGATGCTTGCCCATTTCCTCGACAGCGTGATCCTGCCGAAGGCCGACCTCTCGGTGGACATGCATACGGCCGGCCACTCGGCCGATTCGGCGCTGTCGACCAACATGCACTACCTGCCGGACCCGGCCATGCGCGAGAAGACGATGGCCGCTGCCGCTGCCTTCGGCGCGCCCTACAACGTCGTCTTCGGCGGTGTCGACGAGGGCTCGACCTTCACCTCCTGCGTGGAGCGCCGCGGCAAGGTCTCGCTCGGCACCGAGCTGGGCGGCTGGGGCCGCGTCAACATCGAGGGCGTGCGGATCGGCCGGCGCGGCGTCGACAACATCATGAAGCACATGGGCATCGTCGAGGGCGCGCCCGAGACGGCGCAGCGAGACGGCGCGCCGAAGACCCGGCACATGATGGTGCGCGATCCGAAGGCCTATGTCTTCTCGCCGCGCGCCGGCCTGTTCGAGCCGACCCACAATGTCGGCGAGGACGTCGAGGCGGGCGAGCTCGCCGGCTGGCTGCACTTCATCGAGGACGTCGACAACCCGCCGATCGAGCTGCGCTACGGCATGAGCGGCGTGCTGTGGATGGGCGCAGGCCCCGGCCGCGTGTCGCGCGGCGACGCGGTGGGCGTGGTGATGCAGGACTACCGGGACGACTGGTCCTGAGCGACCGCCGCGCGAATCCGCGCGGCTCAATTCGACCGCGAGGGCGCGAGACGATGCCGAGGATACTGGTCTTCGAGGTGAAGCAGGAGATCTCCTCCTTCAATCCCCTCCCGTCCGGCTACGAGAACTTCCACGTCATCGAGGGCGACCGGCTCACCGCGCATCGCGGCCTCAACACCGAGCTGGGCGGCGCCTTCTCGGTGTTCGACGGGCGGCCGGACGTCGAGGTGATCCCCACGATCCTGGCCGCGGCGGGCAGCGCCGGCATCCTCTCCGCGGCGGGATGGAAGACGCTGTCGCGGCAGGTGCTGGCTGCCGTCGAGGCCCGCATCGGCGAGGCCGACGCGGTCTATGCCTGCCTGCACGGCGCGATGGGAGCCGAGGGCGAGCTCGATCCCGAGGGCCACCTGCTGACCGAGATCCGCCGCATGGCGGGTCCCGACAAGCCGATCGTCATGTCGCTCGACCTGCACGGCATCTGCACGGACCGCATGCTGAAACAGGTGAACGGGCTGGCGCTCTATCACACCTATCCGCATGTCGACTTCGGCGACACCGGCATGCGCGCGGCCAGGCTGCTGCTGAAGATCCTCGACAAGGGCGTGAAGCCGGTGATCGCGCGCGTCGTCATCCCCGCGCTGGTGCGCGGCGACGAGCTCATCACCGCCACCGGCTGCTACGGCGACATGATCCGCGAGTGCCAGCGCATCGAGCGCGACGGCACCGCGCTGTCGGCCGGCATCATGATCGGCAACCCGTTCACCGACGTGCCGGAGCTGTGCTCGCAGGTGCTTGTGTCGACCGACGGCGACCCGGCGACAGCCGAGCGCGAGGCGATCCGGCTGGCCGGCGAGTTCTGGCCGCAGCGCTTCCGCATGCAGGGCAAGCTCATCCCGCTGGAGCGGGCGATCGCCCAGGCGAAGACGATGAAGGGGCCGCTGATCTTCACAGACGCGGCGGACGCCACCTCCTCGGGCGCGACGGGCGATTCCAACGCCATCATCGCGGCGCTGCGCGAGGCGGGCTACGAGGGCCGCGTGCTGGCGCAGATCGTCGATCCGGCGGCGGCTGCTGCGGCTCACAAGGCCGGCGTCGGCGCCACGATCAAAGTGAGCCTCGGCGGCTACCACGACAGGCGCCGCTACGTCCCGATGGCGGTCGAGGCCCGCGTCAAGCTGCTCTCCGACGGTCAGGCGCGGCTGGAGACGATGAAGACGCCGCTCGACGCGGGGCCGACGGCGGTGCTGACCTTCGGCAATTTCACGGTCGTGGTGCTGTCGAAGACCATCAGCCTGTTCGACCGCGCGATGTACTATGCCAACGGCTGCAACCCGCCGGACTTCGACCTGATCGTGGTGAAGTCGCCGCATACCGAGCACCACATGTTCGAGGCGTGGGCTGAGAAGAACTTCAACATCGACGCGCCCGGCGCGACGTCGGCCGACCTGAAGAGCCTCGGCCACACGATCTGCGCGCGGCCCATGTACCCGCTCGACGACATCGCGACCTTCAACCCCAGCGCCACGCTCTATTCGCGGCGCTGAAGCAGGCCCGGATCCCAGCATGAAGATCGAGGCGGTCGACCTCTTCTACCTCGCCATGCCCGAGATCACCGACGAGGCGGACGGCAGCCAGGACGCGTTGCTGGTGCGCGTCGCCGCCGGCGGGCTGGTCGGCTGGGGCGAATGCGAGGCCGCGCCGCTGCCCTCGATCGCGGCCTTCGTCTGCCCGAAGTCGCACGGCGTGTGCCGCCCGGTCGGCGAATCGGTGCTCGGCCAGAGCCTGGAGACACCCGCCGACATCGCCCGCATCGCCGCGCTCGTCGCCTACCGCTCGATGGACTTGCTGCAGGCGCCGCACACCTTCTCCGGCATCGAGATGGCGTGCTGGGACCTGCTCGGCAGGAAGCTCGGCGAGCCGGTGTGGCGGCTGCTCGGCTACGACCGGGCGTTGGCCAAGACGCCCTACGCCTCGCTGCTGTTCGGCGACACGCCGCAGGAGACGCTGGAGCGGGCGCGTGCGGCCCTGCACGACGGCTTCTCGGCCGCCAAGTTCGGCTGGGGGCCGATCGGGCTCGCCGGCGTGCAGGCCGATGCCGACCACTTTGCCGCCGCCCGCGAGGGGCTGGGGCCGGACGCCTATCTGATGGTCGACGTCGGCCAGGTGTTCGGCGAGGACCTGGAGGCGGCCGCGGCCCGGCTGAAGCCGCTCGACGAGGCCGGCGCGCTGTGGCTGGAGGAGCCCTTCCACGCCGGCGCGCTCGAAGCCTACGCGGCGCTCGCGGCGCGCCGCTCGCGCGTGCGCATCGCCGGCGGCGAGGCCGCCCACAACGTCCACATGGCCGCGCATCTGCTCTCCTACGGCGACATTGGCTTCGTGCAGATCGACTGCGGCCGCATCGGCGGCATCGGCCCGGCCAAGATCGTGGCCGACATGGCGGTCGCGCGCGGCGTCACCTACGTCAACCACACCTTCACCTCGCATCTGGCGCTGTCGGCCTCGATGCAGCCCTTCGCCGGCCTCGCGCAAAGCCGCATCTGCGAATACCCCGCCGCGCCGAAGGCGCTGGCCAGGGCGATCACCGCCAACCACATCGTGCCGGACGGAAGCGGCGAGATCAGCGCCCCCGACGCGCCCGGCCTCGGCATGGTCATCGACCCGGAGCTGGTGAAGCCCTACCTTGTGGACACCGAGATCCGCCTCGGCGGCGAGATCCTCTACCGGACACCGGCCTTCTGAGGCGCGGGCCGGCGCGCCGTCCTTACAGCGTCATTTCGCCGGCAAAATGACAGGCCGCCCGATGATTGCCGGCGCTGACCGCGGCCAGCGGTGGCGGCGTGGTGCGGCAGACCTCGCGCGCGATCGGGCAGCGTGTATGGAAGCGGCAGCCCGCTGGCGGGTTGGACGGGCTCGGCAGCTCGCCCTTGATCGCCGAGAAGCGCGTCTTGCCGCGCCGGCGCGACGGAGCCGAGCGCAGCAGCGCGACCGTGTAGGGGTGGGCCGGCGCCTCGAAGATCTCGCGCTTGGCCCCGCTCTCCACGATCTGCCCGAGATACATCACCATGATGCGGTCGGAGATGTGGCGGATGACGCCGAGGTCGTGGCTGATGAACAGGTAGGTCAGGCTGAGCTCGTTCCTGAGGTCCTGGAGCAGGTTGAGAATCTGCGCCTGGATCGAGACGTCGAGCGCCGAGGCCGCCTCGTCGCAGACGATGAAGCGCGGGTTGAGCGCCAGCGCGCGGGCGATGCAGATGCGCTGGCGCTGGCCGCCGGAGAACTCGTGCGGGAAGCGGCCGGCATGGTAGCTGGCGAGGCCGACGAGGCCGAGCAGCTCGGCCAGCCGCCGCTGGCGGTCGACCGCGTCGCCGACGCCGTGGATGACCAGCGGCTCCATGATCAGCTCGCCGACGCTCATGCGCGGGTTGAGCGCGCCGAGCGGATCCTGGAAGATGATCTGCAGGTCGCGGCGCATCGCCCGCATGCGGGCCGGGTCGAGGCTCCGCAGGTCGACGCCGTCGAAGGCGACGGTGCCGCCCGTCGGCTCCAGCAGGCGCAGCACCAGGCGGCCGACCGTCGTCTTGCCGCAGCCGCTTTCGCCGACGAGCCCGACCGTCTCTCCTGCCGCGATGGAGAAGGAGATGCCGTCGACCGCCCGTACGCTGCGCGGCGGCGAGAACAGCCCGCCGCCGCTGCGAAAG
>JAFKJY010000180.1 GCA_017305835.1 Hyphomicrobiales bacterium
GCGCCGCCCGAGCGGGCATTGCCGGCGAGCAGCGCGCCGAACGCGACGGCGAGGCCGGCCGGCAACTGGCCGTGCCGCTGCGCCAGCAGGATCGAGCCGGCCATGCACAGCGCCACGGCCGCCACCGTCGGCCAGTCCGGCGGCCCGCCATTGGACCATTGGAACACGCGCGTCCGGTTCTCCGCCACCGTCCCGTACCCTGCTTGTTGCGGCGGATTTGATACGCTATGCGTATGATCTGATCAATCGGGATCGCGCGGACAACGCCCATGGGCACAGGCAGGGACGATCATGAGACGGCCGTCGAGCTGCTGCGGGCCGTGCTCGCCCTCGGGCGGCGCCTGCGCGCGCGCCGGCCGCGCGGCGGCGTCTCGCTGTCGGGCATGAGCCTGCTCGGCACGCTGGCGCGGCTGGGGCCGCAGACGGCGGCCCGGCTGGCCGAGGAGGAGGGCCTGCAGCCGCAATCGCTGACCCGCATCGTCGCAGCCCTGGAGCGGGAAGGCTGCATCGAGCGGCGGCGCAGCGAGGCCGATCGGCGCGAGATCGTGATCGCGCTGGCGCCCGCCGGCCGCGACGCGCTGGCGGCCGAGCTCGGCGCGCGCCGCGCCTGGCTGGAGCAGGCGATCGCCGGTGCGCTGACCGCCGAGGAGCGGACCGCCTTGCGCGCGACGGCCGCCATGCTGGCGCGGCTCGCCCGCCACGGCGACGGCCGGTGAGGCCGGCAGGCCTCAGCCGGAAAGCCGCGCCTTCACTTCGAGGAAATCGCGCCAGGCCAGCCGCTTGTGCGCCGGGTTGCGCAGCAGGTAGGCCGGATGCAGCGTCGGCATGGCCGGGATCTCGGCGCCCGAGGCGGTCGCGTAGGTCGTCCAGTTGCCGCGCATGCGCATGATGCCGGACTGCGCCTTGAGCAGCAGCTTGGTCGACGGGTTGCCGAGCGTCACCAGCACCTTCGGCGCGGCGAGCTCGATCTGCCGCTCGATGAAGGGCCGGCAGATCTCCGTCTCCAGCGGCGACGGGTCGCGGTTGCCCGGCGGCCGCCACGGGATGACGTTGGCGATGTAGACGGAGGTCCGGTCGCGGCCGATCGCGCCGAGCATGCGGTCGAGCAGGCGGCCCGAGCGGCCGACGAAGGGCAGGCCTTCGATGTCCTCGTCGCGGCCCGGCGCCTCGCCCACCAGCAT
>JAFKJY010000047.1 GCA_017305835.1 Hyphomicrobiales bacterium
ATCTGGTCGCCGATCCGCATCAGCGGGTTGAGGGCCGTCATCGGCTCCTGGAAGATCATCGACAGGCGGCGGCTGCGGATGCGCCGGAAGCCCGCCTCGCCGAGGCCCTGGATCTCCCCGCCTTCGAGCAGGATGCGGCCGGCCGTCAGCCGCAGGCTGGCGGGCAGCAGGCCCATCACGGCGTGGGCGACGACCGACTTGCCGGAGCCCGATTCGCCCACCATGCAGAGCGTCTCGCCGCGGCGCAGCGAGAACGAGATGTCCTCGGCCGCATGCGCCCGCTGGCCGGACGCCGGCAGCGCGACCGTCAGGCCCTCGACCCTGAGCGCGTCGGCGGTCATCGCATCGTCCCCAGTGCGCTGCGCGGGTTGAGCGCCTCGTTCAGCGCCTCGCCGAGGAAGTTGATGGCGAGCACGGTGAGGAAGACGGCCAGTCCCGGCATCACGCTCACCCACCAGGCGGTGCGCAGCACGGTGCGCGAGGCGCCGACCATGTAGCCCCAGCTCATCAGGTTGGGGTCGCCGAGGCCGATGAAGCTGATTGCCGCCTCCAGCAGGATCGCGGTCGCCACCATCAGCGAGGCCATGACGACGATCGGGCCGAGCGCGTTGGGCAGGATCTCGCGCAGGATGATCGAGGCGTCGCCGCGGCCCGACAGCACGGCGGCCTCGACGAACTCGCGGTTGCGCAAGATGAGGAACTCGCCGCGCACGAGGCGGGCGACAGGCGGCCACGAGACGACCGAGATGGCGATGATGATGGAGCCGATGCTTGGCGTCAGGATCGCCACCAGCACGAGGGCGAGCATGAAGTGCGGAACGGTCTGGAACAGCTCGGTGAGCCGCATCAGCGCGTCGTCGACGACGCCGCCATAATAGCCGGCGACGGCGCCGACGAGCATGCCGAGCAGGAAGGGCAGGGCGGTGGCGACGATGCCGACCAGCAGCGAGACGCGGGCGCCGTAGAAGATGCCCGACAGCAGGCTGCGGCCGATCGTGTCGGTGCCGAGCAGGAAGCCGTCGCTCAGCGGCCGCGCCATCGGCGGGCCGACCACCTCCCACGGGCCGCCCGGGAAGACGAACGGCGCCGACAGCGCCATGGCGACAACGACGAGCAGGATCGCGGCCGAGGCGACGAAGACGATGTCCCTGCGCGGCAGGCGGGCGGCCAGGCGTCTCATGCGCGGGCCCCCGTGCGCGGGTCGATGAGCAGATAGAGCCCGTCGACGATCAGGTTGGCGACCACGACGAGCAGCGAGGTGACGAAGAAGACGGCGAGCAGCGTGTTGTAGTCGCGCTGGAGCACCGCGTTGAAGGCGAGCAGGCCGAGGCCGGGCCAGCCGAAGATCGTCTCGATGATGATCGCGCCGCTGAGGAGCTGTCCGACCTGCACGCCGGCGAGCGTGACGATCGGCAGCACGGCATTGCGCAGCGCGTGCACGAAGAGGATGCGGCGGCGGCCGACGCCCTTGGCCCGCGCCGTCTTGATGAAGTCCATGTCGAGCGTCTCGACCATGCTGGCGCGGGTCATGCGCGCGTAGAGCGCGAGGTAGAAAAGGGTGAGCGTCAGCACCGGCAGGACGAGGTGGCGCAGCCGGTCGAGGAGGGCCGGGAATCCGCTCTCCGGCCCGCCGATCATGGTGCGCCCGAAGGCGGGCAGCCAGTTGAGCTCGACCGAGAAGACCAGCACCAGCAGCAGGCCGACCCAGAACAGCGGCGTCGCGTAGAAGATCAGCGAGACGGCGGTCGAGACGCGGTCCCAGACGCCGCCGCGGTTGACCGCCGCCAGCGTGCCCAGCAGCACGCCCGCGGCGAGCGCCAGAACGAAGGCGGTGGCTGTGATCTCCAGCGTCGAGGGCAGCCGCTCCCAGATGATGTCGGCGACCGGACGGCGCTCGCGGTAGCTCATGCCGAAATCGAGTACGGCGAGCTTCTGGAGATAGATGCCGAGCTGCACCGGCAGCGGCTCGTCGAGGCCGAAATCGGAGCGGAGCTGGGCGAGGTAGGTCGCGTCGGCGTCGCCGCTCTGGCCGGCGATCACGGTGGCCGGGTCGCCCGGCGCGACCCTGATCAGCAGGAAGTTGAGGATAGCGACGGCGAGCACGATGAGGCAGGCCTTGACCAGCCGCCCCAGCACGTAGCGGAAGGCGCGCATCAGACGGCCGTCCCGCAGGCACGCCCGGCCCGCATCCCGTGTCGTTCGATTTCCGGCACCTTCTCCTCCACTCGCTGGCAGCCTATCCGGCGGACCGCCCGCCGGCTGGTATCAGATGATACACAACCGGAAGGGGTGCCGAAGGGTGACCGGGGCGAGGGTGGCGCGGGGCGCTAGCCCTTCAGGTCGACGGAGAAGTCGAGCCGAACGAGGTCGCCGCGGAAGAAGAGGTGGCCGAAATAGATGATCGTGCCGGTGCCGTCGCGGATGATGCGGCGCAGCTCGGCGATCGGCGCGGCCTCGTGGATGCCGAGGTTGCGGGCGAGCTTCAGGTCGGCCTCGCCGATGGTCAGCGTCTGCTGGATCTGGCCGAGATCTGCGTGGCGCGCGGCCAGCCGTTCGAGGATCGGCCGCGTTTCGCCGGCCTTGCTGTCGAGACCCGCATAGGTCGCGCTGTCGATCAGGATCTCGGTCATGGCGACGGGATGCGGGAACTCGGAATGATGGTGCAGGTGGACGACGCGGTGATAGGCCTCGCTCTGGCGGCCCTCGGCCGGCGCGACGGGCAGCGGCCGCCCCCACGGCCCGCTTTCCAGCTCGGTGACGACGATCGATGAGGAATGGGTCTCCAGCTCGGCCAGGTTGAGCGCCAGCGTGAACCAGCGGCGGTCGAGCGGGTGGGCGGTGACCGAGCTGCCGCGCCGGTCGCGATGGCGGGCGATCAGTCCCTCGTCGGCCAGGAGGTCGAGCGCGTGGCGGACGGTGACGCGGCCGACCTCGAATTCCTCGACCAGCGCGTCGAGCGCCGGCAGGCGATCGCCCGGCTGCCACTCGCCGGAGGAAATGCGGCGGCGCAGCACCGAGGCGACGCGGCGATAGGTGGAGATGCCCAGACGCTGCGGGCGATCGGCTGCGCGCATGGAGCGGGCCTGTTTCGGCGGCGACTTGGAAGGCTGCTTCACACTCGTTCTCCCGGTGCCGCTGCCGGCTCCCTCGGAAACACCGCCGGCGCAGGGCGGCGATGTCACTAGCGCATAAGCGCCGTCTTGTCACAATCGCGCAGGGCTGCGGCCATGCCTACCGGACCTCGAAGCGCTCGAAAACCTCCTGCCTGACGACGTCGCCCAGCCCGGGCGCACCGGACAGGCGCTGCCTGCCGTCCTCGACCACAGGCGCTTCTTCGAGCAGCATGTCGAACAGCGGGTTGGGCAGCGAATCCATCTCCAGCCAGGACATGCCGTCGATCGCGGCGCTGAGATGGGCGCTGGCGTAGAGGCCGACGGGACCGCCATACATGTGCAGGCAGGCGCGGCGGCCGGCGGCGAGGATTTCGCGGCAGACGCGGCCGCCCTCGCTGATGCCGCCGGTCTTGGTGATGTCGGGCTGGACGACGTCCGGCCGGATGGTGTCGAGGATGTGCCGGAAGCCGGCGAGGCGGTAGGCATTCTCGCCGAGCGCCACCGGCGGGCGCACGGGCTCGTCGCACCACGCGACATAGGCGTCAGGATCGTCGACGAGGAACGGCTCCTCCAGCCAGCCCAGCTCCAGCCCGGCGAGCGCGGCGGCCAGCGGGCGCAACGTCTCGAGCGTGAAGGACTGCGTTGCGTCGGCCATCAGCGGCCGCGCGCCGGCAATAGTGCGGGCTTCGCGCAGCCGGTCGAGGAGTTGCGGGTCGCTGCCGGGGACGCGGAACTTGAAGCGGGTGTGGCCGAGGGCGGCCATGTCCTCGATCGCCGCCGGGCGGCGGATCGGCAGGTTGGTGGCGTAGACGTCGACGCCACCGAGCGACGTGCTGCCGCGGATATAGTCGCAGAGCGGCAGGCCGGCGCGGCGGGCGAGCAGGTCCCACATCGCGATGTCGGCGCCGCACAGCGCCTGCTGGAAGGGACCGACGGCGCCGAGCTGGTTGGCGAGCGCGCGCATGGTGCCCGCCAGCATCCCGTAGAGCGCGGCCGGGTCGTCGAGCGTGCGGCCGACGAGCGCCGGGCGGACCACGTTGGTCAGGATGTCGACGCGCTCGCGGCAGCCCCAGGGCGGGAAGTTGCCCCACGCCTCGCCGACGCCCCACGCGCCGTCGACCGTCTCGATGCGGACGAGGATGTTGTGGCGGGTGGTGACCGTGCCGAAGGGCGCGACGATCGGCGTTTCGAGCGGCGCGGCGACGAGCGCGACGCGGACCCTGTCGATGACGGGCGCGGTCAACGACGCCTCGTCACTTGACGGCGCCGGCGACGCGTCCGGGCGAGATGCGGCCCTGGATCGGCAGGAACAGCAGGAAGACGGGCAGCGTCGTCACCACCGAGGCCGCCATCACAGCGCCCCAGTCGACGTAGTCGTCTCCGAAATACTGGTAGAGGCCGAGCGGCAGCGTCTTCAGCTCGGTCTGCGTGAGGAAGGCGAGTGCGAACAGATATTCGGTCCAGCAGAGCAGGAAGGCGTAGGTGGCGGTCGCCACGAAACCGGGCAGCATGACCGGGCAGATGATCATCCAGATCACCTGCCAGCGCGAGGCACCGTCGATGATTGCCGCCTCGTCGAGGCTCTTGGGCACCGTCACCAGATAGCCGACCAGCATGTAGACTGAGAAGGGGATGGTGAAAGCGGTGTAGGTCAGGATCATCCCGACATAGCTGTTGATCAGGTTGAGCGTGGCGAAGGCCACGAAGAGCGGGTTGATCAGCACGATCCACGGGAAGACCTGGCCGAACAGAATCGCCATGAACAGGGTGCGCTTGAAGCGGAACTCGAAGCGCGAGAAGGCGTAGGCCGCCATGATCGACAGCGCGGTCGACACCACGGTGGCGACCACGCAGATGACCAGGCTGTTGAAGATGAAGCGGCCGAAGCCCGCCTGGAAGATGCGGAGATAGTTGCGGAAGGTGAGCGTCTCGGTCGACGACAGCAGGCCGCCGCCGGGACGGAACGAGCCGACCAGAACGTAGATCGCCGGGTAGACCAGCACGAACAGCGTGACGACGGCGAACAGCAGGATGACGATGAGCCGCCAGGCGCCGGGGTCGCGCCAGTGGCGGGAGCCGGTCGCGGCCATCACAGCGTCTCCTCGAGCTGGCGCTGCGCGACGAGCCGCAGGTACAGGATGCCGAAGGCGCCCATGACGACCGCCATCACCATGCCGATGGCCGAGCTGTAGCCGAGGCGGAAATCGACGAAGGCCTTCAGGTAGACCTCGGTGGCGAGCACGTTGGTGAAGGTGCCCGGACCGGCGCCGGTGGCGAGCCAGACATAGACGAAGTTGTTGAACGACCAGAACACCGACATCAGCCCCAGCACGAGGATGGCGGGCATCAGGAAGGGCAGCGTCACGAAGCGGAAGGTTTGCCACGAAGTCGCGCCGTCGAGTTCGGCCGCCTCGTAATATTCCTCCGGCACGGTCTGCAGGCTGGAGAGCAGCGACAGCGCGATCAGCGGCACCGTGTTCCACAGCATGATCAGCACGATCGAGGGCCAGACGGTGCGGATGTCGGCGAGGAAGGCGATCGGCTGGCTGATGAGGCCGAGGCCGATGAGGGCATCGTTGACGAAGCCGTTGCGCTCCAGGAGGAAGCGCCAGATCACCACCGCCACGATCGGCGGCGTCGCCCAGGGGATGAGGAGCGCGAAGCGCGAGACGGCGGCGAGCCGCAGCACACGCATGGCGCGGGTATTGAGCAGCAGCGCGATGCCCAGGCCGAACAGCAGGCGCAGCACGACCGAGGTGGCCGTCAGCCAGATGAAGGTGTTGAAGAGGATGTGGTTGAATTCGCCGCTGTGGAACAGCTCGCGGTAGTTGGCGAGGCCGACCCAGTTGCCGCCCTTCTTCATGCCGAGCAGCGACAGGTCGGTGAAGGAGATGCGCAGGTTGTCGAAGATCGGATAGCCGTAGAAGAGGACCAGGAGCACCATCGACGGCAGCAGCATCGTGGTGATGAAAAGCCTGTCGCGCATGCTGCTCCTGGACCCGGTTCTACGTCTCGACCGATCTTACGGCATCTGCTTGCCGATTTCGGCCAGCAGCTCCTTGGCAGCATCCTCCGTCGAGACCTGTCCCGACAAGGCCTTGCCGAAGGCGCGCTGCGTGGCGTTCCACAGCGTGCCGATCGGAACCGGCCCGCTGGCATAGGCGCCCCAGGTGCGGGCGAAGGGGAACTGCTCGGCGAAGCCCTTCAGCGGAGCGCCGAAGTCGATCTGCTTCAACAGCGAGTTCTGCGCCGGGAACTGGGTGCGGTAGAAATTCGCGAAGACGCCCTGCGAGGCCATGTACTTGACGAACTTCCACGCCTCGTCCGGATGCTTGGTGTTGGCGTTGATGACGAGCATGCGGCCGCCGATCATCGAGCTCTTGGTGTCCGGCTGGTGCGGGAAGGGACCCGACGCGAAAGGCGGCTCCTTGCCCGGATTGGCGTCGGCATAGGCCTTGAGGATTTCCTTGTAGGTGTTGGGCGGCATGGCGCCCATCGCCTGGTTGCCGCTGACGAGCGCCTGCATGATCGCCGGATCGTGCGCGTCGCTGGCGGCGAGGTTCGACTGCGGGTTGTCGCCGCCGTCCATGTACTGCTTGTAGTAGTTCATCGCCGCGACGACGTCCGCGGGCTCCAGGCCGAGCGCGTAGGAGCCGTCCTGCTTCTGCACGATCAGCGCCTTGCCTTCCGACCACCAGTAGAAGTTGGCGAGGAACCACATGGCGCCGGAGGCGGAGCTGCCGGCCGGGAAGCCGAAGCCGGCCTTGCCGGTCTTCTTGTAGACGGCCTCGCTGTCCTTGCGCATGTCCTCCCAGGTCGTCGGCAGACTGTCTATGCCGGCCTCCTTGAGCAGGTCGGTGCGGTAGACCATCGCCCAGGTGTCGGTCGTCCAGGGCAGGCCGTAGATCTTGCCGTCCTTGCCGTGGGCGAGGTCCTGCGCGGCGAAGTCGGCGAAGCCGTTGGGCGGCGGATCCTTCTGCAGGAAATCGTCGAGCGCGAGCGTGGCGCCCGCGTCGCCCATCTCGGTGACCCAGACCTGCGCCACGTGGGCGACGTCCGGCCCCTGGCCGACGGCGGCCTCGCGCAGGAACTGGTTGCGCGCGTCCTTCCAGCCGATGCGCTGCAGCTCGACCTTGATGTCGGGGTTCTGCTTCTGGAACTCGTCGATCGCCCCGCGGACTTCCTGCTCGGTGTCGTTGAAGCGGAACGTGATGGTGACGGGATCAGCGGCGGCGATGCCGGCTGTTCCCACGATCGCCGCGCTCGCGATGAGCCCGGCGGCAAGCAATTTGAGCATGGCTTCCTCCCATATGCCCGAAATGGCCTCCACGGCTCCGGCCGATGGCCGGTCCGAATTCCCGATTAACAGAACCATATGTAATCCTGTTATTGCTGTCAAACGATGCGCATCGGAACGTCGACGAGGTGCGGGCGATTGACGATCCCGAACAACAGAACTATCAATGGACCTGTTTTAATCGGCTGAAAGTTCGACCGTTGCGGCAAAGGATCGATGCTCACCATCACCTGTGGAAACTCGGCCACTTCCCCTATGACTGGCTGAGCCCGGACGCGCCGCCGCGCCCGTTCGGCGACCATACGGGAATCAAGCACGACTATCTGGCGAGCGACTATGCGCGCGACATGGCGGGCACCGGCGTCGTCGCCTCGGTCTTCGTCGAATCGAGCGCCAACGCGCCGGGCGCGGGCGAGGTCGAGTGGGTCGAGGGGCAGGCCGACGGCGGCAGAATGCCCGCCGCGTCGGTGGGCTATGTCGACCTGCGGCGCCCGGACGCAGGCGAGGTCCTGTCCGGCTTCCAGCGGTCGCCGCGCATGCGCGGCATCCGCATGTCGCTCGCCTGGGACGCGACGCGGCCGCGATGGCGCTTCGTCGAGACGCCCGACATCATGGGCACGCCGGAGTTCCGGCGCGGGCTCGCCGAGCTCGACCGGCGCGGGCTGGTGTTCGACACGCTGGTGGTGCCGGCGCAGCTCGCCGAGCTGGCCG
Organism: Hyphomicrobiales bacterium; assembly: GCA_017305835.1. GTDB lineage: Bacteria > Pseudomonadota > Alphaproteobacteria > Rhizobiales > Rhizobiaceae > RCIO01. Next base: position 8,122 of record JAFKJY010000047.1, read on the forward strand.
GGGTGGCGCGTGCCTTCCCGGACCTGCAGATCGTCGTCAACCATCTCGGCACGCCGCTGCACGACACGCCGCAGGACGCGGCCGAATGGAGCGAAGGCATGCGCGCCTGCGCGGCATGCCCGAACATGGCGGTCAAGCTGTCGGGCCTGTGGGTGATCGACCGCGGCTGGGCGCCCGAGCGGATCGCCGGGCCGGTGCGCATGGTGGTCGAGGCGTTCGGCGCCGACCGCTGCATGTGGACGAGCAACTATCCGGTCGAGAAGCTGATGTGCCGCGTGGACGACCAACTCCGCAACCTGGAGGCGGTGCTGGAGGATCTCCCCGAGGACGACAAGGACATGATCTTCCGGGGCACGGCCGCGCGGGTCTACCGCATCCCGCTCGCCGCCGAGGCGGCCGCGGTTGACGGCGCCCGGCAATCCGTTGCCAGATAGGACGAGCCGGGAGGAAGGGCAATGGCGAGCGTTTCGATAGAGAACGTCCGCAAGATGTACGGCGCGGTGGAGGCGATCCGCGGCGTCTCGATCGACATCGCCGACGGGGAGTTCGTCATCCTCGTCGGGCCGTCGGGCTGCGGCAAGTCGACCCTGCTCAGGATGGTCGCCGGGCTGGAGGCGATCAGCGCCGGCACGGTGCGGATCGGCGATCGCGTCGTCAACGACGTCGCGCCGAAGGACCGCGACATCGCCATGGTGTTCCAGAACTACGCGCTCTACCCGCACATGACGGTGCGCCAGAACATGGGCTTCTCGATGCGCCTGCGGCATGCGCCCGGCGCGGAGATGGAGGCCAAGGTCGGCCGCGCGGCGAAGATCCTCGGGCTGGAGAACCTGCTCGACCGCTACCCGCGCGAGCTGTCCGGCGGCCAGCGCCAGCGCGTCGCCATGGGCCGCGCCATCGTGCGCGACCCGGCCGTGTTCCTGCTCGACGAGCCGCTGTCGAACCTCGACGCCAAGCTGCGCGTGCAGATGCGCACCGAGATCAAGGGGCTGCACCAGCAGCTCCACACCACGACGATCTACGTCACCCACGACCAGGTCGAGGCCATGACCATGGCCGACAAGATCGTCGTCATGCACGACGGCATCATCGAGCAGATCGGCACGCCGCTCGACCTCTACGACCGGCCGGCCAACCGCTTCGTGGCGCAGTTCATCGGCTCGCCGTCGATGAACGTGATCGAGGGGCGGATCGAGGAAGGCCGGTTGCAGGGGAAGGACATCAGCCTGACGCTGCCCGAACATGCGCGGCAGCGCTGGGACGGCAGGCGGGTCGCGTGGGGTATCCGGCCCGAGCAGCTTCGCGTCAGGCCCGACGGCGAGATCGAGGCGACCGTCGAGGTGGTGGAGCCGACCGGCGCCGACACGCTGCTCTTCGTCAAGGCGGGCAACGACCCGATCGTCGTGACGCTGCACGAGCGCATCGACGTCAGGCCGGGCGAGACGGTGCGGCTCGCGGCCGATCCCGGCCATGTCCACCTGTTCGACGGCGAGACGGGCGCGCGGCTGACGGCATAGCCCGGCGCGGACACGAATGCAGCAGGGGAAGGCGATGGCGGCCGGACGGGACGGACTGGACAACGAGCGCCGCGTGGCGGAGCGCTTCTCGATGGCCGGGCGCAAGGCGCTGGTGACCGGCGGCAGCGTCAGCATCGGCCGCGAGATCGCGCTGGCCTTCGCCGAGGCCGGGGCGGACGTGGCGATCCAGTATGCACGGGCGGCCGACATCGGTTTCGGCCGCGACGACGCGGCCGACGCGACGGTGGCCGAGATCACCGGCCGCGGCCGGAAAGGCGCGGCGGTCGAGGCGGATTTCGCCGTGGCGGGCGAGGCGGGCCGCAGCGCCGCGGAGGCGCGAAGGCTGCTCGGCGGCCTCGACGTGCTCGTGGTCTGCGCCTCGATCCAGTACCGCACGCCGTTCGAGGACGTGACGGCCGAGCAGATCGAGCGGCAGATACAGGTCAACTTCAAGGCGACGATCGAGCTGATGCAGGCGGTGCTGCCGTCGATGCGGGAGGCAGGCTTCGGCCGCATCCTGACGATCGGCAGCGTCAACCAGATCGCGCCCGAGCCGGTGCTGTCGGTCTATGCGGCGCTCAAGAGCGCGCAGAACAACCTCGCCTTCAACCTCGCGCGCGAATACGCGCCGCACGGCATCACCATCAACAATTTGTCGCCGGGGCTGATCGCGACGGAACGCAACAAATGGCGCCGCGAGGACGCCGCAGCCTGGAGGGCGATCGAGCAGGATTGCAGCCCGATGCGGCGGGCCGGACGGCCCTCCGAGATGGCGGGTGCCGCGCTCCTGTTCTGCTCCGAGGCCGGGTCCTACATCACCGGCGCCGATCTTCAGGCGACGGGTGGCCGCCACCTCGCCTGGAGCTAGAACGGGCGGAGCGGCCGGAAAGCGCTGCGATGGCGGAACGGACCTTTCTCGGATTTCCACGCGCAGGCGGCCGCGCCGGCACGCGCAACCACCTGCTGGTGCTCGGCATCAACGGCCTCGTCGCGGCGCCGGCCGGCCAGATCGCGGCCGCGCTGCCGGGATGCAGGCTGGTCGCCACGCCCTACGGGCGCGGCCAGTTCGGCGCCGACAAGGAGCTGCATTTCCGCCAGCTCGTCGGCCTCGGTGCGAATCCCAACAACGGCGCGGTGCTGATCGTCGGCGCGGACCGCAAGTCGTCCGACGCGGTTGCGGCGGAGATCGCCCGCCGCTCGCCGGCGCCGGTCGAGGCGGTGACGCTCGACGACACGCATGAGGACGCGTTCGAGCTGGTGGCGCGGGCGGTGCGCATGGGCGTGCGGCTGACGCGCGAGGTCTCTCGCGCGCGGCGCGAGCCGGTGCCGGTCGCGCAGCTCTATCTCGGGCTCGAATGCGGCCATTCCGACGCCAGCTCCGGGCTGGCGGCCAATCCGCTCGCTGGTGCGCTGGCCGACCGGCTGGTGGATGCCGGCGGGACGGCCGTGGTCGGTGAGACGCTGGAATGGCTGGGCGCGGAGCATGCGCTGCACAGCCGCGGCGCGCATGCGGGCGTGGGCGACAGGATCGTCAGCGCGGTGGTGGCGCGGGAGCGCGCCGTCACGGCGGCCGGTGTCGACCTCCTCGGCGACAATCCCGGGCAGGAGAACATCCGCGGCGGCCTGTCGACCATCGAGGAGAAATCGCTCGGCGCCATCGCCAAGGCCGGCCGCCACCCGGTGCAGGACGTGCTCGGCTTCGCCGAGCCGCCGTCGGCAGGCGGGCTCCACCTGATGGACGGGCCGAGCTATTCGCCGGAATCGATGGCCGGCTTCGTCGCCTCCGGCACGCAGATGATCCTGTTCACGACCGGGCCGGGCAACAGCTATTGCAGCCTGATCGCGCCGACCATCAAGATCAGCGCCCATCCGGCCGCCTGCGCGCGGCTGGAGGGCCAGCTCGATTTCGACGCCAGCGCGGTGCTCGAGGCGCGCATGTCGCTCGACGCGGCGGCCGACGCGCTGTTCGCCTCCCTGATCGACTTCGCCTCCGGCGCGCTGACCTGGGGCGAGGCGGCGGGGCAGGGCTCGGAATGCTTCACGCGGATCGGGCCGTCGCTGTGAGCGGGCCCGCGGAAGATGCCGGCTGGGACGCGGTGCGGATCGCGGACGACGACGACGTGGCGGTCGCGCTGCGCGATCTCATGGGCACTGTCCGCGTCCGCTGCGGCGACCGGATCGGGCAGGTGAAGCTGCCGCAGCCGATCCCCTTCGGCCACAAATTCGCCCTCGCCGACCTTCCCGCCGGCCACGAGGTGAAGAAATACGGCGCCCCGATCGGCCGGCTGACCAGTCCTGTCCGGCGCGGCGAGCACGTCCATGTCCACAACCTTAAGAGCCGGCGGGCCGGGCCGGCGGGTTGAGGCTGGTGGGCGGTGGTTGACTCGCCCAAATTATATTATAAAATTTCCACTTGAGATGCTGCCCAACCCCATGGGCAGGTGCACGGGTGGACGATCCGATGGCGCTGCGGCCGGTCGAATTCCGCTTGAGCGACGGCGAGACGATCGCCGGCGTCGAGGAGGAAGACCACTCGGGCCATTTCACGCTCGTCTTCCTGCATGAAACCGGCGCCGATCTCGACGCCCTGCTTCCGATCTTCGGCCAGGTCGGGCTGCGGGAGGCGCGCAAGATCGCCCTCGACCTGCCGGGCCACGGGCTATCATCCGGCAGCTTCGATGCGGCCGGTGCCGGCGACGTGCTGGCGGAGCTGCGAGACGCCATGCGCGAGCGGGGCTGGGCGCCCTTCCTGTTCGTGGCGGCCGGGACGCTGGCACCGCATGCGCTCGAACTGGCGGATGCGGCCGACACTCTGGGCCTGTGCCTCGTCTCGCCCCGCACGGGCGGCGAGGGGATCGGCACCGTGCCGCGCTGCCCCGTGCTCGCGTTCGTGTCGTCGAGCGACGGCGCGGCCGCGGCGGACTGGCTCGCGGTCCGGGCCGCCCTGAATTCCTGGTGGATGTCGGTGTCGATCGGGGCCGATCATGCGGCGCTGGTGTCCGGCGACGGGCCGGCCGGCAGCCAGATCGCCTCGCATCTGCAGGGCTTCGCCCGCGACATGTATGTGACAAGCCCGCTTCTGGCCGGACGGACCGCCCCGGCGGCGGATCCGCATCCGGGTGGATGACGAAAGGCCGGAGGGCCGGATGCGCGTGACATTCTGGGCGAGATTGCCCTTCGCAGCGCAGGTGATCGAGGAGCGGTTGCGCGCCGTCGACGGCGCCGAGGTGACCGTGGTGCGCAGCCTGCCGGACCTGCTCGCCGCCCTCCCGGGCACGCGGTTCCTCGTCCTGATCGACGCCCCCGTGGAGCAGGCGCGCGCGGTGACCGAGCGTCTGGCGGCGCCGGGCAACACGGTCGGCGCGCTGCATTTCAATTCCGCGGGGCGCGAGGGCTTCGAGGCGGCGGGGATTCCGGGCGGCATCGTCGTGACCAATGCGGAGGGCGCGCTCGCGCCCAGCGTGGCGGAGCACGCGATGGCGCTGGCGCTGGCGCTCGGCCGGCGGCTGCCCGACGCGCTCGCCGCGCAGGGGCGCATGGAATGGAACCAGGGCATCGCCGCCGGCATGCGGTCGCTGGAAGGCGGCACGCTGCTGCTCGTCGGGCTGGGCCATATCGGACGCGCGGTCGCCGCGCGTGCCCGCGCTTTCGGCATGAAGGTCATCGCGGCGACGCGGCGTCCGCGTGCCGATCCGCTGGCGGAGGAGGTGCACGGCCTCGCGGCGGTCCCCGACCTTGCGGCGCGCGCCGACCTGATCGTCACCTGCATCGCGCTTTCACCGGAAACGCGCGGGATCATCGGCCGTGCGGCGCTGGCCGACTGCCGGCCCGGGACGTTGCTCGTCAATGTCGGCCGCGGCGGGCTGGTCGATACGGATGCACTGATCGAGGCGCTCGCCACGGGCCGCGTCGCCGGGGCCGGGCTCGACGTCACCGACCCCGAGCCGCTGCCTCCGGGGCATCCGCTGTGGCGCGCGCCGAATCTCATCGTCACCAGCCATGTCGCCGGCGCCGGCCGGCGCGGCGAGGAGCGGATCGCCGAGGCCGCGGTCGAGAGCCTGCGGCGCTTCATGGCCGGCCTGTGAAGGCCGGAAACCGGCCGTTCCATGCCGAAAACCGGCGAAAACAGCGAATTTTTGCAGTTCTGTTGACTTCAGGATTTGATATTATAAAATCCTGAGACCTTAACGAGAGGGAAACAAGGGAGGATTGGACGTGGATTCGAATGACCAGCCGGTTGCCCGTGCACTCACCGCGTACACCGAGAAGAAGCTGAGCCGGCGCGACTTCGTGCGCTTCACCGCCGCGCTCGGCGTGACGAGCCTCGGCGCCGCCGAACTGCTCGCCGGCGCCGCTCCGGCCCGCGCCGACGAGGCGAAGACGGGCGGCAAACTGATCGAGGGCTACGACCGTACGCTCAGCGTCCTCGACCCGATCAAGTCGACTTGGGCCGATCCGGGCCTCGTCGCGATCTACGAGCCGGTCGTGGTGCGCAACCTCGACGGCGTCGTCGTTCCCTATCTCGCGACCGCCTTCAAGCCGAGCGAGACCGAGTGGCGCCTGAAGGTGCCGGCCGGCCGGACCTTCCAGTCCGGCGCGCCGCTCACCGCCGAGGCGGTGCAGAAGGCGCTGACCCTGATGGTCACGCCGAATGTCGGCCAGAACGCCGTCTTCTACACGGCGGTCTCGGGCATCGACGTCGACGGCGACGAGGTCGTCATCCACCTGAAGTCGCCGCGCCAGGGCCTCGGCGAGGTGCTGGCCACCGAATATGCGGCGATCCCCAACGTCGACAAGCGCGAGCAGGTCGGCGTCGGCTCGTTCGGCTCCAAGGAAGCGGACGGCTCCGGCCCGTTCAAGCTCGACGAGTTCGTGTCCGGCTCGCATGTCCGCGTCGCCCGCTGGGACGGCTACAAGGGCGGCGCCGACTTCTTCGAGAACAAGGGCGCGGCCCATCTCGACGCGGTCGAATGGGTGCCGATCCTGGAGCCGTCGCAGCGCGCGCCGGAAATCGAGACGGGCGCCGTCCACTGCGTGAAGAACCCGCCTGCCGCCGACGTGGAGCGGCTGAAGTCGAACCAGGACCTCGTCGTCCTCGAGTTCCCCGAGACGTCGAACTTCTTCCTGCTGCCCAACATGAAGCGCACGGACCTCGGCTTCGACGACCTGCGGGTGCGCCGCGCGCTCAGCCTCGCCGTCGACCGCGAAGGCATCGTCAAGGCGATCCTGCGCGGCGGCGCCGAGGTCACCAACGGCCCGGCTTCCAGCGGCTGGCGCTATTTCGAGCCGGAGGTGAAGAAGTTCAACAACTACGATCCGGCCGCCGCCGCAGCGCTTCTCGACGAGGCGGGCTGGAAGCTCAACGGCGACACGCGCGAGAAGAACGGCGTCAAGCTCGCCTTCATCGCCATCAACCTCACCGACGTGATCGAGAACCAGGTCATGGCGGCGATCGCGGACATGTTCGCCGAGCTCGGCATCAAGATGCAGGTGACGAGCCTCGAAGGCGCGGCCTTCCGCGAGCAGCGCCCGAAGGCGGACCTGTTCGGCTACAAGTGGCTGTGGAGTGTGCCGGCGGACGTGATCCCGTTCTTCATCCGCGGCTACCAGCCGAACGACCAGCCGGAGGCGAAGGAAGCGCTCGACGCGTTCAAGGAGTGGGAAGGCGCCCGCTCCGACGAGGAGCTGCAGAAGGCCAGCAGCAAGGCGCAGCTCGTCGTCGCCGAGAAGCTGCCGATCATCCCGATCTACACGCCCAACACGGTCTGGGCGCACAACAAGAAGGTGCATGGCTGGCGGCCGAACCGCTTCAACCTCTACCCCTTCTACAACGACGTCTGGCTGGATAGCTGATCGTTTCCCGACCTGCGGGCCGGTCGCGGAGGGAAATCTCCGCGGCCGGCCCGTCCCTTCGCCAGCATCCAGCTTCAATCCCGGAATTCTCATGCCCGACGCCGCGAACCCCGTGCTCCGCGAGGCCTTCGAATACGAGTTCAGCCCGCTCGATCCGGTCGGCGGCGCGCATATCGACCCGCCGAGCAACGCCGTCTACGAGACGATCGTGGTCAAGGGCACGGACATGAAGCCGGCGCCGTCGCTGGCGCGGTCCTGGAGCCAGAGCGCCGACGGCCTCGAATGGCGGTTCGAGCTGCGGCCGGGCCTGCGCTTCCATTCGGGCGCGGCCTGCGATGCGCCGGCGGTGGCGGCCGCGCTGCACCGCTGCCGGATCCGCGACGGCCGGACGCCGCAGCGGCACTACTGGGATCCGGTGGATTCGGTCCGGTCCGAAGGAGACCGCGCGATCGTCATCCGCTCGCACTATCCCACCACGCGGGTGATGTCGCTCCTGTGGGGCACGCATACGCTGATCTTCAACGAGGCGACGCGCGACCAGGACGATCCGTTCAGCTACGGCTTCTCGGTCGCCGACGGGACCGGCCCGTTCAGGCTCGTGTCGCTCTCCGACGACCGCGTGGTCACGGAGCGGGCGCCGACCTATGCCGGCTCGCCGGCTCCGTTCCTGCGCAACGGCAGCGCCGAGGTTCCGCTCGCCGGCGTCGAGTGGCTGGCGGTCACGTCGGCGGCCGAGCGCCTGCGCATGCTCGATCGCGGCGAGGTGGACTGCCTGCATGCGCCGCCGCCGGCGGACGTCGAGGCGGTCGGCCGCGATCCCCGCTTTCGCGTGCTGACGTCGAAGCAGTCTTCCAACGTCTATTTCGCGCTCGACTGGGCGCGGCGCGAGCTCGGCTTCGACGACATGCGCGTGCGCCGGGCGATGTCGCTCGCGATCGACCGCGCGGCGATCATCGCGGCGGTGGTGGCGGGGCAGGGGCGGGCGACCTACGGGCCGCTGCCGCCCGAATCCGAGTTCTACCGGCCCGAGGTCGATGCCAGGGGCCGCCATGATTTCGCCGAGGCCGCGAGGCTGCTCGACGCGGCCGGGTGGCGTCCCGGCGAGCGCGGCCTGCGATGGAAGGACGGCCGGCCGCTCTCGTTCGGCTGCCTCGTCCAGCGCGACGACGTGCTCGAAGGCACGGCGCGGGAAATCGCCCGCCAGCTTCGCCCGCTCGGCATCGAGATCTCGATCGAGGCGGTGAAGCCGTTCCTTCCCTTCTACCAGCGGCTTCGCCAGGGCACCGAAAGCTTCGTGTCCAAATGGCTGTGGGAAGACCCTGTGGATGCGCTGATCGGATTCACCTCAACTTTGGGTCAAAGTCGGATAAACTGGCAACATGCTTCGATTCCGCGGCTCGATGCGGCCTTCGATGCCTGGTGCAGGGCGGGCGACGATGCCGGGCTTGCCGCAGCGGCGGGCACGGTGCAGGACGTGATCGCCGCCGAGCTGCCGCTGATCCCGCTGTTCACGCCGACCGATTTCTGGGTGCACCGGGCGGAGGTGACGGGATGGCGGCCGGTGGCGGGCAATCTATATCCATTCTATCAGGACGTCGCGATCGGGCAGTCCAGCAGGGGGTTGGCGCGTGGAGAGTAATGGCGGCGAACGTGCGATTGTCTCGCAGGTCGAGCGCGTCTACGAGAGCATGCGGCGCGCGATCCTCGACGGACGCTACCAGCCGGGCAAGCCGCTGCGGCTGAACGTCATCGCGAGCGAGAACAAGGTCAGCTTCATCCCGGTCCGGGAGGCCCTGCGCCTGCTGGAAGCGGCGCGGCTGGTCGAGATCATCCCCAACAAGGGCGCGCGCGTGGCCGAGGTGTCGGAAGCCGACATGGTCGACGCCTACGCGCTGAGGATCATCCTCGAGGGGATCGCGATCGAGAAGGCATGCACCCTGATCACCGACCAGGAGATCGAGGAGGCGTCGGAGTTGCTCGAGGAGATGGTGGCGGCGTTCGAGGCCGGCGACCTCGAGCTTTCCGCCACGACGCACCGCGCCTTCCACTTGGCGCTCTATCGCGCCGCCCGCTCGACCTGGCTCATCCATCTTGTCGAGCTGCTGATGTCCAACACCGACCGCTACCGCCGGCTGCTCACGCCGGCGAGGCCGTCGGACGCCCATCTCGGGGTGATCCGCACGCAGCACACCGGCATCCTCAACGCCGTCAAGGCGCGCGATCCGGCGCTCGCGACGAAGCTGCTGCGCGCGCATCTCGAAGACACGCTGGCGCGCTACAAGGCGGGCCTCGCCGAGCGCGTGTAGGTAAGTGCGGCCGTCGGCCTCAGGCGGCTGCCGTCGCCCTGGCCCGGACGTAAGCCGCGAGGCGGCCGAGGCCTTCGACGAGATCGGCGTCCGCGCTCGCGAGCGAGATGCGCAGGAAGCCCTCGCATTCGGCACCGAAGGCGCTGCCCGGCGTGGTGCACACCGCGCAATCCCTGAGCAAGGCGAGCGCGACATCCTTCGACGGCATGCCGGTGCCGCGGATATCGACCATGATGTAGAGCGCCCCGTCGGGCCGCACATAGCCGATGCCGGCCGCATCGAGCAGCGCCATGGCGGAGTCGCGCCGGCGCCTGTAGGCCTCGACCATCTCCGCGACGGGGCCCTGCGAGCCCGCGAGCGCGGCGATGCCCGCCGCCTGCGCCACGGCCGAGGCGGCGGAGACGGCGGCGGCCTGCATGCGGGTCACGTGGCGCGACACGGCGGCGGGCGCGACGAGGTAGCCGAGGCGCCAGCCGGTCATCGCGTAGGTCTTGGAGAAGGAGAAGGCCGACAGCACGCGCGAGGAATCGATCGCCTCCATCGCGCCGATGGCGTGGTGCCGGCCCTCGAAGACGATCTCGTCGTAGCACTCGTCGGCGATGATCCAGATGTCGCGCCGCGCGGCGAGGTCGAGCAGCTTCCTCAGCTCGTCGCGCGCGAACAGGACGCCGGTCGGGTTGCCGGGCGAATTGACGATGATGGCGCCGGTGCGGCCGGTGATCGCCCGCTCGACCGCGCCGACTTCGAGCTGGAAGCCGCCGTCGGCGGAGAGCGGATAGGGCGACACCCTGCCGCCGGCGAGGCCGACCATCGCGGGATAGCCCGCCCAGCCAGGGTCGGGCACCAGCACGTCCATGCCCGGCTCGATCGTGGCGAGAAGCGCGAGATAGAGCGCGCCCGTCGCGCCGACCGTGACGTTGACGTTCTCCACCCCACAGGCGAGCCCGTTGACGCGGCCGACCTTCGCCGCGACCGCCTTGCGCAGCTCCATCAGGCCGGAATTCGGCGGATAGCCGACGCGGTTCCTCGACGCCCAGTCGAAGGCGGCCTCGGTGATCGCGCGCGGCGTCTGGAAGTTCGGGTCGCCGATCTCGAGGCGCAGGACGCCGGGGATCGTGGCGGCGAGATCCATCATCTCGCGGATGCCGGACAGGGGAACGGCGTCGGTGCGACTGGAGATCTTCGGCATGTTTCCCCCGCTTGGATGTGGTCCGGCATCGACGGCGACGTGACGCCCTTGCGATGCAGGATTTTATAATATAATGATTTGGGCATGGCAATGCGGCGCGGTGCCGGAGGGCGGGCCGCGGCGTCAATCCGGGGAGGAAACATGCGACTCGTCCGTTTCGAGACCGCGCGGGGCAGGCAATCGTGGGGCTGGCTCAGCCCGACCGATCCGGGCACGGTGCTCGAGCCCGTCGGCCCGGTCGCGGCGCGGCCCTTCGAGGAGTCCCTGGGCGACATCGCGGGCCTGGTCGCGGCGCTCGGCAAGGTCGACACGCTGACCCACGACCTCGCCGCGCTGAAGCTTTTGGCGCCGATCGCGAGGCCCTCCAAGATCATCGCCGTCGGCCGCAACTACCGCGCCCACGCGGCCGAGGGCGGCAACCAGGTTCCGGAGGAGCCGATCGTCTTCGGCATCATGCCGAGCGCGATCACCGGCCCCTACGAACCGGTCGAGCTGCCGGGCATCTCCGACCAGGTCGACTGGGAGGGCGAGCTCGGCGTCGTCATCGGCCGCACGGCGCGCCGCGTCCCGCGCGCAAGGGCCATCGACCACATCGCCGGCTACGTCGTCCTCAACGACATCAGTTGCCGCGACCTGCAACGCAAGGACGGCCAGTGGACCCGGGCCAAGTCCTTCGACAGCTTCAAGCCGATGGGGCCCTGCATGACCACGGTCGACGAGCTCGGCCTGGCCGAATCGCTCGCCATCTCGGTCAAGGTCAACGGGGTGCAGAAGCAGCAGGCGACCACCGACCAGATGGTCTTCCCGGTCGCCGAGCTGATCGAGTTCATCAGCGCCTTCTGCACGCTCATGCCCGGTGACGTCATCGCCACGGGGACCCCGTCGGGGGTCGGCATGGGCGGCAAGCCGCCGCGCTATCTCGATGCCGGCGACACGGTGGAGACCGAGATCGAGGGCATCGGCCGGCTGTTCAACCGGATCGTCGCAACGAGCGCAGCCGCCACGAAGGAGCCGAGCCTTGCCTGACACCAGGAAATCCGGCGAGCACGCCGATCACGTCGCACTGGTCACCGGCGCCGCGAGCGGCATCGGCCGCGGCACCGCGCTGCGCATGGCGGAGGAAGGCTGGGGCGGCGTCGTCATGGTCGACCGCGATGCCGCTCTCCTCGAAAGATCGGCCGCGGAGGTCCGCTCGAAAGGCGCCCGGGTCTTTCCGCTCGTGGCCGACCTCAGCGACCTCGTCCGCTGCGAAGCCTTGGTCGGCGAGGCGGTGAAGGCCGCCGGACGGCTCGACCAGGTGGTCAACTCCGCGGCGATCGCCCGGCCGGCGATAGCGGTCGTCGACTACGACCTCGCCAAGTTCCGGCAGGACATGGACGTCAACCTGTCGGCCGGCTTCATCCTCGGCCGCGACCTCGCCCGCCATCTGATCGCCGCCAAGCGGCCGGGCGCCGTCGTCTTCATCGCCTCGATCAACGCGCAGGGCGCCGGCGTCGGCTCGGTCGGCTACTGCGCGTCGAAGGCGGGCGTGGTGGCGCTGATGAAGGTGATGGCGGCCGAGCTCGGCGAGCACGGCATCCGGGTCAACTCCGTCAGCCCCGGCCCGACGGACACGCCGCGCTCGGTCGGGCGTGTCGGCGAGAAGGTGATGGAGCGGCTGCGCAGCCGCTTCGACGGCGCCGCGCTGCGGCGGCTGGGGCAGCCCTCCGAGATCGCCGACGCGGTCATCTATCTCTGCTCGGACCGGTCGAGCTACGTTTCCGGCCACGATCTCGTCGTCGACGGCGGGCTGATGGCCAGCGTCTACGTTGCCGCGAAGCCGGAGTAGATGGCGCAATGAAGCTGACCGACACGACCTATCTCGTCGGTGGCGGCACCTGGGGCGGGATGGGGCTCACCCCCGGCCCCGACTGCAACGTCTATCTGATCGACGGCGGCGGCGCGCTCGCGCTGATCGACACGGGCTCGGGCGTCGCCGGCTCGCCGGAGGCGATCGCGCGCTGGATCACCGGCCACGGCTTCGCGCTCTCCGACGTCGGGACGATCCTGCTTACCCACATGCACGGCGACCATGTCGGCGGGGCGGCGGCCCTCGCCGCGATGACCGGCGCGGAGGTGTTCGCCTCGCCGCTCACGGCCGGCGTGCTCGCCGCGGCCGACGAGGAGGTGTCGTCGATCCGCATCGCGCGCGACGCCGGCATCTATCCCGCCGATTTCAGGCTCGCCCCGCTTGCGGGCGTCAAGCTGCTCGATGACGGCGCGAGCGTGACGGTCGGCGCGGTGACGCTGACGGCGATCCCCACGCCGGGGCACAGCGAGGGCCATCTCTCCTTCCTCGCGACCGCGCCGAAGCGGCGCGACCTGTTCGCGGGCGACATCGTCTTCTGGCGCGGGCGCGTGCTGATGCAGGCGATCCCCGGCTGCGACGTGATGGCGACGGCGCGCTCCATCGAGCGCCTGGCGGGCCTCGGCCCGATCGACGGGCTCTTTCCCGGCCACGGCGCGGTGACGCTGTCGGGCGCGACCCGGCACATCAACTCCGCCGCCGAGCATGTGCGGGCGCTGCGCGTCCCGCCGGCCCTGTGAGGATGGACATGCCGGCACCGATAGCCGCCGACCGGGAGGAGGTCGCCCGCAGGCTCGAACGCTACGTCGCGGTCGATTCCCCCAACCCGGCGCTCGAGCCGGGGCAGGGCGAGGCGGAGATGGCCGACCTTCTCGCGGCCGATCTGACCGAACTCGGCGCCCGCATCGTCCGCCAGGAGGCGTTGCCGGGACGGCGCAACGTCATCGGCCGCTTCGACGTCGATCCCGCGCTGCCGACGATCGTGCTGGACGCCCATGTCGACACCGTGCCGCGCGGCGAGGCGGGCGGCCCGCGCTGGCAGGGAGATACGCTGTTCGGCCGCGGCGCCTGCGACAACAAGGGTTCGCTCGCGGCCATGGTCGAGGCGGCGCGGCTGTGGCTCCGGCTCGGCCGGGCGCGCGCCTGCAACCTCGTCGTCCTCGGCACCGTCGACGAGGAAGTCTCGGTGAAGGGCGCCGAGGCGGCGGCCGACATCATCGGCCGGGCCGACCTCATCGTCGTCGGCGAGCCGACCAACCTCTCCATCGGCGTCTGGCACAAGGGCACGACGCGCTTCGCCATAGAGACGACCGGGCGGAGCTGCCATTCCTCCATGCCGGAGCGCGGCGACAACGCGATCGACCGCATGGCCATCGTGCTCTCCCGCATCGCCGGGCGCGTCAGACCAGCGATTGCCGCCATGCGCTACGAGGACGGCGTGTCCTGCGTCATGAGCGTCGGCGCGATCGCCGGCGGCGGCCCGCTCAACCAGGTGCCCGACCATTGCCGGATCGGGATCGACGTGCGCCGCGTGCCCGGTGTCGACAGCGAAATGATCGTGGCGGCGTTCGACGAGGCGCTGGCCGACCTGATCGCCGAAGGCCATGTCGGGCGCGGCGCCCCCTTCATCTCTTCGCGCAGCTTCCGCACCACGGCGCCGGACGCGCTCGTCGACCTGCTTCTCGACTGCGCGCGCCGCAGGGTGCCGCAGGCGGGGCGGATCGGCCTTCCCTTCGGCACCAACGCCAACCGGCTCGACCGCTTCGGCGCGCCGATCGTGGTGACCGGCCCCGGCCACATCGAATACGCCCACACCGCCGACGAGCAGATCGAGCTCGGCGAGGTGGTGCAGGCGGCGGACTTCTACCTCGATATCCTTCGCCGCGCGCCGGCGCTGCTTGCCGCCTCGCGGCGAGGGGCGACGGCGCCGGCCACATGAGCAACGGACAAACTGCGGGAGACTTCGGATGCCGATAGCCAGGATCAACGGTGGCGAGATCAACTACAAGGTGACGGGCAGCGGGCCGGCCCTCGTGCAGGTGCCGGGCGCGGCGACCGGCATCCAGGGCTACATGCGCATCACGCCCTATCTGGAGAAGCACTTCACGGTGCTGGACTACGATCCGCGCGGCTACGGCGATTCCTCGCGCAGCGACAGGCTCGGCTTCGACGTCTGGTCGAAAGACATGGCCGCGCTGATCGACCATGTCGGCTTCGACACCTTCATGTTCCACGGCGCCTCGATGGGCTCGACCTTCGCCCTCGACTTCACCGCCAAGCACCCGGAGCGGGTGACGGCGATGGTGCTGAGCGGCTGCACCGCCAAGAACGACGTGACGTCGCGGGCGCAGTTCCGCACCTGGAAGGCGCTGGCCAAGGCCTACGGCATCGGCAGCCGTGAGCTCGCCGACATCATGGCCACGCATTCGCTGACCCGCAAACTGCTCGACGAGCCGGGGATGGGCGAGACCTTCATCGACGGGCTCGCCAGGCAGCTCGTCAAGACGGTCTCGCTGGAGGCATATGTCGCGGCCTGCGATTATCTCATCAATGTCGACGTGACCGACCGGCTCGCCTCGATCACGGTGCCGACGCTGATCATGGTCGGCGACGAGGACGTGCTGACGCCGGCCGTGCAGGGGCCGACGGGCTGCGGCGGCAGGCAGATCTTCGACGCGCTCGCCGCCTGCAAGACCAAGGAGTATTTCGTGCTGGAGGGGTCGGCGCACAGCAACATGCGCGACGTGCCGGACATCGCCGCGAAGGCCATCATCGACTTCGCGGCCCGCGTCCTGGCGAAGTAGGCGAGGGCAGCCGGCCGCCTCGACGCGCGCGAGGAAGCCGGCCTTCACGGACTGCGGAAGGGACGGAGCCGATGCTCGAGGCCATGGAACGCTGCCCGGTCTGCGCGAGGCTGTACGCGATCGTCGTGCGCCTCGCCTATTCGGCGCTGGTGCTGCTCCTCGTCGCGATCGTCGCCTTCGTCGGCCTGCGCCTGGCGCCGGGCGACGTGACGACGCAGCTCCTCGACCCGTCGCGCGCCACGCCCCAGGAGCTCGCCTTCCTGCGCCACCAGCTCGGCCTCGACCAGCCCATCCACATCCAGTTCCTGCAATATCTCGCCGGCCTGCTGCAGGGAGACCTCGGCCTGTCGCTGATCACCCGCGAGACGGTCGTCTCGATCGTCGCCAATGCCGGCATCTACTCGATCTCGCTCGCGGTGACCGCCTTCGTCCTGATCTTCGCCCTGGCGATCCCGCTTGGCCTCACCGCCGCGATCTGGCGCGGCTCGGCGATCGACGCGGCCGTGCGCGGGATCTCAGGGGTGATGATGGCGACGCCCAACTTCGTGCTCGCCGTCGTGCTGATCAACCTGCTCGCGGTGCAGGCGGGCTGGCTGCCGGTGGCCGGATCGGGGAGCTGGAAGCATCTCGTCCTGCCGGCGCTGGTTCTCGCAGCCGAGCCGCTCGGCTTCGCCACGCGGCTGGTACGCACCTCCTATCTGGAGCAGGCGGGCGCGCAATATGCCGACGCGATGCGCATGCGCGGCCTCTCCGAAAGCGTCATCCGATGGCGCCACATCATGCGCAACGCACTGCTGCCGGTCATCTCGCTGGGCGCCGTGCAGGTGCGCACGCTGGTCGGCTACACGCTGATCGTCGAGACGATCTTCCGCTGGCCGGGCCTCGGCAAGCGCCTCGTCGACAGCGTTCTGACGCGCGACTACCAGGTCGCGCAGGGGCTGACGATCCTGCTCGCAGCGGTGGTCGTGGTGGCGACGCTGGTCTCGTCCTTCCTCTACCGTGCGGCCGATCCGAGGGTGCGTGACGAATGACCGCGACCATCGATTTCGACGCGCCTGCCTCTCCCTCTGCCTCCGTCGCGGCCGACGGCAGCTTGCGCAGGATCGTCAGGGGCGTGCCGTGGCCGCTGCTGGCGGCGGTCGCGCTGTTCTTCGTCGCCGGCGCGATCGGCCTCGTCTTCCTCGTCGCGCCCGATCTCAAGCCGCTGGTCTTCAAGCAGTCGTTGATGCGGGCTTTTTCGGCACCGCTGTCGCGCGGCGGCTTCCTCGGGGCCGACCAGCTCGGCCGGCCGCTGGAGTGGCGGCTGCTCGCCGGCCTCGGCATCTCGCTTGGCGCGGCCGCCGCGGTGACGCTGATCGCCTCGGTCCTCGGCCTGGCGATGGGCCTGCTCGGCGGCTTCTTCGGACTGACGGCGGACCGGCTGGTGACGGTGGTCATCGACCTGACCTGGGCCTATCCGACCATCCTGCTGGCGGTGGTGATCGCCGGCATCCTCGGCCCCGGCGTCTGGACGGTGATCTGGGCGCTCGGCCTGACGCTGTGGGCGGCGCTGGCGCGCATCGTGCGGGCGCAGGTGCTGGTGCTGCGGGAGCAGGATTTCGTGCTCGCCGCGCAGGCGCTCGGCTACAGCCGGTTCTATATCGCCACACGCCATCTCATCCCCAACCTGATGCCGATCGTGATCCTGATGGCGACGCTGTTCGTGGCGCTCACCATCATCGCGGAGGCCGGCCTGTCCTTCATCGGCCTGGGCGCGCAGTCGCCGACGCCGAGCCTCGGCAAGACGCTGGCGGAAGGCTTCTCCTTCGCAAGTTCCTCGATCTGGCCGCTGGTCTTCGGCGCGCTGACCATGATCTCTCTCGTGATCGTGCTCAACGCCTTCGGCGACCGCGTGCGCGACATCCTCGACCCGAAGGGCCGCGTGCCGCTGCCGGGCCGCAGGCTGCGCGACGCGGCGCGGCGTGCGGAGGCGGCATTGCCTGCTCGCGCCGTGGACAGGGACGCCGTGATCGCGGTCGACGACGTGTCCGTCGCCATCCACGGCCGGCGCGGCGCGACGACGGCGGTCTCGGACCTGTCGCTTACGCTGCGGCCCGGCCAGACGCTCGGCATCGTCGGCGAGAGCGGTTCCGGCAAGTCGCTGTCGGCCCGCGCCATCACCGGCCTGCTGCCGGAAGGCTTGAGCCTCTCGGGCGGGCGCGTGTTCTGGGACGGCGTCGACATTGCGGGCCTGCCGGCGGAGAAGCTGCGCGACCGCCGCGGCCGCTTCGTCGCCATGGTGTTCCAGGACGCGCGGGCGAGCCTCGATCCGCTCTACACGATCGGCGAGCAGGTCAGCGAGTCGCTCGCGGCCCACTTTCCAGGCCCGCGGCGCTCGTTCCGGCCGAAGGTGCTGGAGATGCTGGCGCGCGTCGGCCTGTCCGACCCCGAGATCTTCTACGACCGCTACCCGCACCAGCTCTCCGGCGGTCAGCTCCAGCGCGCCGCACTCGCCGGCGTGCTTGTGCTCGAGCCGCGGGTGCTGATCGCCGACGAGCCGACGACGGGCCTCGACGCGACGACCCAGAAGAAGATCGTCGCGTTGGTGAAGGCGCTGCAGCGGGAGATGAACATGAGCGTCATCTGGATCTCGCACGACCTCGACCTGGTCGGCGAGATCGCCGACGAGATCGTCGTGGCCTATGCCGGCCAGCCGGTCGAGATCGGGACGGTCGAAGAGGTGCTGAAGCGCCCCGCCCACCCCTACACGCTCGGCCTGCTCGAAAGCCGGCCGCAGGCGACGATGGCGCCCAAGTCGCCGCTCCGCTCGGTCGGCGGCACGGTTCCGGATCCCGGCGACTGGCCGCCTGCGTGCCGTTTTGCGCCGCGCTGCCGCCGTGCGCTCGCCATCTGCGGGACGACGCCGCCACCGATGGAACTGTTCGACGAGGGGAGCGGCCGGCGGCTGCGCTGCTACAATCCCGAGCCGGGCGCGGCGGAGGCGGGGGCATGAGCCGGGGCGACGTGCTTCTGTCGGTCGAGCACCTGTCGAAGACCTATCGCGGCCAGGGCGGCCGTCCCGCGCACAAGGCGCTCGACGACGTTTCGCTCGAGCTGCGGGCCAGCGAGACGCTCGGCATCGTCGGCGAGAGCGGGTCGGGCAAGTCGACGCTCGCGCGCGTCCTCGTCCGCCTGACCGGCGCGGACAGCGGCCGGGCCGACTATTGCGGCGTCGACCTGCTGCGCGCCCGCGGCGCCGACGCGCTGTTCCTGACGCGGCAGATTCAGATCGTCTTCCAGGATCCCAATTCCTCGATGAATCCGCGGCGGACCATCCGCCAGGCGCTGCTGGAGGCGGCACGGGTCGCCGAGCACCCTCCCGCCGACATCCAGGGAAGCCTCGCGCGCATGATGGAGGCGGTCGGCCTGTCGCGCGAGAAGCTCGACGCCTATCCGCACCAGCTCTCCGGCGGCCAGCGCCAGCGCGTCGCGATCGCCCGCGCGCTCGCCGTCTCGCCGCGTGTGGTGGTGGCCGACGAATGCGTCAGCGCGCTCGACGTCTCGGTGCAGAGCTCGATCCTCAACCTGATGCTCGAACGGCAGCGCGAGCTCGGCCTCGCCTATGTGTTCATCAGCCACGACCTCTCGGTCGTGCACCACATGAGCGACCGGATGATCGTCATGCGGTCCGGCCGCATCGTCGAGGCGGGAAACCCGTCCGAGATCATGCGCAATCCGCAGGATCCCTACACGCGCGAGCTGATCGCCTCGGTACCCGGCAGCGGCTTTCGGGCGGCGTAGGCACGCTCGCCGGGCCTCAGTCGCGCAGTTCGCCGACGAGCTGGGCGACGAAGTCGCGCATGTACTGGGTGCGCTCCTGCGCGAGGCGGCGGCCTGCGTCCGTCTGCATCGTGGTCGCCAGGCTCCACAGCTTCACCTCGAAATGATCGAGGGCGAACTTCTTGTCGTCGAGCGGCCGGTGTTCGGCCAGCGGGTCGCCGCCGTCGAACAGACCGCTGCCGAGCATGCCCGCGATGTAGAAGGCGCGTGCGATGCCGATCGCGCCCAGTGCCTCGATGCGGTCGGCGTCCTGCAGGATGCGCGCCTCCAGCGTCTGCGGCTTCTTGCCGGCGGAGAAGCTGTGGGTCTCGATCGCATGGCAGGCCGCCTCGATGCGCGCCTCGTCGATGCCCAGCTCGCGCAGGATCGGCCGCGCGGCATCCGCCGACATGGCCGAGGCCCGCGAGCGGTCGGGATGGTTCTTCGGCAGGTTGACGAGGTCGTGCAGATAGGCCGCGCAGGCGAGCGTCACCGCATCGGCGCCACCTTCGGCCTGGGCGATGCGCAGCGCCATGCGCAGCACCCGGCGCGAATGGTGCACGTCGTGGCTGCCGTCGGAGCCGTCGTCATGGGCCGAAAGCACCGCCTCCAGGCGCTCGCACAAGGGTTGCAGCGCCTGGTTGCCGGCGGTCGCGTCAGTCTTCATCTGCTGGATACCTGTCGTCTCGGGAGGGCCTCGGCGGCGAAGTCGATCCGGCCGCCGTCCGCGCCGAAGAAGTGGAGATGCCGCGGCGGGACGGAGACCGTTATAGTGCCGTCGAGCGGTGTGCCAACCGGAACCCGCACGCGCAGCAGCCTTTCCCCAAGCCGCAGCGTCACCAGCACCTCGGTGCCGAGGAGCTCGCGGCGCTCGATCGGCGCGGAGACGGTGAGCCCGCCCTCGGCCGCCGGCCCGAGCGCGACCTCCTCGGGACGGAAGCCGAGCACGACCTCGCGTCCGGCGGGATAGCCGTCGAGCCGCGCTTCCGCCCCGTCGCCGGTGGTCAGGCGCCCGTCGGCGGTCTTGCCCTCGATCAGGTTCATGCGGCCCATGAAGTCGGCGACGAAGGTGTTGCGCGGCGCAAGGAAGACATCCTCGGGGCTGCCCTGCTGCTCGATGACGCCGCCGCGCATGACGACGAGATGGTCGGCCAGCGTCAGCGCCTCGGTCTGGTCGTGGGTGACATAGATGGTGGTGGCGCCGATCTGGCGCTGCAGCGCGCCGAGCTCGGCCCGCATCTCGGCCCGCAGCTTGGTGTCGAGGTTGGACAGCGGCTCGTCCATCATCAGCACGTCCGGCCCGCGCACGATGGCGCGCGCGATGCCGACGCGCTGGCGCTGGCCGCCCGACAGCTCGGAGGGGCGCCGCCCCAGATAGTCCTCGATGCGCACCAGCCGCGCGGCGGCCGCCACCCGCCGCTCGATGTCGGGCTTGGGCATGCGCGCCATGCGCAACGGGAAGCCGATGTTGCCGGCCACCGTCTTGTCCGGATAGAGCGCGTAGTTCTGGAACACCATGGCGACGCCGCGCCGCTCCGCATCCACCTTGGTGACGTCGCGCTCGCCGAAGCGGATCGTGCCGGCCGAGGTGTCCTCCAGCCCGCAGACGCAGCGCAGCAGGGTGGTCTTGCCACACCCCGACGGACCGACGATGACGGTGATCCTGCCGGCCGGGCAGGTCAGCGAGAGATCGGTGAAGGTCGGGCGCGCGGCGCCCCTGTAGGTCTTGCCGAGGCCGGCGAGGGTGACTTCGGGGGCGCTGCGGCGCGCGGGCGGTGCGGTGGTCTTGCCGTCTGGCATCATGCCTGAATGGACCTTTCCCTGGCTCGGCCGGTCACTCGACCTGGCCGGCGGACATCGCGATGCCGTTGATGAACTGCCTCTGCGCCAGCAGGAAGCCGACGAGCAGCGGCAGCACGGAGAGCGTGGCGGCCGCCATCTGCGGGCCGTAGTCGCTGCCGAGCTCGGCGTCGAGGAAGCGCACGATGCCGAACGGCACGGTGGCGGCCGCGTCCGAACGCAGCACGAAGGACGGCCAGAAATAGTCGTTCCAGTGCGACACGAAGGAGAAGATGCCGAAGGTGACCAGTGCCGGCCGCGCCATCGGCAGCACCACCGAGAACAGCGTGTGGAAGGCGCCGGCGCCGTCGAGCCGCGCCGCCTCGAAGACGGAGCCCGGGATGGCGAGGAAGAACTGGCGCAGCAGGAAGACGCCGAAGGCGTTGGCCACGAAGGGCAGGATCAGCGCCGAGCGCGTGTCGATCAGGCCGAACTGGGCGAGGATCACGTAGACCGGGATCGCGGTGACCTGATAGGGGATCATCAGCGCGCCGAGCACGATCCACAGGCTCAGCTCGCGGCCGGAAAAGTGCAGCCGCGCCAGCGCATAGGCCGCCGGCACGCAGACGATGACCTGGCCGATGAAGATGGCGACCACGACGAAGATGCCGTTGAAATAATAGCGCAGGATCGGCACCTCCGCGAAGACGCGGCGGAAATTGTCGAGCGTGACGGTGCCGAGCGTCAGCATGTTGCCGGAGAAGATCTCGGCTTCTGGCGTCAGCGCGGCGCGGATCATCAGCCAGAACGGCAGCAGCATGAAGATCGCGCCGGCTGCGAGCGCCACATGCACGGCGATCTGGCCGGGCGCGAAGGGCGAGGTGGAACGTTTCGTCACCGGCTGCCCGCCCTTTCGAGGCGCCGCGAGGCGCGCTTCTGGATCCATGTGGCGAGCAGCGCGAAGGCGAGCAGCACCACGGTGACGACGGCGCCGCCGCCGATGTCGAAATAATAGATGCCGCGCTTCCACAGCAGGTAGGTCAGCGTCTCGGAGCTGGCCGCCGGGCCGCCCTTGGTCATGGTCGCGATGGTGTCGAAGATGCGCAGTGCCTGGATCGAGCTGATGACGGCGGCGAAGACGGTTGCCGGGCCGAGCGCGGGCCACGTCACGTGCCAGAAGCGGTGCCAGGCCGAGGCGCCGTCGATCCGCGCCGCCTCCAGCAGATGCTTCGGTACGCCGGCCAGCCCGGCGAGGTAGACGATAGCCACGAAGCCGATCTGCTGCCAGTTGCCGACGAGGGCGACGGCGGGCAGCGACAGGTCGCTGGAGTTCAGCCAGTCGGTGAGCCCCATCCACTTGCCGACCGTCTGGTCGACAAGCCCGCGCCGCGCCAGGAACATCCAGCGCCAGACGATCGACATGGCCACCAGCGTGGCCGCGACCGGCAGGAAATAGGCCGCCCGCCAGAAGCTGCCGCCCGCCCTCAGGCCGTTGATGCCGAGCGCGACGAGGAGGCCGAGCACCATCGAGGGCGGCACCGTCAGCAGCGCGTATTCGATGGTCACCACGATCGAATTGGCGATCTCGCCGCGGCCGATCGCCTGCTGGATGTTGCGCAGGCCGGTGAACTTCCATGTGCCGGCCAGGATGTCGACGTTGAAGAACATCAGGGCGACGGTCAGCACGCCGGGCGCCAGCACGAAGATGCCGATCAGCACGATGAGCGGCGACACGAAGACGTAGGGCTCCAGCCGGCGCGACAGCCAGCGGCGCGGCAATGGCCGCGACGGCTCGGCGAGAATGTCGGCGTCGGCGACGGCTGTCGTCATGGCGCTTGGTTTCCCCTTCGAGCGCGACACTAACAAAGGCCCGCCCGGCCGTGTGATAGCATTCGGCACGGCCTGATAGGCAGCCTCTATTGGGCCGCCTCGCCGGCCGGCGCCGCGCCGCTCGCGAGCCTG
Source organism: Hyphomicrobiales bacterium (assembly GCA_017305835.1). GTDB lineage: Bacteria > Pseudomonadota > Alphaproteobacteria > Rhizobiales > Rhizobiaceae > RCIO01. The sequence goes on from JAFKJY010000047.1 coordinate 31,176, forward strand.
CGCGCCACCAGCAGGAAGCGCTCCAGTTGCGGGTTGAGGCTCTGCCGCTGCCAGTAGAGGCCGAGCCGGATCGGCCGCAGCGGCGGCTCGGTGGGCCGCACCACCATGCCATCCGGGATCTGGATCGTGTCGGGCGAGACCAGGCAGGCGGCGCCGCTTGAGTTGGCCAGCCCGATCTGGGCCGAGACGTTGGTCACTTCGGACGGGTGCAGCCGCGGCTCGATGCCGAGGTCGCGCAGGGCGGCGAGCTGGTAGTCGTAGTGGGCGGGATGGTGTGTCCGGGGCAGCAGGATGATCTCGAACTGCGCCACGTCGCGTGGTGCCAGCGCGCGCTTGCGCGCCAGCGGCGAGCTCGCCCGGAAGCACAGATTGTAGGGCGCCGACCAGAAGATCAGGTGGTCGAGGGTGCGCGGCAGCTCGACCGGCGTCGGCAGCGACAGGAAGCCCGCGACCAGCCGCCCCTGCCGCAACTCGTTGCACATCTCGATCGCCGACATCTCGACGACGTGCGGCTGGAGGCTCGGATAGGCGCGCTTGACCTCGGCCAGCAGGTGCTCGATCTGCGGATAGCTTTGGTAGCTCGGGATGCCGATGCGCAGCGGCTGGTCGGAATATTCGGGCCTGAGCTGCTCCAGCGCCGCGCCCATGCTGGCCAGGATGGGCGTGATCCGCTCCAGCAGGCCCCGGCCTTCCGGCGTCAGCGAGAAGCCGCTGGAGCCGCGCTCGACCAGCGACACCTCCAGCGCCTGCTCCAGCTTGGCGATCTGCTGGCTGAGGGTGGGCTGGCTCACCGACAGGCCAGCCGCGGCGACGCGGAAGTTCTTCCGCCGCGCCAGCTCGACGAAATAGATGAGCTGCCTCAGGCTCACGCGCCTGAGCAGCCGCGCCGCTTCGCGCGATATGATTGCGTCGTCGTTTCGTACCACGCGCCGGCCCACCTGACGGACGTGCAGGAGTTCGGCGCCTTATACACCGTGGTTGTGACAGGCAAAATGCGCCGGCCGGCCGCACGCGGCGGCCGGGCGGAGCAGACGCGGCGGAATCAGGCCGCCGCGGGCGCCTCGTCGACCCAGGCCCGCACCGCCAGCGCGGCGACCTCGGCCTCGATGTCGGCCCGCACGCTGTGCACGCCGGCCGGCAGCGCGCGGCCGTGGCGGGCGAGCTGCTCCAGGCTGAGCGATTGCAGCGCAAGGCCGAGATCCATGATCTCGATCGGGTTGCCGTCGCCGGCCGCGAGGTTGATCAGGTTGCCCTTGGCGACGAGATAGATGCGGCGGCCGTCCTGAAGCCGCAGCGCCTCGACATGCTCCCTGACCTGCACCGTCTCGACGGCGAGCGCGCGCAGGTGCGGCAGGTCGATCTCGGTGGCAAAGTGGCCGGCATTGGCGATCAGGCAGTTGTCGGGCAGCAGGGCCAGCATGCGGGCGTCGAGCGCATTCGTCCTGCCGGTCACGGTCACGACGATGTCGGCGATCGGCAGCGCGTGGTCGAAGGGGAGCGTGCGGAAGCCCTCAAGATGCGCCTCCAACCGCGTCATCGGGTCGGTGTCGACCACCACGACATGCGCCCCCATGCCGCGCAGCCGCTGCGCCACGCCCGAGCCGCAATAGCCGTAGCCTATGAGCACCACGGTCTTGCCGTGCAGCATCAGATTGGTCGCGCGCATCAGACCGTCGACCACGGAGCTGCCGACGCCATAGCGGTTTTCGACCACGCGCTTGGCGCGCGTGTCGTTGATGACCCAGGTGGCGAAGCCGAAGGGCGGCATCTCCTCGCGCAGGCGGTAGCCGCCGGTGGTCGTCTCCTCGGTGGCGCCGCGCAGCGTGCCCTTCAGCCCGGCGAAGGGCACCTCGACGGCGATCAGACCGTGCAGGTCGGCGCCGTTGTCGGCGATCAGGTCGGGGCGGCCCGACAGAACCGCCCGGCAATGGTCGAGATGCTCCTCATAGGTCTCGCGGCGCGCGCCGAAGGCGACGACGCCCGGCATCTCGTTGAGGGCGGCCGCCACGTCGTCCTGCGTCGAGCCGGGGCTGCCGGTGACGCGGATCTTCGCGCCCCCGGCCGTCAGCGTCTCGACCCAGACGCCGGTCTTGGCCTCGACATGCAGGCAGATGCCGATGGTCAGCCCCTCGAACGGGCGCTCCACGGCGAAGCGGGCGCGGATGCGCTCCATGATGGGCATGTGCGCCCGCGCCCATTCGATGCGTGTCCGGCCGGACCGGATCGTTTCCTCGCGCATGTCTGCTCCTTGCATGGCGGCGTCCGCATGATCGCATCGCGGCTGCCGCTCCTGAACTTCGTTTGCCGGGTGGGCGATCGGCGAATTCAATTTGCGCCCAGCCTTTCCCGCAGCCCGGCCCGCTCCGCCGTCGTCGCGAAGCCTGCCTCGACCGCGTTGCGCGTCAGCCCGCGCAGCTCCGCCTCGGTGAAGCCGAAATGGCGCGCGGCGATCTCGTATTCGGCGGCGAGCGAGGTGCGGAAGAAGGGCGGGTCGTCAGAGTTGAGCGTGACCTTCACGCCGGCGTCGTGCAGCCGCCGCAGCGGATGCGCGGCGAAGTCCGGGTAGAAGCCCAGCATGACGTTGGAGCCGGGACAGACTTCGAGGGTCACACCCCTGTCGGCCAGCTCTTCGACCAGCGCCGGGTCCTCGACGGCGCGCACGCCATGGCCGATGCGGGTGACGCCGGGGATCGACAGCGCCTCGCGCACGCTCTGCGGCCCCGCCGCCTCGCCGGCATGGATGACGATGCCGAGCCCGGCGTCGCGCGCGATGGCGAAGGCGTGGGCGAACTGCGCCGGCGGATGCGTCGCCTCGTTGCCGGCGAGGTTGACGGCCCTGACGCTTTGCCGCCGCAGCCCGGCCGCCCAGCGGGCGGTCGTCTCGCAGGCTTCGGCGCCGTCGTGCCGAACCAGCACGACCTGCAGGGCGCAGAGCGGCCCGCCGGCCGCCCCTGCCTCGGCCATCGCCGCCTCGACCGCGTCGAGCGCGGCTTCCGGCGCGAAGCCGTTCTGGCGCGGCAGGTCGGGCCAGAAGATCATCTCCTGGTAGACGACGCCGGCCTGCGCGGCCGCATCGAGGTAGTCGCGGGTGATGTCGTAATAGTCCCGCTCGTCACGCAGGCAGGAGCCGACGACCCGCGTCAGCTCCAGGAAGTCGGGGAAGTCGACGTAGCGGTAGCCGCCGTCGGGGCCGAAGCAGGCCTGCGGCAGCCGCACGCCGTGGCGGGCGGCGAGCCTGCGGGCGCGCTCGGGGCTGACGGTGCACTCCAGATGGACGTGCAACTCCGCTTTCGGGACCATCGTCTCAGCCCCGCCTGGTCCGGCCGGACAGGTCCACGACCCGGCGCGCCGCGTCGAGCAGCGTGTCGGCGACGGGCGCGCCGGTGGCTGCCAGCCGGTGCGCGGCGTTCATGCCGGTGGTCACCAGCACGGTCTTCGCGCCGAGCGCATGGGCGGCGAGGAAATCGTCGACCGTGTCGCCGATCAGCGTGATGCGGGTCGGCTCGCAGCCGAGCGCGGAGATGTGGCGGCGCAGGCTCTCCACCTTCTTGTCCTGGCCGAGGACATGCGCCCCGTCGACCCGCATGAAGAAGTCGCGGATGCCGCGCAGGCCGACGAGCTCCTGCAACTCCTCGTCGGGGGCCATGGACAGGATCGACTGGCCGATGCCGTGCTCGCGCAGCAGCGCGAGCGACTGCAGTGCGTCGATGGCGAGCGGCAGGTCGCGCTTGACCGGCTCGTAGGCATCGACGTAGCGCCGCATCGAGGCCTCCATCTCGTCGGCCGTCGGGTCGCGCCCGACGAGCTGGCGGAAGAAGTCGGAGAAGGGCCGGGTGTGCGCGCTGCGGATGTCGTCATGGGTGACGTCGGCGCGCCCGGCATTGCGGATCATCACCGCCGAGACCTCGGCTGTGATCTCGAAATCGTCGAGGAGCGTTCCGTTCCAGTCCCAAACGACGTGATCGACCATGATGCTTCCAATTCCAGATGCCGCGGGGCGCGGGACGGCGCCGGAGCGCGCGGCGCCCCGCGATCGTGGTTGTTGCGGGCAAGACCGATCAGTTGTCGGCCAGCAGTTCCTTCATGCGGGCGTTCAGGTCGGCCGCGCCCTGCTCGGGGCTCACCGAGCCGTTGAGCACGCTGAACTGGATGTCGCCGAAGACGTTGTGGAACTCGGTGTTGGCGCGGCCCGGCATGGCGTACCAGATGCCCGCCTTCTGCGCGTTCACGGCCTTGAAGGCGGGGTTCTGCGCGAAGTAGTCGCCGAGCAGGTCCGGCTTGTCGACGGCGGCGGTGTTGTGCGGCACGGTGGCGGTCGCCTTGACGATCCTGGCCACGTTCTCCGGGCTCACCAGCGCCGACAGCGCCGCGCAGGTCGCCTTCTGCTTCTCCGGGTCGGTCGCCAACATGACGAAGCCGTTGCCGGAAGCGGTTGCGACCACGCTGCCGTCGTCGGCGATCGGCATCGGCGCGAGCGTCGTCTCGAAGCCGAGGCCCTTGGTCAGGCCCGGATAGGACGAGGCCGAGAACACCATCATGCCGAGGTCGCCGGATCGGAACAGCGCCGCGAACTCGCCCCAGAAGGCCGATGGCGCGATGGCCGGCATGTACTTCTTCTCGACCATCTCGCGCATGAAGGCGAAGGTCTTGACGGTGGCCGGATTGTCTGCGGTCGGCTTGCCTTCCGCGTCGACCCAGTGGCCGCCGGCCGATTCCATCTGCGAGCCGAACAGATAGGTGTTGGGCATGTACATCAGTACGCCGAACTTGCCCTTGTCGGCGTCGGACAGCTTGGCCGCCGCCTCGCGCAGCGCGGTCCAGTTGGCCGGCGGGTTGGCCGGGTCGAGGCCGGCGGCCTTGAAGGCGGCAACGTTGATGTAGAGCGCCGGAAGCGTGGTGTAGAACGGCATGGCGTAGAGCTTGCCGTCGGGACCGCGGAAGCTGTCGAGCAGGCCGGCGTCGAGCTGGGCCTTCAGCTCCGGCTGGCCGTCGATGCAGGCGTCGAGCGGCTGGGCGCGGCCGGAATTGACGAAGGTGGCGAACACCGCGCCGGTGACGCGCACGGCGTCCGGCGGAGAGCCGGCGACGATGTCGGCCAGCACCTTCTGCGTCGTCTCGATGTCGGACTTGTTGTCCATCTGCAGGTCGACCACGACGTCGGCCGACGCGGCGTCGAAGGCCGAGAAGATGTCCTTGAGGATGTCGCCGTTCTGCTTCTCCTGGCCGGAGACGATCCGGACCTGGGTTTCGGCGATGGCAGGCGCGGCGGCGAGCGAGAGCAGGGTTCCCGCGAGCAGTGCCTTGAAGAGCGGTTTCATGAGTGTTCTCCGGATATCGTTGTCGTTTGGCAGTCGGGCGCGCCCGCGGCGCGGGCGCCTCAAAGTCGGATGCTGGTCGTTTCCACCGCGAGTTCGACGGCCGTATTGCATTCGGCCTTGGCCGCATCGAGCGCGGACGGTCCGTCCTCGAGCGCGGCGAGATGGGTGAGCAGGAGGCGCCGGGCGCCGCTGGCGCGCGCCAGCCGGCCGGCTTCCGCTGGGCTCATATGGGCGCCGCCGGGCGGGTGCGAGCCCGAGAAATGGCCCTCCGCGACCAGCAGGTCGGCGTCGCGGGCGAAATCGACCAGCGGCCCGTGCCAGCGCGTGTCGCCCGTATAGACGAGGCGCTTGCCGGCATGGTCGATGCGCATCGCGACCGCACCCGGAATATGGTCGACGGGCAGCGTGTCGACGGTGACCGGGCCGAGATCGACGCGCGCACCGGGGGCGAACTCGACGACGTCGAACACGTCGAACATCCAGTCGCGGCCGGCCCGCGCCACCTCGCGCAGCGAGGCGAAGCCGGGGCCGAGTTCGTCGTCGGTGAACGTCCAATACTTGTGGCCGAACAGGCCCGACAGCCGTTCCAGATAGGCCGCGCCGCCTTCCGGCATGGCGAGCTTCACCCGGTGCAGCGTGCGGTGCTTGATCCACTCCGTCATCAGCGCGTAGCCGACGGCGACGAGGTCGAGCGTGTGGTCCGGGTGGATGTGGGTGATCGTGATCGCGTCGACGTCGACGGCGCGACCCAAAGCCAGCAGCCGCGCCGCCACCCCCGGCCCGCAGTCGAGGAGGATGCGACTGCCGGCCGTTTCGACGAGATAGCCCGAGCAGGCATGGCCGCCATACGGATAGCCGCCGGCAGCACCCAGCACGGTGAGAACGATCTCGTTCCGATCGGGCATCCCTGTCACCTGCACCTCAACTGCCCGGCATCCTATCCGAGCCTCGCGGGAGGCAGATGACGGAAATCCCGATGCCCGATAGGCAACGGCTATCACCGGAACGACGGAGCGGTCGCGACCGCGGATGCTGCGGATTGTCGCAGAGCCGCGGCACTTCTGTTCCGCCATTTGATCCGGCTCAAAGTGGAATATAATAGTCCAGTTTATATGGACCAGTTCCGCTCATCCGGCGGATGCAACATCAGGAGCCGTCATGCCGAGACCGACACCCTTCTCCACCGCCATCGACCGCCGCGCCGTGCTGGCCGGCATGGGCAGCGCCGCGGCGTTGCCGCTTCTGGCAGCCGCCGCAGGCCGCGCGTCGGCCGCCGCGCTGGCGGAGCTCGCCCTCTACGGCCCGCCGGCCGGCCCCTCCATCACGCTGGCGCATGCCGCCGCCTCCGGGGCGCTCGCCTCGATCGCCGACAAGGTGAGCTTCAAAGTCTGGCGCAACCCCGACGAAATGCGCGCCGGCCTCACCTCGGGCACGATGCAGGCGGTGGTGCTGCCTGTGCAGGCGGCCGCCGGCCTCTACAATCGCGGCTTCCCGCTGAAGCTGCTCAACGTGATGACCAAGGGCCTGCTCTACGTCATCTCCGCCGATACGGCGGTGGCCGGCTTCGCCGACCTCAAGGGCAGGAAGCTCGCCGTGCCGTTCCGCAACGACACGCCGGACCTCGTGCTGGCGCGGCTCCTGAAGCACGAGAAGCTGACGGCCGGCACGGACCTGACCGTGGAGACGGTCGGCTCGCCGGTCGAGGCGATCCAGATGCTGCTCGCCGGCAGGGTCGACGCCGTGCTGGCGCCTGAGCCGGCGATCTCGGCAGCCATCATCCGGGCCAAGGGCGCCGGCAAGACGATCGCCCGCGTCATCGACATCCAGAAGGTCTGGGGCGAGGTGAGCGGCGGGCAGCCGGTGCTGCCGCAGGCCGGCCTGGCGCTGACGAACGCCTTCACCGGGGCCAATCCCGGCGCCGCCGACGCCCTGCAGGAGGCGCTTGAGAAGGTGGCGGCCGCCGTCAACGCCGTGCCGGAGAAGGCGGCGGCGGACGCCGCGGACGCGCTGGAGATGCCGGCCCCGGTGATCGCCGCGTCGGTCGCGACGTCGAACCTCGTGGCCGCGCGCGCCTCGACCATGCGGGCCGAGATCGAATCCATGCTGACGACGCTGTCGGACGCCGACCCCGCCCTGATCGGCGGCAAGCTGCCCGACGACGGCTTCTATCTCTGAGCCGATGATGGGCGCGGCGCTGTCCCGGCTCGGCCGCACGGGAAGCTTCCTGTGGTCGGCCTGGTCCGGGCTCGCCGCGCTGGCGCTGCTGGCGGCGGCGTGGCAGGCGGGCCACGAGGCCTATGGCGAGTTCATCCTGCCCGCCCCGCTCGACACGCTTGCCGCCGGCTTCGCCATCCTCTCCGACCCGAAGGCGTGGGAGGTGGCGCTGCTCACCGGCACCCGCGCCGTCGAGGGCTTTGCCGTCTCGGCGCTGGCCGGCGCGGCGCTGGGGTTGGCGGCCGGCTACTCGCCGGCGACGCTGAGGCTGGCGCGGCCGCTGGTGACCGTGCTGCTCGGCGTGCCGCCGATCGCCTGGATCGTGCTCGCCATGATCTGGTTCGGCTCCACCGACGGCACCGTCATCCTCACCATACTGGTCTCGGCCGGGCCGCTGGTCTTCGTCGGCGTGGCCGAGGGCGTGATGACGCGCGACCGTGGGCTGGACGACATGGCGCGCGCCTTCGGCGCCGGCCCGATCCGGCGACTGACCACGCTCGGCCTGCGCCACGTCGCGGCGCATCTCTTCCCGGCGCTGGTGGTGGCGCTCGGCATGGGCTTCAAGGTCGCCGTCATGGCCGAACTGCTGGCCAATGTCGGCGGCATCGGCGGCGAGCTGGCGCGAAGCCGCGCCAATCTCGACGTGGCCGGCGCGCTCGCCTGGGTGACGATCGCGGTCGCCGCGCTGATCGTGGTCGAATACGGCATCGTGCATCCGGTCCGCTCCGAGTTCGAGCGCTGGCGGGCGGCAGCGCGGCCGTGGGGCGTCAAGCGATGAGCGCGCTCGCCCTTTCCCGCATCGGCCACGCCTATTTCGGCCGCACGGTGCTCGACCATATCGACCTTGCCGTCGCCCCGGGCGAGATCGTGGCGCTGGTCGGCCCGTCCGGCTGCGGCAAGAGCACGCTCGTCCACATCGCAGCCGGCATCGTCGAGCCGCTGCGCGGCACGGTCGCGACCCGCTACCGCCGCCACGCGATGGTGTTCCAGGAGCCGCGCCTGCTGCCGTGGGCGAACGCGCGCGACAACATCGCCTATCCGCTGCGGCTTTCGGGCGCGCCGCGCCACGAGCGCCGTGCGCGCGCGGAAGCCGCGGCCGCGCGGGCCGCCTTCGATGCCGTCGACCTCGACAAATATCCGGTGGAGCTGTCCGGCGGCATGCGCCAGCGCGTGGCGATCGCGCGGGCGCTCGCGGTCGAGCCGGACTTCGTCTTCTTCGACGAGCCGTTCACCGCGCTCGACGCCGCGCTCAAGCGGCGCATGCAGGACCTCGTCATCGAGGCGGCGGAAGGTGCGCATTTCGGTGCGCTGTTCGTCACCCATGACCTGATGGAGGCGGCGCGGATCGCCCACCGCATCGTCGTGCTGGAGCTGTCCGGCAACGGCATAGCGGGCGAGCGGGCGCTGCCCGGCCGGCCGGGCGAGCGGGAGGACGCCGAGGTGTTCGCGACGGTGCAGGCCTTCCTGCGGGCCGACCCGCTGTTCCGCCACATCCACGACGTCGACGAGCGCAGGGTGGCCTGACCATGCTCGCCCCTTCCGAGCGCCTACCGGCGCCGACCCTGCGCGACGTCCTCGGCGACGAGGGTTTTCGCGTCTTCTTCCCGCTCGGCGCGCTCTACGCCGCGATCTGGCCGCTGCAATGGGTGCTGGTTTTCGGCTTCGACCTGCCGCTCGCCCGTACCACTCCGCCCGGCCTGTGGCATGCGCACGAGATGATCTTCGGCGCCTTCGGCGCGGCGCTGATCGGCTTCATCACCACGGCGGTCCCGGAATGGACCGACACGCCGAGGTTGCAGGGCCGGCGGCTGTTCGCGCTGGCGGGCCTGTGGGGCACGGGGCGCCTCGTCGGCTTCCTCGGCGCCGACGCGCTCGGCCTGCTGGGCGCGGTTGCCGACGCCGCGTGGCTGGCGGCGCTCGGCGGCTATGTGGCGCTGGTTTCGTGGCGCAAGCGGACGGACCGGCTGCTCGCCTTCGTGTTCTGGATCTCGGCGCTGCTCGCCGCGCAGCTTGCGGTCAGCTACGCCTTCCTGACCGGCAACGTCGCGCTGGCGCAACTGCTGCTCCATTGCGCGGGCTTCGTCTTCCTCGGCCTGCTGGGTCTCGCGCTGTCGCGCATCACCGTCCCGGTCACCAACCTCGTGCTCGACCCGAGCGAGGAGACCTCTCCCTTCCGGCCGCATCCCGGCCGTCGGCACCTCGCCTCGGGGCTGGTCGCCGTGGCCGTGGCAGGCGAGCTCGCCGGCCTTTCCGAAGCGGTGCGGGGCTTCCTGATGATCGCGGCGGGCGCGGCCTTCATGGACCGCATCGGCGAGGCGTTCATCGGCCGCGAGGCGCTGCGCGCCGAAATCCTCGTGCTGGCCGGATCGAGCGGCTTCGCCGGCGCGGGCCTGCTGCTGGTCGGTGCTGCGCGCCTCGGCGCCCCCTTTGGCGAGGTGCCGGGCCAGCACATGGCCCTGATGGGCGGGCTGGGCATCGGCGTGCTCGCCGTGTTCTCGATCGCCGGGCTGCTGCACACCGGCCAGAAGCTCGTCTTCCCGCGCGGCGCCAAGCTCGCCTTCGTCTGCGCGATCGCCGCCGTGCTGCTGCGGGCGCTGCCGGATCTCGGCCTGATGCCACAGCCGCCCGGCCCGCCCTATGCGGCGGTCTCGCTGCTGTGGGCGGCGGCCTTCCTGTCGTGGCTCTGGAGCTACTGGCCGCTGCTGCGCGACCCGGCGACGCTCGAAGCCGAGAGTTGCTGAGCGCCGGCTGCTTCAGGCCGCCTGGTCGGCGATGCCGAGCAGGGGGGCGAGTGCAGCCCGGTTGTGCAGGATGTCGGCCAGCGTGTATCTGTCGAGCACCGCGAGATAGGCGTCCAGCGCTTCCGACAGCATGCCTTTCAGCCTGCATGCCGGGGTGATGACGCAGGCGTTGCCGCGCGCCTGCAGGCACTCGACCAGCGCGAACTCGTCCTCGGTGGTGCGCATCAGCGCGCCGACATTGATGGCCTCGGGGGCCATGGCGAGGCGGAGGCCGCCGGCCCGGCCGCGCGTGGTGCCGATATAGCCCAGCCTGCGCAGCCGCAGCGCCACCTTCAGCAGGTGGCTGTGCGACAGCCCGTAGGCGCCGGCGATGTCGCTCACCGTGGCGGTGCGCTCCGGTTGCGTGCCGAGATAGATCAGGATACGCAGGGCGTAGTCGGTGTGGGACGTCATGCGCATGGCGCGGCCTCTCCGGATGCGGCGAGCTTCAAAGCGTCCCGACGGCCAGGCCGGAAGCGGCAGCGCTTCAGCGATTCCCCAATGATATACGACAGGTGGCGGCGCGTCTCGAATCCAGCCGCGCCGCCGGTCCGCTATTCCCCGGCCGGCCGGTCGTTCCCCATGCTGCGCAACGGCACGACGACCGTGTGGCCGTCGACCCTGCCGACGCTGGCGCTGACGCCGTAGGTGTCCCTGATCAGGTCCGGCGTGACGACGGCCGCCGGCGCACCGTCGGCGACCAGCCTTCCCCCGCTCATCATCACGACGCGGTCGGCATAGCGCAGCGCGAGGCTGAGGTCGTGGATGGCGACCACCACCGCCACCGCCTCGGCACGGGCGATCGCCGCGACGTGCTCGAACGTGTCGAGCTGGTGGCGCAGGTCGAGCGCGCTCGTCGGCTCGTCGAGCAGGAGCAGGCGTGGCTCCTGTACGAGCGCGCGGGCGAGGAACACGCGCTGGCGCTCGCCGCCGGAAAGGTGGGACAGCGGCCGTTCGGAAAACTCCAGCAGGCCGAGGCGCTCCAGCGTCTCGAAGACGCGCCGCCGGTCGCCGCCGTCGGTGCCGCTCATGTGCGGGAGCCGGCCGGCCATCACGCATTCCGCCACGGAGCAGTCGGCGGTGTCGCCCGCCTGCTGCGGCATGTAGGCCGCAACCCGCGCGATCTGCCTGCGCGTCATCCCGGCGATCGGCGTCCCGGCCAGCGCAAGCGTGCCGTCCGACAGCTTCACGAGCCCGTTCAGGCTGCGCAGCAGCGTGCTCTTGCCGGCGCCGTTGGGGCCGATCAGGGCGATCATCTCGCCCGGCGCGACGCAGAAGTCGACATCGCGCAGGATGTCGCGGCCGCCGCGCCGCACGCCGATGCCCTTCGCCTCGACGATCATGCGGACGCCCTGCCGCGGTTGCGCATGACGAGGTGCAGGAATACGGGGACGCCGAGATAGGCGACGGTGATGCCGACCGGCAGCACCGTCGGCGCGAAGAGCAGGCGCCCGGCCGCATCGGCCGCCAGCAGCAGCCACGCGCCGACGACGGCCGAGAAGGGCAGCAGCAGGCGATGGTCGGTGCCGATGATCATGCGCGCCATGTGCGGCGCGACCAGGCCGACGAAGCCGATCACCCCGGTGAAGCTTATGACGGTGGCGGTCAGCAGCACGGCGGCGATGCAGACGACGAAGCGCACCCGCTCGACCGGGATGCCGAGGCTGCGCGCGAAATCGTCGCCGCCGCTGGCGATGGCGTTGAGCGGCCAGGCGTAGCGCATGAGGAGCGGCCATGTGGCGAGGGAGACGGCCGCGAGTGCCACCACGGCTGGCCAGCCGGCGCGGGTCAGGCTGCCGAAGGTCCAGTGGACGACCGAGGCGAGCTGCTCCTCCGAGGCGAGGAACTGGATCGTCGCTGTGCCGGCCATGAACAGGTACATCAGCGCGATGCCGGTGAGGATGACCGTCTCCGGCGAGGTGCCGACGCGCAGGCCGGCGCCGAAGACGATCAGCGCGCACAGCAGCGCCAGCACGAAGGCGCTGCCGACGATGAGCCACTGGCCGATGGCCAGCCCGCCGAGCCCGAGGATGATGGCCAGCGAGGCGCCGAAGGCGGCCGCGGCCGATATGCCCAGCGTGTAGGGGCTGACCAGCGGATTGCGCGTGACGCCCTGCATGACGGTGCCGGCGAGGCCGAGCGCGGCGCCGCCGAGGATGGCCATGGCGATGCGCGGCAGCCGCAGATGGCTGACCACGGTCACGTCACTCGGCTTGAGGTCGTCCGCCAGCGGCGCGCCGAGCAGATGCGCGACGATGGCCGCCACCTTGCCGAGGCCGAGACCGGCGGCGCCGATCGTCGCGCACCAGAGCGCGAAGACGGCCATGCCGATCGCGCCCGCGGCGATGCCGAGAAGGCGCGACCGGAACAGCCGGACATGGCGCCGGGCGGCGGCATCGGCCGCCCCGGCGCCCGCGGGAGCCGCCATCTAGCGGCTTTCGGAGGAGGTGTGCCGGCCGGGATATTTCGCGCCCTGCCAGGCCTCGATCCATTCGCGCATGACGGCGTCGGGATCGACGTCGGCGAAGCGGTCCGGATGCAGCCACTTCGCGAGCTGCAGCGCGCCGACCATCTTGGAGACGCCGCCGGCGACGTAGTAGCTCATCAGGTAGACCTTGCCGTCCTTGACGGCATTGCTGTCGGCGAGCGCGGGCCGCGCCTTCAGCTCGGCCACCAGCGCCTGCGCCTTCTCCGCCGGCACGGCGGCCAGCACGGCCGGCGTGAGGCGCAGCACGACGTCGGGATTGGCGGCGGCGATGTCCTCCGGCTCCACCGTGAAGATGTTCACGTTGCGGTTGGATTCGGGCAGCGTCGCCACGTCGATGTCGCCGAACAGGCTGCGGCCGCCGGCCGCCGCGATCATGTCGTGCCAGCCCGAGCCCTTGAGGATGGTGACGTTCTCGCGGTCCGCCTCGAAATAGACCTTCGGCTGCTCGACGCCGGAGACGCGCTCGGCCAGGAGGTCCATGTGCTTGCGGAAGAAGGCGTTGAGGCCGTCGGCGCGGTCCTTGTTGCCGGTGAGCAGGCCGAGCATGGAGACGTTCTCCTCGTGCTTCAGCACGTCCCAGCCGGTCAGCACGACGACGGGGATGCCGAAGGGCGCCAGCTTCTCGCGCGCCTCCTGCCAGGCGCCGTTGCGCGGCACGATCAGCAGGTCCGGCTTCTGCGCCACCACGCTCTCGTAGTCGATCTGGCCCTGGTTGGCCGCGACGACGCGGGCCTCCTCGATCTCCGGCCAGTAGTCGCGGTCCATCCACGCATCGCGGTCGAGGCCGGCGACGGCGTCGGACCCGGCCACGGCGCGGACGAATTCGGTGTTGTAGCGGTTGAGCGCGACGATGCGTTTCACCGGCCCGTCGAAATTCGCCTCGTAGCCGCTCTCGTCGACGATCCTGATCGGTTCGGCCCATGCCGACGACACGAGCATCGACAGGCCGAGCGCGGCCATCGCGGAGACTATGCCCCCACGAAGAAATCCAGTCATTTCAACCCCCTGGTACTGCCCTCTGATAAAGTGGAATTTGATAGTCATATTTAAAGCCGGACCCGGCCGCAAGGGGGGTCGAGACGAAATGTCCGGGAGAAGGCGGCCGGCCGTTCGGGACGCGTCAGGCCCGGTGCGCGGTGGCGTGAAGCCTGCCGGCCTAGGGCTGACTCGGCATCTGGAACCTGTAGCCGACGCCGGGTTCGGTCAGGATGATCGCCGGGTCGGTCGGGGAGCGCTCGACCTTGGCCCTGAGCTGGCCGATGAACACGCGCAGATATTGCAGGTCGTGCGCATGGGCCGGTCCCCACACGCCGGTGAGCAGGGCCTTGTGCGTGACCACGCGGCCGGCGTGGCGGGCGAGCACCAGCAGCAGGTCGTATTCCTTCGGCGTCAGCCGCAGCGGCCTGCCGTCGCGCGAGACCCGGCGGCGCACCGCGTCGATCTTCAGACCGTCGACCTCGATCCCGGCGAATTCGTCGTCTGCCTGCGGCCGGTGGCGCAGGGCGGTGCGGATGCGGGCGGTCAGCTCGCCGATGCCGAACGGCTTTTCGACATAGTCGTCGGCGCCGAGGTCGAGGGCCGCGATCTTCTCCGCCTCGCGGTCGCGCGCCGAAAGCACGATGACCGGCAGCGGCGACCACGCCCGCAGCCTCGCGATCACTTCCTTGCCGTCCATGTCAGGAAGGCCGAGGTCGAGGATCATCAGCTCGGGCGCGCGGGTGGCGGCGAGCCGCAGCGCGTCGGCGCCCGTTCCCGCCTCGATCACCTCGTAACCGGCCGCTTCCAGAGCCGGGTGCAGGAACCGGCGGATCTGCGGTTCGTCGTCGACGACGAGGATGCGCGGCGGGCTCATGGCGCGGGCACCGGCTCGACGGGGAAGCGCATGGTGAAGCGGGTGCCGCGGCGCCTGACCGCCGGGCTCTCGGCGCGGATCGTGCCGCCCATCGCCTCGACGAAGCCCTTGGCGATGGCGAGCCCCAGCCCGGTGCCGGGCTTGCGCCCGTCCGCCTTGCCGCGCCGGAAGAATTTCTCGAACACGCGCTCCAGGTCCTTGGGCGGGATGCCCTTGCCGAGATCGGTCACCGACAGCGTGACGGCGTCGCCGTCGCGCCGCGCATAAACGCTGACCGGCTCGCCGCCGCCATATTTGAGCGCATTGTCGATCAGGTTGAACAGCGCCTGGCCGAGAAGCACGCTGTCGGCCCGGATCAGCGGCAGGTCGCGGGCGATGCTCGTCTCGACCTTGCGGCCCGGGAAATAGCGCTCGGCGCGCTTGATCGTCGAGCGCACGACGTCGGCGGCGTCGACCCAGTCGTTCTTCGCCTCGACCGTGCCCGCGTCGATGCGCGTCATGTCCAGCAGGTTGGCGACGAAGCGGTTCAGCCGCTCGCTCTCCTCCTCGATCGACTGGAGCAGGTCGTCGCGCGTCTGCGGCTTCATCCTGTCGCCGAGCTCGCGCAGGCTGGTCACGGCGCCGGTGATGGTGGCGAGCGGCGTCTTCAGGTCGTGTGAAACCGACGACAGCAGCGCGGCGCGGAAGCGGTCGCCCTCGAGCTTCGCCGACTGCTCCAGCATGTCGCGCGACAGCCGCGCGCGGTCGATGGCAATCGCCGTCTGGTCGAGGATGGCACCGAGCACCACCTCGTCCTCGCCGCCTTCGGGAGAGGCGCCGTCCTGCTGCAGCCCGACGACGCCGACGACGCCCGCCGGCCCGGCCAGCGGGCGGAACTGGAAGGCGCTCGCCGGCAGCGTGCCGGTGCCGAAGCCCGCCGCTTCCCTCTTCTCCCAGGCCCAGCGCGCGGCGGTCATGTCGGAGACGCCTAGCTCGGTGTCGGGCGGCCATGCCGCGGCGAGCGCGATGTCGCCGTCGCCGGGCAGCAGGAAGACGACGTTGCGTCTCGACACGCCCTGTAGCTGCGTGACGGCGGCCCACACCACGTCGTCCACCTTCACGGCCGCCGAAAGCTTGCGCGAGAAGTTGTAGAGCGCCTGCGTGGCGGCCGCCCGCTCGCTCGCCACCCGCGCATGCTCGCTGAGGCGCGAGGCCATGCCGCCGGCCAGCATCGCCACCGCGACGAAGGTGACGAAGCCGACGACCTCGTGCGGCTGGGCGATGAAGAGGCTGTGGACGGGGTGGATGAACAGGAAATTGTAGGCCAGCGCCGACAGCACCGCCGCGACCAGCGCCGAGGCATAGCCGCCGTAGATGGCGGCGAGCAGCACGGCGACGAGGTAGAGCAGAGCCACGTTTGGCAGGGCGATCACGCTGTCGAGCGCATAGCCGATGGCCGAGGCGACGGCGACCACGCCGACCGCGACGCCGATCGTGCGCAGCGGCTTCGCCAGCCAGCCGCGCGGCGGCGCGAGGCGCGGCCTCGCCGCAGGCGCGGCGACGTCGGTCACCACATGCACGCCGAGGCCGGGCACACGCGAGATCAGCGCGTCGGTCAGCGATATCCTGAAGCGCGAGAGCCCGCCCTGCCGGCCCGCGCCGATGACGATCTGCGTGGCATGCTCGCGCCGCGCCTGCGCCAGGATCTCCTCGACGAAGTCGCGGCCGGTGACGCGCCGCGTCTCGGCGCCGAGCTGGGCGGCGAGCTTGAAAGTCTGGTCGAGACGCCGCACGGCCTCGGGCGTCAGCGGCTGGTCGGCCCGCTCGATCGAGATGCAGAGCCAGGGCGCGTTCAGCCCGGACGCCATGCGGGCGGCCTGCCGCACGACCTTTTCGGAGAGCTGGTCCGGCCCGATGCAGACAAGCAGCCGCTCGGCCGACTGCCAGGGCAGCTCGATGGCGTTCTGCCTCATATAGTCGACGACCTGGGTGTCGACCCGCGCCGCCGTGCGGCGCAGCGCCAGCTCGCGCAGGGCGGTGAGGTTGCCGAGGCGGAAGAAGCTCTCCGCCGCGCGCTTGGCGTTGTCGGGGACGTAGACCTTTCCCTCGCGCAGCCGCTCCAGAAGCTCGGCGGGCGACAGATCGACAAGCAGGATCTCGTCGGCATGGCCGAGGACCTTGTCGGGCACGCGCTCGCGCACCGGCGTGCCGGTGATCTGCGCCACCACGTCGGACAGGCTCTCGATGTGCTGGACGTTGAGCGCGGTCCAGACGTCGATGCCGGCGTCGAGCAGCTCCTCGATGTCCTGATGGCGCTTCGGGTGCCGGCTGCCCGGCGCGTTGGTGTGCGCCAGCTCGTCGACCACGACGATGCGGGGCCGTCGCACCAGCGCGGCGTCGATGTCGAACTCTTCCAGCGCGCGGCCCTGATAGTCGAGGACCTTGCGCGGCAGCGCCTCCAGCCCGTCGAGCAGGGCGGCGGTGTCGGCGCGGCCGTGCGTCTCGACCAGCCCGACGACGATGTCGGCGCCGTCGGCCTTCACGCGGCGGGCGCGCGTCAGCATGGCATATGTCTTGCCGACGCCGGGCGCGGCGCCGAGGAAGATCGTCAGGCGGCCGCGGGCCGTGCGGTCCGTCAGCGCCAGCAACGCGTCAGGGTCGGGCCTCGCCTCGTGCGTCTCGCCGGTCTTCGCCATTCGGTCAGTTGCGCCCATCGAGCGCGAGGTTCAGTTGCAGCACGTTCACGCGCGGCTCGCCGACGATGCCCAGGAGGCGGCCCTCGGTCTGCCGCTCCACGAGCGCGGCCAGATCCGCCTCGGCCATGCCGCGCGCCGCGGCGACCCGCGCGATCTGGCCCTTGGCATACTCCGGCGAGATATGCGGGTCGAGTCCGGAGCCCGAGGCGGTGGCCGCGTCGGCGGGGATGGCGGTCAGGCCGGCGGCGCGCAGGCGCCCAACCTCGGCCGCGACGCGCCCGGAGAGCGCGGCCGAGGTCGGCCCGAGATTCGAGCCGGTCGAGGCGGCGGCGTTGTACGGAGCGTCCGCGGTCACCGACGGGCGCGGCCAGAAATGGCGCGGGTCGGAGAAGGCCTGGCCGATCAGGGCAGAGCCGACGACGGTTTCGCCGTCGCGGATCAGGCTGCCGTTCGCCTCCCAGGGCGCGGCGACCTGCGCGACGCCGGTGATGGCGAGGGGATAGGCGATGCCGGTGAGCATGGTCATGAGGACGACCATGACGATGGCCGGGCGGAGTGTCGAAAGCATGTTCACACCAGATTGAGCGCCGAGACGGCGAGGTCGACGAGCCTGATGCCGGCAAAGGGCAGCGCGAGGCCGCCGACGCCGTAGACGAGCAGGTTGCGGCGCAGCAGGGCGGCCGCGCCCACCGGCCGGTAGGAGACGCCGCGCAGCGCCAGCGGGATCAGGGCGACGATGATCAGCGCGTTGAAGATCACCGCCGACAGGATCGCCGATTGCGGCGAGGAAAGGCCCATGACGTTGAGCGCCGACAGACCCGGATAGGTGGCCACGAACAGCGCGGGGATGATGGCGAAGTATTTGGCGACGTCGTTGGCGATCGAGAAGGTGGTGAGCGAGCCGCGCGTCATCAGGAGCTGCTTGCCGATCTCGACGATCTCGATGAGCTTGGTCGGGCTGGAATCGAGGTCGACCATGTTGGCGGCCTCGCGCGCGGCCTGCGTGCCGGTCTGCATGGCCACCCCGACATCGGCCTGCGCCAGCGCCGGCGCGTCGTTGGTGCCGTCGCCGCACATGGCGATCAGGCGGCCGCCCTTCTGCTCGTTGCGGATGTAGGCGAGCTTGTGCTCGGGCGTCGCCTCGGCGAGGAAGTCGTCGACGCCCGCTTCCGATGCGATCGCAGCGGCGGTGACAGGGTTGTCGCCCGTCACCATGACGGTGCGGATGCCCATGGCGCGCAGCGCGGCGAAGCGCTCCTTGATGCCAGGCTTCACCACGTCCTTGAGATGCACGATGCCCAGCAGCCTGTCGCCGTCGGCGACCGCGAGCGGCGTGCCGCCGGTGCGGGCGACGCCGTCGACGGCGCGGGCGAACTCGGCCGGCGCGTCGCCGACGGCGATGCCGGCGAAGCGCAGCACCGTGTCGACCGCGCCCTTGCGCAGCCGCCGGCCGCCGATGTCGACGCCGGACAGGCGCGTCTCGGCGGAGAACGGCACGACAGCGTCCGGCCTGGCGTCGGGCTGCGCCAGCCCGAGGCTGCCTGTCGCCAGCGCGACGATCGAGCGACCCTCCGGGGTCTCGTCGGCGGCGCTGGCGAGCAATGCCGCCGAGGCCAGCTCGCTCTCGGCGACGCCGGCGACAGGCAGGAACTCGCTCGCCATGCGGTTGCCGAAGGTGATCGTGCCGGTCTTGTCGAGCAGGAGGGTGTCGACGTCGCCCGCGGCCTCGACGGCGCGGCCGGACGTGGCGATGACGTTGAAGCGCACCAGCCGGTCCATGCCGGCGATGCCGATGGCCGACAGCAGGCCGCCGATGGTCGTGGGGATCAGCGTCACCAGCAGGGCCGACAGGACCGTGACCGAGAGCACGGTCTGCGAGTAGCCGGCGAGGCCCCACAGCGTGACGACGGCGATCAGGAAGACGAGCGTCAGGCCCGAGAGCAGGATCGACAGCGCGATCTCGTTCGGCGTCCTCTGGCGCTCGGCCCCTTCGATCAGGGCGATCATGCGGTCGACGAAGGACGAGCCGGGCGCGGCGGCGATCCTGATCTTGAGCACGTCGGAGAGCACCTGCGTGCCGCCGGTGACGGCCGAGCGGTCGCCGCCGGATTCGCGGATGACCGGCGCGGATTCGCCGGTGACGGCGCTCTCGTTGACCGAGGCGATGCCCTCGATCACCTCGCCGTCGCCCGGGATCAGATCGCCGGCGGAGACGATGACGACGTCGCCGACCTTCAGCTCGGTCGCGGCGATCGTCTCCTCGCGCCCGCCGGTCAGGCGGCGGGCCGTGAGCTCGGAGCGCGTGCGGCGCAGCGCGTCGGCCTGCGCCTTGCCGCGGCCCTCGGCGACCGCTTCCGCGAAGGTCGCGAACAGCACGGTGAACCAGAGCCAGGCTGCGACCTGGCCGGAGAACACGGCGTTTCCGCCCGTCGCGAGATCGCGCAGGAAAAAGAGCGTGACCAGCGCCGCCACCACCTCGGTGACGAAGATCACCGGGTTGCGGACGAGCTGGCGCGGGTCGAGCTTGACGAAGGCGGCCTTCGCGGCCGGCAGCAGGATCGCCGGGTCGAGCAGGCTGCGGGAGGTGAGCGTGGTCATGGGCGTGCCTCAGAAGGTCTGGCCGGCCAGCATCGCGAAATGCTCGACGATCGGCCCGAGCGCCAGCGCGGGGAAGAACTGCAGCCCGCCGAGGATGACGATGATGCCGGCGAGCAGGCCGACGAAGAGCGGGCCGTCGGTCGGGAAGGTTCCGGCCGAGGCCGGCACGCGCGTCTTGGCGGCGAGCGAGCCGGCGATCGCCAGCACCGGCACGGCATAGGCGAAACGGCCGAGAAGCATGGCGATGCCCAGCGTGGTATTGTACCAGGGCGTGTTGGCGGTCAGCCCGCCGAAAGCCGAGCCGTTGTTGCCGGCCGCCGAGGTGAATGCGTAAAGGATCTCCGACAGGCCGTGCGGGCCGCCCGTGCCGATGCCCGCCACCGCGAAGGGCAGCATGGCTGAGGCGGCGGAAAAGCCGAGGATCGCCAGCGGCAGGATCAGCACGGCGAGCATGGCGTATTTCATCTCGCGCGCCTCGATCTTCTTGCCGAGCAGCTCCGGCGTGCGGCCGACCATCAGGCCGGCGACGAAGACCGCGAGGATGGCGAACACGACCATGCCGTAGAGGCCGGAGCCGACGCCGCCGGGCAGCACCTCGCCGAGCTGCATGAGGAACATCGGCACCAGCCCGCCGAGCGGGGTCAGCGAGCCGTGCATGGCGTTGACGCCGCCGTCCGAGAGCCCGGTCGTGGCCGCCGCATAGGCCGCCGTCATGGCCTGGCCGAAGCGGACCTCCTTGCCCTCCATGTTGCCCATCGCGGGATCGACGCCGAGCGCGGAAAGGACAGGGTTGCCGGACGTCTCGGCCCAATAGACGGCGCCTGTGCCGACGATCAGGAACAGCGCGGTGACCGCGAGGAAGGCCCAGCCCTGCCGGCGGCTGCCGACCATCTGGCCGAAGGCGTAGACGAGCGCGGCCGACACGCCGAGCATGGCGACGATGTTCAGATAGTTCGACAGCGCGGTCGGGTTCTCGAACGGGTGCGCGGCGTTGACGTTGAGGAAGCCGCCGCCATTGGTGCCGAGCTGCTTGATCGCCTCCTGGCTGGCGATCGGCCCGAGCGCGATCGTCTGCTGCGCGCCCTCGACGGTCGTGGCGGCGACGGAGCCGGCCAGCGTCTGCGGCAGGCCCATCAGCACGAAGGCGAGCGCGACGACCACCGCGAGCGGCAGCAGCACGTGGAGCGTGGCGCGGGTCATGTCGACCCAGAAATTGCCGAGCGCCGTTGCGCCGGAGCGGACGAAGGCGCGCGTGAGCGCTAGTGCGACGGCAATGCCGGCCGCGGCCGAGACGAAGTTCTGCACCGTCAGCCCGGCCATCTGGCTGAAATGGCTCATGGTCGTCTCGCCACCATAGGACTGCCAGTTGGTGTTGGTGACGAAGCTGACGGCGGTGTTGAAGGCGAGATGCGGCGCAAGGCCGCCGAAGCCCTGCGGGTTGAGCGGCAGGAAGGCCTGCAGCCGCAGGATCGCATAGAGCGCGGCGAAGCCGGCGATGCTGAAGGCGAGCAGCGAGAAGGCGTAGGCGAGCCAGCCCTGCTCCCTGGCTGGGTCGACGCCGGCGGCGGCATAGAAGCCGCGCTCGACGGGCCCGAGCACGGGCGAAAGGAAGGTGCGCTCGCCGGACAGGGCGCGGGCCATGTAGAGACCGAGCGGCTTCACCAAAGCGAGCATGACGAGGAAGAGCAGCGCGAGCTGCAGCCATCCGATGACGGACATGGGGGAAACGTCCTGAAGGGGCTAGAAGCGCTCGGGGCGGATGAGCGTCGCGACGAGGTAGGCGCCGAGCGCCAGCGCCACCGCGAGGCCGATGAGGGCTTCGATCATGGCGTCAGATCCCGTCCAGCGCGCGGGCGTAGAGCCCGAGCAGCAGCAGCGTGCCGCAGCCGAGTGCCAGATAGAGGAGGTCGAGCATGACGGTCTCCGAAGGTGATTTCTTCGGAGGCGAGGATGGCGCGGGACCGCATAAGGATGCGCTGCGGAAGATGGCATGCGCGCATAAGGAAAAGATAAGGCCGGACGGCCGATCCGTCAGCCCGCCACGGCGCGGGCGATGACCATGCGCTGGATGTCGCTGGTGCCTTCGTAGATCTGGCAGACGCGGACGTCGCGGTAGATGCGCTCGACGGGGAAGTCGGCGACATAGCCGTAGCCGCCATGGATCTGGATGGCGTCGGAGCAGACCTGCTCGGCCATCTCGGAGGCGAACAGCTTTGCCATCGAGGCTTCCTTCAGGGCGGGCCGCCCCGCCTCGCGCAGCGTGGCTGCGTGCAGCACCATCTGGCGGGCCACCTCGATCCTGGTCGCCATGTCGGCCAGCCGGAACGCCACCGCCTGGTGCTCGACGATCCTGACGCCGAAGCTCCTGCGCTCCTGCGCATAGTTCCGCGCCGCCTCGAAGGCCGCGCGCGCCATGCCGACCGACTGGGCGGCGATGCCGATGCGGCCGCCTTCCAGGTTGGAGAGCGCGATGCGGTAGCCTTCGCCTTCGGCGCCGAGCATCTGGTCGGCGCCGACCTCCATTTCCTCGAAGACGAGTTGCGCGGTGTCGGACAAATGCTGGCCGAGCTTGCGCTCGATCGAGGCGACCCTGTAGCCCGGCGTGGAGGTGGGCACGATGAAGGCGCTGATGCCGCGCTTTCCCGCGTCAGGATCGGTGACGGCGAAGACGATCGCCACGTCGGCGCTGCGGCCCGAGGTGATGAACTGCTTGGTGCCGTCGAGCACCCAGCCTTTGCCGCCGCGGCGGGCGCGTGTCTTCAGGGCGGATGCGTCCGAGCCGGCCTGCGGCTCGGTCAGCGCGAAGGCGCCCAGCCACTCGCCGCGCGCCATGGGCCGCAGGAAGTGATGCTTCTGCTCCTCGGTGCCGAAGCGCAGGATCGGCGCGCAGCCGACGGAATTGTGGACGCTCATGACGGTGGACATCGCGCCGTTGCCGGCGGCGATCTCCTCCAGCGCCAGCACGTAGCTGACATGGTCGCTCGCCGCACCGTCATAGGCTTCCGGCACGAGCATGCCCATCAGCCCCAGCGCGCCCATCTCGGCGATGCGGTCGCGCGGGAACTCGCCGGTGCGGTCCCATTCGGCCGAGAAGGGCGCCAGACGCTCGGCCGCGAAGCGGCGCGCCATATCGCGCACCATGTCCTGCTCGGGGGTGGGGATCATTCGCGGTGCCTCCCTGCGCCTGCGGCGTTTGACAGTCATTTACTAGCGAGTATATGGATTACCGACAAGAACGATTGTTGCCTGCAGGTAACGGGAATCGGCGGGGCAGAAAGTGGCATCTTCGGCGAAGGCGCTGTGGCCGAGCGTGGAGGACAGGGAGCGCGAGCGGCGCGAGAAGCGCGAGGCCGTGCTGCATGCCGCCGTGCGCTCGTTCAACGAGAAGGGCTTTCATGCCACCTCGCTCGACGACGTGGCGAATGCGCTCAACGTCACCAAGCCGACGATCTACCACTACTTCGCCAACAAGGACGAAATCCTGTTCGAGTGCGTGCGGCGCGGGCTGGACAGCATCCGCCACGCCGCCGAGGCGGTGGAATCGGAGGGCGGCGGCGGCCTGGAGCGCCTGAGGCGCCTGATGCGCGACTACGCAATCATCATGACGCGGGATTTCGGCATGTGCGTCACGCGCACGGCCGACCACGAGCTGTCGGGCGACAGCCGCGCCAAGTTCCGGGCGCTCAAGCGCGAGATCGACCAAACCGTGCGCCGCGTGGTCGAACAGGGCATGGCCGACGGCAGCATCGCGGGCGGCGATCCCCGCCTCGTGACCTTCACGCTGACCGGCGCGCTCAACTGGATCGCCCACTGGTACGACCCCAGGGGCGCGCTCGGCGCCGAGGACGTGGCGGACGCCGCCGTCGCGACGCTCGTCGGCGGCCTCGCCCCGCGTCGCTTGCAGGGAGAGCGCTGATGGCGATGCCGGCGATCCTCGCGAACAGGCTGCGGATCCCCGCGATCGCCGCGCCGATGTTCCTCACCTCGGGTCCCGACCTGGTGGTCGAGGTCTGCCGGTCCGGCCTGCTCGGCACCTTCCCGGCGCTGAACCAGCGCACCAGCGACGGCTATGCCGCGTGGCTCGACGAGATCGCCGGCCGGCTCGCGGATCATCCGGGCGCCGCGCCCTTCGGCGTCAACCTCATCGTGCACAGGTCCAATCCGCGCTTGCAGGCGGACCTCGACATCACCGTGCGCCACAAGGTGCCGCTGGTGATCACCTCGCTCGGCGCGGCGCGCGAGGTGGTCGAGGCGGTCCATTCCTATGGCGGGCTCGTCTTCCACGACGTGATCAGCCGCCGGCACGCCGAGAAGGCGGCTGAAGCGGGGGTGGACGGGATCATCGCGGTGGCGGCGGGAGCGGGCGGCCATGGCGGGACGCTCAGCCCCTTCGCGCTGGTGCCGGAGATCGCGTCCTTCTTCTCCGGCGCCGTCATCCTTTCGGGCGCCATGAGCACGGGCCGCCACATCGCGGCGGCGCGCATGCTCGGCGCCGACCTCGCCTATCTCGGGACGCGCTTCATCGCCACGCGCGAGGCGCTGGTACCGCAGGCGCAGAAGGAGATGGTGCTCGCCGCGAAGGCCGCGGACATCGTCTACACGCCGGCGATCTCGGGCGTGAACGCCAATTTCATGCGCCGGAGCATCGTCGCCGCCGGCCTCGATCCCGACAATCTCGCGCCGCACGGCGCGCTCGACATGCAGAACGAGGCGAAGGCCTGGAAGACGGTCTGGTCGGCGGGGCAGGGCGTGGGCTCGATCGACGACGTTCCCGGCGCGGCCGAGCTCTGCCGGCGGCTCGTCGCCGAATACGAGGCGGCCATGCGCGCGGCGGCCAGCGATCCGTTCGTGCGGCCGGCGCCGGCCGTGGGGAATTGAGGAGACAGCCGATGTCGGACCCGATCGTCGTCGCCAGCGCCGGAGGCGTCGCGGAGATCCGCTTCAACCGGCCCGAACGGCTCAACGCGCTCGACGTGGAGCTGGCCCGGGCCTTCGAGGCGGCGGCGGCGCGCGTCACGGCCGACCCGGACGTGCGCGTCGTCGTGGTCTCGTCGGCGGGCCGAGCCTTCGTGGCGGGCGGCGACCTGGCGCATTTCCACCGTGCGGCCGACAAGCCGGCGGCGGCGGCCGAGCTGATCGATCCCATCCATGCCGGTCTGAAGGCGCTGGCGCGGTCCCCGCAGATCGTCATCTGCAGCGTCAAGGGCGCGGTCGCGGGCGCCGGCATGTCGCTGGCGCTCGGGCTCGATCTGGCGATCGCGGCCGACGACGCCACCTTCAACCTCGCCTATGCGCGCGTGGCGGCCTCGCCCGACTGCGGCGGCTCCTGGGCGCTGCCGCGCCTCGTCGGATACCGTCGCGCGCTGGAGATCGCGCTGCTGTCGGAAACCATCGACGCGGCGGAGGCGCTACGGCTCGGCCTCGTCAACCGCGTCGTGCCGCGGGCGGATCTGGAAGCCGAGACGGCGAAGCTCGCCGCCCGCCTCGCCGCCGGGCCGGCCGTGGCGCAGGGCAACATCAAGTCGCTGATGCGCCTGTCGCTCGAGCGCGACCATGCCGCCCAGCTCGACGCCGAGGCGCGCGCTTTCGGCGAATGCGCCGCGACAGCCGACTTCACCGAGGCGGTCGACGCCTTCCTCGGCAAGCGCAAGCCGCAATTCATCGGCCGCTGAGCCGGCAGAACGGAGTTCCCACCCCATGAAGCAAGCCTATGTCGCCGGCTATGTCCGCACGCCCTTCACCTTCGCGCGCAAGGGCGCGCTGGCGCAGGTGCGGCCCGAGGACCTCGGCGCCCACGTCATCCGCAACCTGCTCGCGCGCACCGGCGTCGACGGCGCGGAGATCGAGGACGTCGTGTGGGGCTGCGCCTTCCCGGAGGGCGAGCAGGGCCTGAACATCGGCCGCGTCGTCGGGATGCTGGCCGGGCTGCCCGAGACCACAGCCGGCGCGACGGTGAACCGCTGGTGCGGCTCCTCCATCCAGGCCGTGCAGATGGCGGCCGGCATGCTGGCCATGAACGCGGGCGAGGCCTTCATCGCCGGCGGCACGGAGAGCATGTCGCGCGTGCCGATGATGGGCTTCAACACGCTGCCGTACCCTTCGTGGGACACGCAGGCCGTCGAGGACTACATCAATGTCGGCCTGACCGCCGAGCGGGTGGCGCGCCAGTTCGGGCTCACGCGCGAGCAGCAGGACCGCTTCGCCTTCGCCAGCCATTCCAAGGCGCGCGCGGCGCAGCTCGACGGGCGGCTCGCGCAGGAGATCGCGCCGTTCGACGTCGACGGCACGGACGTGGCGCTGGACGGCTGCGTGCGCGACACGACGCTGCAGAAGCTCGGCGAGCTGAAGACCGCCTTCCTCGAAGGCGGTACGGTGACGGCCGGCTCATCTTCGCCGATGACCGACGGCGCGACCGCCGTATTGGTCTGCTCGGAGGAATTCGCGGTCCGCAACGGGCTGACGCCGCTGGCGCGGGTGGCGAGCTTCGCCGTCTCCGGCTGCGCGCCGGGCATCATGGGCATGGGGCCGGTCGAATCCTCGCGCAAGGCGCTGGCGCGCGCCGGCATCACCATGGACGACATCGACATCGTCGAGATGAACGAAGCCTTCGCGGCGCAGGCCGAAGCGTGCCGGCGCGAGCTCTCGATCCCCGAGGAGAAGCTCAACGTCGACGGCGGCGCGATCGCGCTCGGCCATCCGCTCGGGGCGACCGGCACCCGCCTCGTCGGCAAGGCGGCGACCCTGCTGAAGCGCGAGAAGGGGCGGTGGGGGCTGGCCACACAGTGCATCGGCGGCGGCATGGGCATCGCCATGGTGCTGGAGGCCGCATGAGTGCGCTGCCCGCCAGCGACGGCACCGGCTGCGATCCCGTCGCTGCGCCGTCGCTGCCGGGCGCGGCGAAAGGGCAAAGCGCGCCGATCTTCGGCAACGACGCGGCCTCGATCCGGGATCTCGGCGACGGCGTCGCCTGCTTCGAGATCCATACCAAGATGAACAGCCTCAGGCCCGAGGTCCTCGACGTGCTGGAGTTCGCCGTCGACAGGGGCGGACGCGCCTTCGACGCGCTGGTCATCGGCAATGACGATCCCCGCGCCTTCTCGGTCGGGGGCAACTTCCCGGTGATGCTCGGCATGCTGGAGCGCGGGGATTTCGCCGCGTTCGAGGCCTTCACCCGGCGCGGGCAGGCGCTGCTGCTGCGGATGAAATACGCGCCGTTCCCGGTCGTCGCGGCGGCGCACGGCTTCACGCTCGGCGGCGGCTGCGAGCTGATGCTGCACGCGGACGCGATCGTGGCCCATGCGGACCTCAAGGCCGGGCTGCCGGAGGTCAAGGTCGGGCTCATCCCCGCCTGGGGCGGGTGCACGCAGGTGCTGCTGCGCGCCCAGACCGAGCCGCACGGCGCGCGCGGTCCGGCCGCCGCGCTCGCCAGTGCCTTCCGGACGATCTTCGGCGGTACCATGACGGGCTCGGCACGCGAGGCGCAGGCCGCGGGGCTCCTGCGGGCCAGCGACCGCGTCGTGGCGGATCGCGACCGGCTCCTCGGGGAGGCGAAGCGCCGGGCGCAGGATCTTCTGGCAGACGGCTATGCCGCGCCGCCGCGCGCAAGGATCGATGCCGCGGGCCGCTCGGGCATGCTGGGCGTCGTCAACACGATCCGCGGCGAGCATGCCGCCGGGCGGCTCTCGGCGGCCGACCTCGCCATGGCGGAGGAACTGGCCTTCCTGCTTTCGGGCGGCGGCGAGGCCGTTCCCCGCCCGCGCGGCGAGGACGAGATGATGGCGCTCGAATGCGAGACCCTGATGCGGCTCGTCAGCCGCCCCGGCGCGCTCGACCGCATGCGCCACATGCTGGCGACGGGAAAGCCGCTTGCGAACTGATTGGGAGGAGAAGCCGACATGGCCGATGCAAAAGTCCACCAGATGCTGGCGCGTGCGCTCGCCGAAAGCGGGCTCGGGCCGCTGTTCGGGCTGGTGGGCGACGCCAATCTCTACATGGTCGACAGTTATGTGCGGGAATATGGCGGCCGCTATTTCAGCGCCGCCAACGAGAACGGCGCGGTGCTGATGGCGCTGGGCTGTGCGGCCGTGTCGGGCAAGGTCGGGCTCGCCACCGTCACCCACGGGCCGGCGGTGACCAACACGCTGACGGCGCTGGTGGAGGGCGTAAAATCCTACACGCCGATCGTGCTCCTGTGCGGCGACACGGCCGCCGCCGACCGCGAGAACCTGCAGAACGTGGCGCAGCGAGACGTGATCCTGGCGACGGGCGCGGGATTCGAGCAGATGCGTTCGCCGGCCACCGCGCTCGACGACCTCGCAAGGGCGATCCGGCGGGCGCAGGCGGAGCGCCGGCCGATCGCCTTCAACATGCCAACGGACTTCCAGCACATGCCGGCGTCCCATGCGACGGGGCCGCTCGCGCTCGGCTCCCCGCCGCACGCGATCACGCCGCAGGGCGACGGGCTGGACGACGCCATCGGCATCATCGCGGCGGCGAAGCGGCCGATCGTGCTCGCCGGTCGTGGCGTCTGCGACGACGAAGCGCGCGCGGCGCTGCTGCGTCTGGCGCGGCGTCTCGAGGCGCCCGTCGCGACGACGCTCAGGGCGCGTTCGCTATTCCGGGGCGAGCCCTACAATCTCGGCATATTCGGAACGCTGAGCGCGCCGGACGCCATCGACGCGATCCTGAAGGCCGACTGCGTGGTCGCCTTCGGCGCCAGTCTGACGAGCTACACCACCTCGAACGGCTCGCTTCTCGACGGCAAGCGCGTCGTCCAGGTCAGCGCCCGCGCCGGCGATCTCGGCAACAATTTCGTGCCGGACGTCGGCCTCGTCGGCAGCGCGCGGGAGACGGCGGACACGATCGTGCGCTGGCTCGACGAGGCCGAGATACCGCCTTCGGGCTTCACGGGAGAGTTGCCCGCGCAGGGGCTGGCGGCGCACCCGGCCCCCGCGCGGTGGATGGGGGAGGGCCTCGATTTCCTCGAGACGCTGGCGGCGCTCGACGAGATGCTGCCGCCGGAGCGCATCCTGACGGTCGACGGCGGCCGCTACATGGTCAAGTCGCTGGAGCGCATCGGGGTCGCTGAGCCGCGCCGTATGGTGCATACGGCGAGCTTCGGGTCGATCGGCCTCGGCATGGCCTATGCCATCGGCGCCGGCGCGGCGGAGCCGGACCTGCCGGTCGTGCTGTTCATCGGCGATGGCGGCTTCATGCTGGGTGGGCTCACCGAGTTCAACACGGCCGTCCGCCATGGCAGCAACCTCACCGTCGTCGTGTGCAACGACGGCAGCTATGGCGCCGAGCACGTCCAGCTCCGCGCCAAGCAGATGGACCCGAGCCTCATCCTGTTCGACTGGCCGGATTTCGCGCCGGTGGCGCAGGCACTGGGCGGGCGCGGCGTGACGGTGCGCACGCCGGCCGACCTGGAGCGCGCGCGCGCCGAGATCGCCAAGGGCGGCAAGCCGCTGCTGATCGACCTCAAGCTCGACCCGGACCGGATGCCCTTCCACTGAAGGAAGGGCAGGGCAGTTCGGTTCAGCCCCGCGCCTTGCGCGGCTTGCCGGAATGGGTGAAGCCGGGATCGCGGTAGGTGCGCTCGGCGGTGAGCGCGTCCTCCGACAGGTATTTCGTGCTGCTCCAGCCGCCGTCGACGGCCAGCACCTGGCCGTTGATCCAGCCCGACGCGGGCGAGGACAGGAACAGGATCGCCTGCGCGACGTCCTCGGGCGTGCCCATGCGTGGGGCCGGCGTCATGTCGAGGTTCATGCGCCGGAACCCTTCGTCCTCGAGCCGGTGGAAGGTCATCGGCGTCGGGATGACGCCGGGCGCCACCACGTTGGAACGCACGCCCGACGATCCGTACTGCGCGGCGAGGTGGGTGGTGAGCGCGTTGAGCCCGCCCTTGGCGGCCGAATAGGCGCCGCCGCGCAGGCCGCCGAGGATCGAATAGGTCGAGCTGACGTTGACGATGGTCGCCTCGTCGCCGAACGCCTTCAGCGCCTCGCGGCAGAAGCGGAAGGGCGCGCGCAGCATCAGGCCGAGGAAGTAGTCGAGGGTAGCATCGTCGGTCTCGTGCACCGGCTTGGGGCTGCCGATGCCGGCATTGTTGACGAGATGGTCGAGCCGGCCGAAACGCTCCATAGCGAAGCCGACGGCGCGGGCCGGCGCCTCGTCGGCACCGGCGTCGAGCGCGATCGTCGCGACCGGCGCCGCGCCGCCGGCGAGTTCGGCTTCCATGGCCGCGAGCTTCTTGGGGTCGCGGGCCACGCCGACGACCGCCACGCCGGCCTCCACGAAAGCGCGCGCGGTGGCGAGGCCGATGCCGCTGGAGGCGCCGGTGATGAGGGCAACGCGCATGTCAGGTCCTTTCGTGTGCTGGTCGAAGCGGCGCCATCGGTGCCGGAAGATCGAGGATCGGTCGGGCTTCCCCGAGCCGTGAGAGCAGGTGTGCCTGCTTGACGAAATGGTGCGCGTCGGCCTCCGCCGAGAAGCCGATGCCGCCATGGATCTGGACGCAGGCGCGCGCATTGGCGAGCGCTGTGCGCGGCGCCAGCCGGCGCAGCGCCGCCACCTGGAATTCCGCATCCGGCCGGCCGTCGGCGAGTGCGATCGCGGCGATGTCGAGCTGCGCCGACAGCATCTCGGCGGCGATCGCCATGTTGGCGCAATGGTGCTTGATCGCCTGGAAGGCGCCGATCGGCTTGCCGAACTGCTGGCGCAGGCCGGCATAGGCGACGGCGAGGTCGCGGGTCGCTTCGGCGACGCCGAGCAGTTGCGCGGAGACGAGCAGGTCGGCCGTGGCAAGCACGCGCGCATCGTCGCTTCGCGCGACAGCGCCTGCGTCGCCGGGCATGCGCGCGACGGCCAGCGAGCGGCCGAGGCCCGCCTCGGGCTGCGCATGCGCGATCTCGACGAGGGCGAGGCCGCGATCCTCGAAGAGCAGCGCCATCTCCGCATTCGCGGGATCGAGAAGCAGGATGTCGCCGCCGCTGGCGACGGCGAGGCAGGCCTGGCGCTCCAGCCCGGCGAAGGCGGCGGCTAGGTCGGCCATGCCGGCCCGCCGGGCGACCGCCGCGGCCAATGTGGCCGCCAGCGCGCGCGGCGAGACGAGGTGGCGGCCGAGCAGCGCATGGAGCAGCGCTTCCTCGACCAGCGTGAAGCCGGCGCCGCCCTCGGGTTCCGGAACCGAGAGCGAGAAGGCGCCGAATTCGGCGAGCGGCGCGAGGTCGTCCGGCCGGCCCTCGCGCAGCCGCGCGACGGGGAAGCCTGTGGCGAGCAAAGCGCCTGCGGCGTCGAGGATCTGGCGCTGGTCCTCGGAGCGGTTGAGGTCGAAGCTCACGGCGCTACTCCCGCGGCAGGCCGAGCACGCGCTCGGCGATGATGTTGCGCTGGATCTCCGCCGTGCCGCCCGCGATCGTCTCGCTGTAGGCCTCGAGGTAGTCGTGGCTCCAGTCGTTGTCGACCAGCGCCTCCGGGCCGATGATGTCCATCGCGGTGCGGTAGATGCGCTGGGCGAGCTCCGCGAAATGGAGGCGCATCATCGAGCCGTCGGACTGCGTGGCCGGCTCGCGCAGCACCATGCGATAGGTCATGGCGCGCAGCGCCGCGGCCTCCGCGCGCAGGTCCGCGAGGCGCTCGGCCAGCGCGGTGCCGGGCTGCGGCCCGGCCAGCGCGATCAGGTCCTCGACCTTCACCGACAGCTCGAACTGCAGCCCCATGGCCGCCGTCTTGCGCTCGAAGCCGAGCGTGGTCATCGCCACGCGCCAGCCGTCGTTCAGCGCGCCGACCACGTTGGAGAGCGGGATGCGGACGTCGTCGTAGAACACCTCGGCGAAATGCGACACGCCGGCCATGTTCACGATTGGCCGCACGGTGATGCCGGGCGTTCGCATGTCGCAGATCACCCAGGACAGGCCCTTATGCCGCTTCGAGCCCGGCTCGGTGCGGATCAGCAGCTCCTGGAAGTCGGCGACGTCGGAATAGCTCGACCAGATCTTCTGCCCGTTGACCACGAGGTGGTCGCCGTCGACCGTACCCGTCGTCTTCAGCGAGGCGAGGTCCGAGCCGGAGCCGGGCTCGGAAAAGCCCTGGCACCACAGCGCCTCGCCCGACAGGATGCGCGGCAGGTGGAAGGCCTTCTGCTCGTCCGTGCCGCAGGCGATCAGCGTCGGCCCGGCATGGTTGAGCCCGACGAAGGTGCAGTCGAGCGCGGACGGCGCGCGGGCGCGGACATATTCCTCGTACCAGATCAGGATGCGCTGCGGCGGCAGGCCCTGTCCGCCGAACTCCTTCGGCCAGCCGATGCCGGCCCAGCCGCCCTGCCGGCAGCGCGCGAGCCAGGCACGCGCGAAGTCGGATGCGGCCCTGCCTTCGTGCGGCGCGCGGGCGGCCGGCACGTTGGCGAGCAGCCACTGCCGCGCGGCCGCGCGGAAGGCCTCGTCCTCGGGGGTGGTCTTCAACTGCATCGGGCTATCAGGACATCCAGCCGCCGGCGACGTCGACGACGCTGCCGGTCATGTAGCTCGAATCGTCGCCGGCGAGGAACCGCACGACGGTGGCGATCTCCACCGGCCGGCCGACGCGGCCCATGGCGACGCTGTACATCTGCCGCTCCATCTGCGTGGCGTCGACGTCGGCGGCCATCGGCGTGTCGATCGTGCCCGGCGCGATGGCGTTGACGCGGATGCCGTGCGGCGCCAGCGTCTTGGCCATGCTGCGGGTCAGGCCGATGAGGCCGGCCTTGGACGTGCCGTAGGGGATGATCGGGCTGCCGAGCTTGCCGTTGATCGAGGCGATGTTGACGATGCTGCCGCCCGTGCCGGCGGCAACCATGCGGCGCGCCAGCTCCTGGCTGAGCAGGAAGGGCGCGCGCAGGTTGACGGCGAGCACGCGGTCGAGATCATCCAGCGTCAGCTCAAACACGCCCTTCTTCTCGTAGAGGCCGGCGCAGTTCACCAGCGTGACGATGCCGGCTTCGTCGCGGAGAGCGTCCAGCGCGCGCCGCACGTCGTCCATGTCGGAGAGGTCGCAGGCGATGAAGCGGTCAGGTTGCTCTTCGGGCTTCCCCGCCGCGCTGCCGGCCCGGTCGAGCCCGACGACGCGGTAACCCGAGCGGCGCATTTCGGCGCAGATGGCGCGGCCCATGCCGCCATTGCTGCCGGTCAGTACGCAAGTGCGCAATAAACCCTCCCTGATGTCTCACTATGCAGGACGCATTTTGTGCGCTGCACCAACTCCCAGATCCTAGGATACGGACATGCTGCCAATAATACAACAAACTTTCAAGGAAATGCTGCTTGACAACGCGTTTATTGCCGATATGCCTCTAGGGGAAGGCTGAAAAGTGTCTCACTAAGTGGGCGCATGCGGAGGAGCTTGATGGACTTCGACTGGACCGAGGAGGATCGGGCCTTTCGGGCGCGGGTGAGGGATTTCCTCGCTCGCGAGCTTCCGTCAGACTGGGCCGCGCTCTCCCGCCACGGTCCCGGCTCGAAGGAGCAGACGGAGTTCAGCCTGGAGTTCTGCCCGAAGCTCGCGGAGGCGGGGCTGCTGGTGCCGCACTGGCCGTCCGAATGGGGCGGGGCGGGGCGGCCACCCTGGGAGCACTTCATCCTCGGCGAGGAGATGTGGGCGGCCGGCGAGCCGCGCGGCGCGCAGTACATGAACGTCAACTGGATCGGCCCGACCCTGATGCGCTTCGGGACGGATGAGCAGAAGCGGCGCTACATCCCGCAGATGGCCGCCGGCAAGGCGATCTGGTGCCAGGGCTTCTCCGAGCCCAACGCCGGGTCCGACCTCGCCAGCCTGCGTACCCGCGCCGAGCGAGACGGCGACGACTATGTCGTCAACGGCCAGAAGATCTGGACCTCCTATGCCGGCCTCGCCGAGCACTGCTTCCTGCTGGCGCGCGTCGGCGGCAGCGACAAGGGCAAGTCGGGCATCGCGATCTTCCTCGTGCCGATGGCGACGCCCGGCATCGAGGTGCGTTCGATCCCCAGCCTCATCGGCCACGGCGACATCCACGAGACCTTCCTCACCGACGTCCGCGTGCCGGCCTCCGCGCGGCTCGGGCAGGAGGGCGAAGCCTGGTCGATCATCAACTATTCGCTCGCCAACGAGCGCGTCGGCATACCGCGCTACGAGCTCGCCTCGCGCGTGCTCGACGGCATGGTGAAGGAGCTTTCGAAGCGCGGCCGCTTCTCCGATCCGGTCACGCGCCTGCGCGCTGGCTCGGCCTCCGCCGCCTGCGAGGCCGCGCGCATCCTCGTCCACCGCACCGTCGACAAGCGCTCGCGCGGCGAGGCGCTGGGGGCGGAGGCGAGCATCGCGCGGGTGGCCGTCGCGGAAGCCGATCACGCCGTCACCGATTTCGGCCTCGACTACATGCCGGACGCCTTCAGCGGCGACGGCGACCTTGCCGTGCAGACCCATCACGAGCGCGCCATCGTCACCGGCATCGCCGCCGGCGCGACGGAGATCCAGCTCGGCATGATCGCCCAGCGCTGGCTCGACCTGCCGCGGGAGGTCCATTGATGCGGTTCCAGCCGAACGAGGACCAGGCGACATTCCTGTCGGTGCTCGACCAAATGGCCGAGGGCGACGCGGCGGCGTGGAAGACCTCGCCCGAATGGGCGCGCTTCGAGTGGTCCGAGACCTTCGACGGCATGCTGGAGGCGAACGGCTTCCTCGACTGCGCCGGCGAGGAGACGCTCGGGCTCACGATGGCCGTCGCTATGACGCATCGCGTCGCGCGCCTGCCGGTGCTGGCCGAATGCGCGGCGTCCGCCGTGCTGCGCCCGCTGGTCGGGCCGGAGCTTCCGCGGCCCATCGCGGTGGTCGACGGCGATCCCCGCGATGCGATCCGCTTCCTGCCGGTCGCGCGTTCGGTCGTCCATATCGGCGAGGGCGGGGTCAGGCGAGCGGTGCTGAACCCCAACGCCGTCTCGCCGGTCGACAGCCTGTTCGCCTATCCGATGGGCCGGCTCGCCGCGGGCGCGCTCGAATGGCAGGCGGCGAATGCCGACCCGGAGACGGTGCGCAACGCCTGGCGCGCTGCGCTTGCGGCCGAGCTCGGCGGCGCGCTGAAGGGCGGGCTGGACGCGGTCGTGGCGCATGTGAAGGAGCGGCGCCAGTTCGGCCGGCCGCTCGGCAGCTTCCAGGCGATCCAGCACCGGCTGGCGGGCGCCGCCACCCGCATCGAGGCCGCCCACTGGCTGGCGCTGAAGGCGGCGCAGAGCCTCGACCCGGTCGATGCGGCTACCGCGCTCGGCTACGTCCAGGACGCGGCGACGCGGATCGTCAACGACCTGCACCAGTTCATGGGCGCCATGGGCCTGACGCTGGAGCATCCGCTCCACCGCTGGACCTACCGCGCGCGGCTGCTGCGCTCGGCCATGGGCGGCGCGGCCGGCAATCTCGAAGATCTCGCCGAACGGCGCTGGAGGGCGGCATGAGCGAACTGCCAAGTTACCGCACCCTGCTCATGGAGCGGCGCGGCCGCGTCCTCCAGATCGCCTTCAACCGGCCCGACGTGCTCAACGCCTTCGGCAAGGTCATGCATGTCGAGTTCATCGAGGCGCTGCACTTCGCGGCCTCCGATCCGGGTTCCGACGTCGTCGTGCTGACCGGCGCGGGGCGCGCCTTCTCCGCCGGCGGCGACCTCGCGCGCATGGAGGAATGCATCGCCGACCCGCGCGAGTTCGAGCGCGAGGCGGCCGACGCCAAGCGGCTCATCTTCGCCCTGCTCGACATCGAGAAGCCGGTGGTCGCCCGCGTCAACGGCCATGCCGTCGGCCTCGGCGCGACGATCGCGCTCTTGTGCGACGTGATCTTCGCGGCGGAGACGGCCAAGATCGGCGACCCGCACGTCAAGGTCGGGCTGGTCGCCGGCGACGGCGGCGCGATCGTCTGGCCGCAACTGCTCGGCTTCGCCCGCGCCAAGGAATATCTGATGACCGGCGAGCTGATCCCGGCACCGAAGGCGGCCGAGATGGGGCTGGTCAACCATGCGGTTCCCGACGCCGAGCTTGACGCGCGCGTCGAGGCCTTCTGCCGCAAGCTGCTCGACGGCTCGACGATGGCCATCCGCTGGACCAAGACCACGGTCAACATCGAGCTCAAACGCATCGCGCATGCCCTGATGGATCCGGGCATCGCCTACGAATCCCTCACGCAACGTTCGGAAGACCACCGCAACGCCGTCAAGGCGATGAAGGACCGGATCGCCGGGCGACGGGCGTGAGGTGAAGCCTGCCACATCCGCAACCTCTGGGAGGAAGTCATGAGAACCAACAGACGACAGTTCATCGGCGGGGCGCTGGGCCTCGGCGCGCTCTCGGCATTCCCGATTTCGGCCATCGCGCAGAGCGGCGGCACCATCAAGATCGGCCTGATCACCAGCCTGCAGGGCGGCTACGCGGCCTTCGGCCAGAACCACCAGCGCGGCGCGCAGTTCGCCGTCGACGAGATCAACGCGGCCGGCGGCATCGGCGGCAAGAAGCTCGAGCTGGTCGTGCGTGACGACGGCCTGAAGCCCGACATCGGTATCGCGGCGGCGCGCGAGCTGGCGGCCGATGGCGTGCGCATCTTCACCGGCGGCTTGGTCAGCGGCGTGGTGCTCGCGCTCAACGGCATCATGGGCGAGCTGGACTCGATCTTCGTCAGTGCCGCCGCGCACGGCAACAACCTCACGCATGAGGACTTCAAGCCGAACTACTTCCGCGTCACCGACTATTCGGCGATGCGCGTCGGCGCCGGCTCGCACCTCGTGGCGCAGCGCTACAAGGATGCCAAGGTGTGGGGCTCGATCGCGCCCGACGCCGAGATCGGCCGCTCGGTGATGGAAGTGGTCAATTTCCACCTGCCGCGCGCCTACAAGGAACTGCACGGCGCCGAGGTCAAGATGACCGAGACGCTGTGGACCAAGTTCGGCGCGACCGACTACCGCAACGAGATCGCGCGCCTGATGAGCCAGGGCATCGACGGCCTGATCGTCGGCCTCGGCGGTGCCGACGAGACGACCTTCCTGCAGCAGGCCGGCCAGCTCGGCCTCACCAAGAAGATCCAGGGCTTCTTCACCTCGGGCAGCGAGTTCCTCGGCGCCATCGCGCTCAAGGAGCGCACGCCCGAGAACTACTGGTCCGGCTTCCACTGGTACTACGGCGCCTATCCGGACAACCCGATCGCCAAGCGGGTGGTCGATACCTTCCGCGAGAAGGGCTACGGCAAGCATCCGGACGGCTTCGTCGGCATGACGCATGCCGCGATCTCGGCGATTTCCGCCGCGCTGGCCAAGGGCGCGGGCGAGACGAGCAAGGAGCTGATCCCGGCGCTCGAGGGCATGAGCTTCGATTCGGTCAAGGGCAAGATCACGCTGCGCAAGGAAGACCACCAGGCGATCAGCGACGTGAACTATGCGCTGCTCGGCCCCGCCAAGAACGAGGACGGCTGGGAGGTGGTGGACTTCGCCCGCGTCGACGGCGAGCCCTTCGCCGGCGCGCCGACCCCCGGCCAGCCGCTCAAGTTCGGCTGATCCCGCTCGATGCCGGCGCGCTTCGGCGCGCCGGCGTCACCCCTTGCAGCAGATGGCAGACCGAATGACGGCCCTCGACGATCGACTTGCCGCGCTGGCGCGCTCGAACCGCAGCAGCCTTTCCGGCCACCGCGGTCTCGGCGAGATCGCGCGCGAGAAGACGGCGGCCGATCCCGACCGTGTGATCGTGCGCGAGGGTGCGCGCGCGCTGACGCGCGGCGAACTGTTCGACGGCGCCTGCCGGCTGGGCGCCGCGCTCGCCGCCCGCGGCATCGCGCCCGGGGCCGCGCTCGCCTTCCAGCTCCCGAACTGGTGGGAAGCGTGCGTCATCAACCTCGCGGCGGCGCTGTTCGGCTACCGCCTCGTGCCGCTGCTGACGATCTACCGGCAGGCGGAGCTGGGCTTCATCCTGCCGGCCTGCGACGTCGCCGCGATCTTCGTGCCGCAGGCCTGGCGCGGCTTCGACTATCCGGGCCTCGTCGCCCGCGTGCCCGGCGCGCCGCGGCACGTCTTCACCCTGCGCGGCGATGCGTCGGCGCCCAATTCCTTCGAGACCCTGCTCGCCCACGCGCCGGCAACGCCAACGCCGCCGCCCGCAGGCGACGCCAAGATGGTGCTCTTCACCTCCGGCAGCACCGGCCGCCCGAAGGGTGTCATCCACAGCCACGCCACGGTCGACGCGCTGATCCGGCGGACGGCGGAATTCTGGCGGACCGGGCAGGGGGACGGGCTCTACATCCCGTCCCCGATCGGCCATATCGGTGGCTCGATCTACGCCTTCGAGTTCCCGTGGATCACCGACTGCACGGCGATCCTCGCCGAGACCTGGGACGCCGACGCGGCGGTCCGCGCCATCGACGAGACCGGCGCCACTTTCATGGCCGGCGCCACGCCCTTCCTCGCCGGGTTGCTTTCGGCTGCCCAGCGCGCCGGCACGCGACTGCCGTCGCTGCGCCGCTACATCTGCGGCGGCGCCAGCGTGCCGCCGGAGCTGGTGCTGCGCGGGCTGGAGCATTTCCCCAACGCGGTGGTGTCGCGCGCCTACGGCTCGACCGAGGTGCCGCTCGTGTGCCCCGGCGCCCGCGACCGGGCCGAGGCCGAGCGGCGCGCCGACACCGACGGCGAGATCTCGGTCGAGCTGCGCATCGTCGACGATGCCGGGCAGCCGGTGGCCGAGGGCGAGGCCGGCGAGATCCTGGTGCGCGGGCCGCAGATGCTGCTCGGCTATCTCGATCCCGCCGACGATGCATCGGCCTTCACCGAGGACGGCTTCTTCCGCATGGGCGACCTCGGCCGCCGCGTGGCCGGGCGCTATCTCGAGATCACCGGGCGGAAGAAGGACATCATCATCCGCAAGGGCGAGAACATCAGCCCGCTGGAGATCGAGAACGCGCTGGCCCGGCACCCCGCGGTGCGGCAGTCGGCTGTGGTCGGCGTGCCCGACCCGGAGCGCGGCGAGATGGTGGTGGCCTTCGTGCTACCCGTCGACGGGGCCGATTTCGCTTTCGCCGACATGAGGGCGCATCTGGAGGGCATCGGCCTCGCGCGCCAGAAATTCCCCGAGCGCCTCCACGTCGTCTCCTCGCTGCCGGTCAATTCGATCGGCAAGGTGCAGAAGAACGAGCTGAAGGCGCTGGCGGCCGAAGGAACAAGGGCATGATGTCGCTCTATCTCTACGCGATCTACAACGGGCTGGTGCTCGGCCTCGCCATCTTCCTGGTGTCGTCCGGCCTGACGCTCGCCTTCGGCATCATGAAGATCTTCAACTTCGCCCATGGCGCGTTCTTCATGGTGGGGGCCTACACCGCCTATGCGCTGACGGGGCAGGAGGCGTCCTCGCTGTTCGTGTTCCTCGGAGCGGCGCTGGTCGCGGCGCTGCTGATCGGGTTCGTCGGGGTGATCGCCGACTTCGCCGTCTTCCGGCGGCTCGCCGGCGTGCCGGCGGAATACACGCTGATGGCCGCCTTCGGCATCCTGCTGCTGTCGAACGGCGTCTCCAAGATCGCCTTCGGGCAGGCGGTCCACACGGTCTATCCGCCGGAGGCGCTGAGCGCCTTCCTCGACGTCGGCATTCCGGTTTCGGTCTACGGCCTGTTCATCATCGGCGCCGGCATCGTGGTGTTCCTGGCGCTCGAGGTCGGCCTCAACCGCCTGTGGTTCGGCAAGCTGGTGCTGGCGGTCGCGCGCGACCCGTGGATGGCGAACGTGGCGGGCCTGCGGGTCCAGCGCCTGAAGCTGTTCTCTGTCGTGCTCGCCTTCGCGCTCGCGGGGCTGGCTGGCGGCCTGCTGGTCGCCAACCAGGCGCTGTCGCTCGACCTTGGCCACTCCTACCTGCTCTACG
Source organism: Hyphomicrobiales bacterium (assembly GCA_017305835.1). GTDB lineage: Bacteria > Pseudomonadota > Alphaproteobacteria > Rhizobiales > Rhizobiaceae > RCIO01. The sequence continues at coordinate 70,975 of JAFKJY010000047.1, forward strand.
CCTTCTGCGTGGTGATCGTCGGTGGGCTCGGCTCGATCCGCGGCGCCTTCATCGCCTCGATCCTGTTCGGCCTTGCGGAAAGCCTGAACGCGGTGGTCCTGCCCAGCCTGCCCGGCATCGCCACCTATTCGCTGCTCATCATCCTCGTGCTCATCCGGCCGCAGGGCCTGTACCCGGAGCTCTCGCAATGAAGCTGGCCGCGCGACTGAGCCTGGCTGTCCTGCTGGTGGCCTTCCTGCTGGCGCCGTTCCTCGTCCATCCGGGGCTGGTCTTCATCGCCGGCTTCGCGATGATCCAGATCGTGTTCGCGCTGTCGTGGAACCTGCTGTTCTCCTATGCGGGCCTCGTCTCCTTCGGCCATGCCGCCTTCTTCGGCATCGGCGCCTATGTCTCGGCGGTGGCGCTGCGCTACGGCTGGCACATCAACTTCCTGCTCATCCCGCCGATCAGCGCCGTGCTGGGCGCGGCGGCCGCCTTCCTCGTCGCCATCGTGGTGCTGCGGCGGGCCAATGGCATCCAGTTCTCGGTGCTGACGCTGGCGCTGTCGCAACTCGTCGTCGTGCTGATCGGCTATTCGGAATATCTGGGCCACGACGAGGGCATCTCGGCGATCCCGCGCCCGGTCATCAATCTCGGCATCGCCACGCTTGACCTCAACAACCCGCTGGCGAGCTACTATTTCGTCATCGTGATCGGACTGATCGCCATCGCGCTGATCTGGCTCGTTGTGCACGGCCCGATCGGCCGCACCATGCAGGCCGTGCGCATCGATCCCGAGCGCGCCGCCTTCGTCGGCATCGACGTCTGGCGCCTGCGCGTGGTCGCCTTCACGCTGTCCGGCGGCTTCGCGGCGCTGGCCGGCTCGCTGCTGGCGCCGTGGGCCCAGATCGTGCACCCCGACTACGTGAACTGGCTGGCCTCGGCGCAGCCGCTCTTTGCGACGCTGCTCGGCGGGGCGGGCTTCTTCTGGGGGCCGGTGGTCGGCGTGCTGGGGCTGGCCTGGCTCAACTATGCGATGCGCACCTTCGTCGGCCTGTCGGAGATCATGATCGGCGCCAGCCTGCTCGTCGTCGTCCTGCTCGCGCCGCAGGGCATTCTGGGCGCGCTGCGCGACGCCGTGCGCCGCCGCCGCGGCAAGGTCGCCGGAGAGCATCGATGATCCTCGACGCCCAGAACATCGAAATGAGCTACGGGCAGCTTAAGGTGTTGCACGGCGTCTCGCTGCAGGTGGAGGAAGGCCAGACCTTCGCCATCATCGGCCCCAACGGCGCCGGCAAGACGACGCTGTTCAAGGTGCTCACCGGCGAGCGCATGGCGAGCGCCGGTACTGTCAGCTTCCGCGGCCAGGACGTGTCGAAGCTGCCGGCCTTCAAGCGCGCGCGGCTCGGCTTCGGCCGCACCTTCCAGGTGGCGCGCATCTTCACCGAGCTCGACCTCCTGACCAACGTGGTCATTCCCATCGAGGCGCGTATCCGCGCCAGCGGCAAGAGCCCGGGCCACTGGTGGAGCTGGGAGCCCTCGCGCGAGGTCCGCGCCGAGGCGGAGGACATCCTCGAGCGCCTCGGTTTTCCCCGCCAGCGGTGGGAAGACGAGGCGCAGTATCTCTCCCATGGCGACCGCAAGCGTCTCGAATTCTGCGTGGCGCTGGCGACGCGGCCCGGCATCCTGATGCTCGACGAGCCGACCGCCGGCATGTCGCCGTCGGACCGGCGCGAGATGACGCGCTTCCTCGCCCGCTTCAAGGCCGAGACCGGCATCACCATCGTCATGACCGAGCACGACATGGACCTGATCTTCGAGCTGGCCGACCGGCTGATGGTGCTCAACTACGGCGAGGTCATCGCGGTGGGCGAGCCGGCCGCGGTGCGCGACGATCCGATGGTGCGCGAGGTCTATCTCGGCAAGGGCGGCCAGCATGCTTGAGATCAGGTCCCTCGACGCCTACTACGGCCAGGCGCATATCCTCCACCAGATCGGCTTCGCCATGGCCGAGGGCGAGCGCATCTCTGTGCTCGGCCGCAACGGCGCCGGCAAGAGCACGCTGCTCAAGAGCATCATGAATGCCGGGCCGACGGTGCGCGGCGAGGTCTTGCTCGACGGCAAGGCGCTGGGCAGGACGAGCGCCAGCGACCGCGTCCGGCTCGGCATGTCGCTGGTGCCCGAGGACCGGCGCATCTTCACCCACATTACTGTGGCCGAGAACATCCGGCTCGCCCAGCAGGGCACGGAGCGCAAGAGCGGCCTGCCGGCGATCGCCGACGTCGTGGCGATGTTTCCCATGCTGAAGGACCTCGTGGACCGCATGGGCGGCCAGCTTTCCGGCGGCCAGCAGCAGATGCTGGCGGTCGCGCGCTCAGTCGCCGCGCGGCCGCGGCTGATGCTGCTCGACGAGCCGACGGAAGGGCTGGCGCCCGTCATCGTCGAGGACATGGCGGCGAAGATCGTCGAGGCCTGCGACGCCTACGGCACGGCGCTGCTTCTGGCCGAGCAGAACGTCTGGTTCGCCAGGCAGTGCACCTCGCGCGTGATGCTGCTCGATTCCGGCAGCCTCGTCTTCTCCGGCTCGTGGGCGGACTTCGACGCCTCGGGCGAGCTCGTGGAGCGCTATCTGGCGGTCTAGCGCGTCGGGACGCGGCCGGCTACAGACTGGCTGGACCAGCCACAGGGCAGACTGATGTCCGAAAGCGAGAACGACAACCCGGAACTGAACGTCGACGGGACGCAGGCGATCCGTCGCGCGGCGGCGATCCTGCGCCGCATCGGCCAGGGCGACGGCCAGGGCGTCGGGCTCTCCGCCATCACCGACACGGTCAGGCTGCCGCGCTCGACGACGCACCGCATCCTGAAATGCCTGGTCGAGGAAGGCCTCGTGCGCCACGACAAGGAGCGCCGGCGCTACATGGTCGGACGCCTGACCTACGAGCTCAGCCTGGCGGTGACGCCCGACACGCTGGAGATCGGCCGCTGGCGCGTGGCGATCGACCGCACGGCACAGCGCACCGGCGTCACCTCCTACCTGCTCAGCCGCAGCGGCATCGAGGCGACCTGCCTTCTCAAGACGGACGGCAACGCCGTCATCCGCGTCATTCCGGTCGAGGTCGGCCAGCGCCGGCTGCTCGGCGTCGGCGCCGGCTCCACAGCGCTGCTCGCCGCGCTCGACCCCGACACGTGCGAGCGCATCATCCGTACGATCGCGCCGCTGCTCTCCAGCCACAACAGCCTGACCGAGGAGACGATCCGCCGGCTGGTGGCGGAGACCCGCGAGACCGGCTTCGCCGTCAGCCGCAGCAATGTCGTGCGCGACGCCATCGGCATCGGCATGGCCATCCCCGCGAAGGAGGGCAGCCCGACGCTGGCGGTCAGCATCGCGGGGCTCGCCTCGCAGGCCGACGACGCGGTGGTGAACCGCTGGAAGCAGATCATCCGCGAGGAGATCGAGGCGGTGCTGGAGAGCTGAGGCTCAGAGCGGTTCCGGTTTCACGGAATCGGCAGAACCGCTCTATCTCTTTGTTCAGCCGCATTTCCGGACGCAAAACCGCTTCGCACTTTTGCTGGAAATGCTCTACCCGGCCGCGCCCGGCCCGCCGCCGGGCCGCGAGCTCCCCCGCTCGTTTTCCAGCGCTTCGGCCAACGACAGCTCCAGCGAGCGCGCATAGAGCCGCTTGATGCCGGCCGACGTCCTCGCATTGGCGGCGATGCGGGCGGCCAGCTCCAGCGCGGCCTCCTGAAGCCGGGCCGCGGGCACGATCTCGTCGCACAGGCCGATCCGCAACGCCTCCGCAGCCGGCACCTCGTCGCCGATGAAGGCCATCCGCTTCGCCGCGGCGAGCCCGATACGGCGCGGCAGGCGGGCCGAGAGCCCCCAGCGCGGCAGGATGCCGAAGCGGGAATGCGTGTCGCGGAAGCGGGCGTCGTCGGCGGCGACGATGATGTCGGCGGTGAGCGCGAGCTCCAGCCCGCCCGTGTAGCAATGGCCCTGCACGGCCGCGATCACGGGGCAGGGCAGTTCGCCCAGTCGTTGCATCGTGCGGGAGCGGAACTCGGGATCGTCCGTCACCACGCCGGCCTGCAGCGCCTCGACGTCCGCACCCGCGCAGAAGGAGCGGCCGGCGCCTGCCAGCACGACACCGCCGGGAGTTGTCTCCTCGATCGCGTCGAGATGGGCCGCGAGTTCCTCGAACAGGGCCGGCGATAGCGCGTTCAGCTTGTCCGGACGGTTGAGGGTGAGAACGGCGACGCTCCCCACATCCCGGCGCAGCACCAGATCGGCCATGGCGCGGGCTCCGTCAGGCGGCCTGCACGGCCGCGGCGCGGCGGAAGCGCGGGGCGGCGTGGTACTCGGCCTCCAGCCGGTCGACGAGGGTGGCGACGCTCGGCAGGTCGTCAATCAGCGCCACGCCCTGGCCGGCCGCCCAGACGTCGCGCCACGGCTTGGCGCCGTCATGCGGCGTCTCCGCCCCGTAGGCGGGAAGCCGGTCCGGGTCGTAGCCAGCGCGGGCGATCGACTTCTTGAGCATGCTGGCCGGGATGCCGTGGGTGAAGAAGGGCGTGAAGACCAAGTCCTCGGCGCGGGAGTCGAGCAGGATCTGCTTGTAGGCCTGCGGTGCGCCGGCTTCCTGCGTGGCGATGAAGCGCGTGCCCATGTAGCAGAGGTCGGCTCCGAGCGCGCGCGCGGCGCGCAGATGCGCGCCATTGCTGATGCCGCCGGCCAGCACGATGTAACCGTCGAAGAAGCTGCGCACCGCCGAGACGAAGGCGAACGGGTTCATGCCGCCGGAATGGCCGCCGCCGCCGGCGCAGATCAGGATCATGCCGTCCACGCCCGCCTTAGCGGCCTTCTCGGCGTGCCGCACGGTCGTCACGTCATGGAAGACCATGCCGCCCCAGCCATGCACCTCCTGCACGATCTCGTCGGGGGCGCCGTTGATGGTGATGAGCAGCGGCACCCGCCTTGCCTTGCAGACCTGCACCTCGGCCTCGAAGCGCTGCGCGGCGCCGACCTTGCCCGAACGCAGGCTGATGTTGGCCGCCCACGGTCCGGTCGGCTTTCCCGTCGCCCGGCGATGCTCGGCCAATTCGGCATCGAATCTGTCGAGCCATTCCGCATATTCGGCCGGCGAGCGCGCCGTGCTCGCCGAGCAGGCCGCCGCGACGTTGGCCTTGCATGCCGCCAGCACCAGTTCGGGATAGGAGACGAGGAACATCGGGGCGCAAATCAGCGGCAGCCGCAGCGTGCTGAACATATCCTGGCGGCCTGTCATGTGAATCTGTCTCGTAATATGGAATTTATCGCGCCATGTTCGAGCCAGCATGATCTTATAGCGAGTAAATATTTGCAATAAGCTTAAGGGGCTAAAGTCGAAAGCGCCTCCAGCATATTGTGTCCTATTATGTGAGATATTAAGGGTGATTGCCAGCCGTCCGGCAGCGTGAGCCGCCGCCAGCTTGCTCGCCGGCGGTCGGTGCTCTGTACTCCGGGAGAATCTAGTCGATCCGGACGAAATGTCCCGCGGAGACCTCGCGATAGGCGCGCGGGGTCGGTTCGTAGCCGACGGGGCGGAACGGGCTGCGGATTTCCTCGGCGGCGGCGTTGCGGCGAAGCCGCCGGCGGGCGGGGTCGGGCACGGGCACCGCGGCCATCAGCTTTCGCGTGTAGGAGTGCTGCGGGTTGTCGAAGACCGCCGCGCGCGGGCCGA
>JAFKJY010000143.1 GCA_017305835.1 Hyphomicrobiales bacterium
GCCGGCTCGTCGGCCGGCGCGCGCTCGACCTTGACGACGGTCGCGCCGAGATCGGCGAGCATCTGCGTGCCGAATGTGCCGCTCGGCTCGTCGCCGCACAGCTCTAGCACGAGGATGCCGCCGAGCGGGCCATCCTGCTTTGCGAGGGAAGCGGCGGCGGCGCGGCTGTCGTCACCGGCCGGCGCGGGCAGGGATCTGGCGAGCGGCGTTTCCGCCAGCAGGCGGTCGTTGCCGGCGCCGCGCCCGACGGGCGCGCGCTGCGGGGTGGGCTGCTCGCCGACGAAGCGGATCGGGCTCGAGGCGACGGCGACGCGGCGGCCGTCGGCGGCCTCGACATAGGAGGTCATGCCGCGCGCCACGGCCTGTGGCTGCGCGAAGGCCTCGCGGATGGTGTTGACCTTGCCGACCGGCACGCCGGCTGCGGCCAGCGCGTCCTGCCACTCGCCCGCCGTGCGGGTGAGGAAGATTTCCTCAAGCAGCGCGTCGAGCGCGGCGTGGTTGGCCTGCCGGTCCTTCAGCGTGGCGAAGCCGGGATCGCCGGCGAGGCGCGGGTCGGCGACGCCGCCGCAAAACGCCTTCCAGAAATTGGAGGCGACGCCGATGACGATCCAGGCGCCGTCGCCGCAGCGGAACGGGCCGTAGGGCACGGTGCCGGCGCCGCCGCGCCGGGGCGAGGGCATGTCGAACTCGATTGCCGCGCCGAAGGCCTGCGGCACGCGGTAGGTGTTGAGCGCGAGCTGGCCGTCGAGCAGCGCGACCTCGACCTGCTGGCCGCGGCCGGTGCGGGCGCGCTCGCGCAGCGCCGCCAGCACGCCGATCACGGCGTAGAAGGCGCCGGTGACGTCGCCGATCGGTACGCCCCAGCGGCAGGGCATGGAGCCGGGCTTGCCGGTGCCGGTGATGCTCATCGATCCGCCGAGCGCCTGCACGGCGACATCGTAGGCGCCGACCTCGGCCCACGGGCCGGTCGAGCCGAAGCCGCTGATCGAGCAGCAGACGACGGCCGGGTTGAGCCGGCTCAGCGCGGCATAGTCGATGCCGAGGCGGGCGAGCACGCCGGGGCGGAAATTGTCGTAGACCACGTCGGCGCCCGCGACGAGGCGCAGGAAGGCGGCCTTGCCCTCGGCGCTCTTCAGGTCGAGCGCCACGCTCGCCTTGTTGCGCTGGAGCGCATAGTAGAAACCGTCCTCGTCGCTGACCGGCGCTTCGGGCGCGGCCGGCCTGCGCTTCTCCGGGCCGGGCGCGTCGATGCGGATCACCTCGGCGCCGAGCGAGGCGAGGATCTCGGAGCCGAACGGGCCGGCGACCACGGTCGAGAGATCGAGCACGCGGATGCCGGCGAGCGGAGCGGTCTGGTCTGCGGTCATTCCCGTCTTCCCTGCATGGCCGGCGGCGGGTCTTTCGCCGCGCCGGCTCGTGAAACTATCCGCCGGCGATGGCCGGCCGCCGCCCGCGAAGGCCGACCACGCGCTCCAGCGCCGCGCCGACGCGCAGCACCGCGGCGTCCTCGCCGCGCCGGCCGACGAGCTGCAGCGACAGCGGCAGGCCGGCGGCGTCGAAGCCGTCGCACATCGCCAGCGCCGGATGGCCGGTCAGGTTGAAGGCGCGGTTGAGGAAGGCGTCGCCCTTCAACGCGTCGTAGCCGAGCGGCTGGGCCGGCCGGCGCGCGGCCGGCAGCGCCAGCAGGTCGACGCTCGCGAGGACCCCGTCGAGCTCGGCGGTCAGCTCGGCCTGCCTCAGACGCGCCCGCTCGACCTGCTCCGCCGGGATGCCGCCGCAGGCTCGCATGCGTGCCAGCGCGGTTGCGCCGACCAGATCGGGCGCGCGCTCGATCGCCTCGCCGTGCAGGGCGTAGCCCTCGGCCATCGAGATCACCGCGGCTGCGGACGCGTAGGCCGCGTGCGGCGACAGCGCGACCTCGCGGATGTCGAGGCCGAGGTCGGCGAGCGCGGAGAGCGCATGCCCGAAGGCGACGAGCATGTCGGGCTCGACGCCCTGTCCGCCCTCGAAGAAGGCGCGCGGGACGCCGACGCGCAGGCCGGCTACGGAGCCGGCCTGAGCCTGCCGGAAGGTGCCGGCCGCGACCATGGCGTCGAGCAGGATGGCGCAGTCCTCGACGGTCCAGGCCATCGGGCCGAGATGGTCGAGCGAAGGGGCGTAGTCGAGCGTGCCGTCGCGGCTGACGAGGCCGTAGGTGGGCTTGAGGCCGGCGATGCCGCACCATGCGGCCGGGCCGCGGATCGAGCCGCCGGTGTCGGAGCCGATGGCGGCGGGGCAGAGGCCGGCGGCGACGGCCACGGCCGAGCCGCTGGACGAGTTGGAGGGGTCGAGCGCGGGGTTCCACGGATTGACGGGTGCGGCCCAGGGCAGGTCGAGCTGCGTGCCGGCCATCATGAACTCGGCCAGCGCCTGCTTGCCGAGGACGACCGCGCCGGCGGCGCGCAAGTTGCGCACCACGGCTGCGTCGCGGGCGGCGACGTGGTCGCGGCGGGACGGGGAGTTGGCGGTCGTCGCCCTGCCGGCGACGTCGATCATGTCCTTGAGGCCGACCGGCAGGCCGTGCATCGGCCCGCGCAGATTGCCCGCCACGATCTCGCGCTCGGCCGCGCGCGCCTCGGCCAGCGCATCGTCGGCGAAGACCTCCAGGAAGGCATGCAGCCGGCCGTCGAGCCGCGCGATGCGGTCGAGGCAGCCCTGCACGATCTCGACCGGCGACAGCGCGCGGGCCGAGACCGCGCCGGCAAGCTCGGCCAGGGTCGCTGTGGCGAGGCTATCCATCTCCCGTCCGCCGGCGCCGCATCCGCTCAGAGCGTCCGCGCGATCAGCATCTTCATGATCTCGGAGCTGCCGCCGGCGATGCGGCGCACGCGCGCGTCGGTATACATGCGCGAGATCGGCATCTCGGCCATGTAGCCCCAGCCGCCGTGGAGCTGGAGGCATTCGTCGACCATCCTGCATTGCAGCTCGGTGTTGAAGAGCTTGGCGATCGCCGCCTCGTCGCCGGTCAGCCTGTGCTCGACCTGCCTGGCGATGCACTGGTCGAGATGGGCCCAGGCGACGGTGAGCTGCGCCTTCAGCTCGGCGAGCTTGAACTGGGTGTTCTGGAACTCCATCAGGCTCTTGCCGAAGACCTTGCGCTCCTTGACGTAAGCGACCGTGATGTCGAACGCTTTCTGGCTGGCGCCCATGGCGACGGTGGCGATCGAGAGCCGCTCCTTCGGGATCTCGTGCATGACCTGCCGGAAGCCGAGATTTTCCTGACCGAGCAGGTTTTCGACCGGCACGCGCACCTCGTCGAAGAACAGCTCGGCCGTGTCGGAGGCCTTCATGCCCATCTTCTTCAGCCGCTTGCCGCGGCGGAAGCCGGGCGTGTCGCCCTCCACCACGATCAGGCTGACGCCCTTTGAGCCCAGCTCCGGCGCGGTCTTGGCGACGACGATGATGAGGTCGGCATTGATGCCGTTGGTGATGAAGGTCTTGGAGCCGCTGATGACGTATTCGTCGCCGTCGCGGCGGGCCGTGGTGCGGATCGCCTTCAGGTCGCTGCCGGCATGAGGCTCGGTCATGGCGACGGCGCCGATCATCTCGCCCGACACCATCTTGGGCAGCCAGCGGCGCTTCTGCGCTGCCGTGCCGAGCGCCTCGACATAGGCCGCGACGATGTCGGTGTGGGTCTGGATGGTGAAGCTCGCCTGGCCGGTGTAGCCCAACTCCTCGTCGATCACGCACAGATGCAGGAAGTCGCCGCCGGCGCCGCCATAGTCGGGCGAGACGGTGGGGCACAGCAGCCCGGCCGCGCCGGCCTTGCGCCAGACCTCGCGCGGCGTGATGCCTTCCTCCTCCCACTCCGCGATGTAGGGCATCACGTTGTCGGCGAAGAAGCGGCGGACGGACTGGCGGAACAGCTCGTGCTCTTCCTTGTAGATCGGACGGCCTTCCATCATGGCGGCAGCCTCAGGACGCGGCGCGGGCGGGCGCTGGCTCGCCCTCGGCGGGCGCCTCGGCCGGGGCGGGATTGACGTAGCCGCCGAGCAGGGCCGACGGCACGAGCTTGCGGATCTCGTCCTGCGTGAAGGGCTCGTCGCCGGCCTTCACCACGCTCGCCTTCAGTTCCGGCTCGTTGTAGATGCCGATCTTGCGATCCTCGGCGCGGAAGGCCTGGCCGTTGATGTTTGCCGCCTCGTCGGAGCAGAGATAGGCGACGAACGGCGCGATGTGTTCCGGGCCGCCCATGTTGACCACGGCGTCGTAGCGTTCCTTCGTGACGAGGCCCGCCTCGAGGCGCTTGCGAAAACCCTCCTTGACGGCTTCGTCGAGCGTGAGGCGCGTGGCCGCGGCCGGGCAGACCGTGTTGGCGGTGACGCCGTATTTACCGAGCTCGCGGGCCATCGCGCGGGTGAGCGAGAAGACGCCGCCCTTGGCCGCGCCGTAATTGGCGCCGCCGACCGTGCCGCGCCATGCTTCGGAACCCATGTTGACGATGCGGCCCCAGCGCTGCCTGCGCATATGCGGCGCGGCATGGTGGATCATCGAATACTGGCCGCGCAAATGGATGTCGACCACCACGTCCCAGTCCTCGACCGGCATGTTCCAGATCATCTTCGGGCGCAGCACGCCGGCATTGTTGACGAGGATGTCGACCGAGCCGAATTTTTCCGTGCACAGCGCCACGGTGCGGCCGCAGGCCTCGTGGTCCGCGACCGACTCCGCCGCGAGCAGGGCGGTGCCGCCGGCCGCGCGGATCTTCGCCACCGCTTCCTCGCCGGCCGAATGGTCCGTGCTGCCGCCATCCTTGGATGCGCCCGGGTCCATGATGACGACCTTGCCGCCTTCCTTCGCCAGCGCCTCGGCGATGGCGAAGCCGATGCCGCGCGCCCCGCCGGTGACGATCGCCGACCTGCCTTCGAACCTCATTTCCATGCTCCCTTGCGACAAGCCGGTCACGCCAGATGCGAGACGAGCTTTGAAACCAGATAACCGTCGAAACACTCGGCGCCGCCCTCGCGCCCGTAGCCGCTGTCCTTGACGCCGCCGAACGGGACTTCCGGCGAGGCGCCGCCGAAATGGTTGATGGAGAGGATGCCGGCGTCGACGCGCTCGGCGATCAGGTTGGCGGCCTTCGCCGAATCCGTGAAGGCGTAGGCGGCGAGCCCGTAGGCCGTGTCGTTGGCGCGCCGGCAGGCCTCGTCGAGGTCGGCGAAGCGGCGCAGGATCGCCAGCGGCCCGAACGGCTCGCTGCGCAGGACCTCGGCCGCCTCCGGCACGTCGGTCAGCACCGTCGGGGCGTAGAAGAAGCCGCGCTCGCCGATGCGGCGGGCACCCGTCGCGATCGTGGCGCCGGCCTCGCGGGCATTTGCCACCAGCGCCTCGATGGCGCCGCGGCGGCGGCCGTTGGCGAGCGGTCCCATCTGGGTGTCGGGCGAAAGCGCGCTGCCGACGCGGATCGCCTCGGCCTGGGCGACGAAGGCGTCGGCGAAGGCGCGGTAGACGTCGTCATGGACGAAGAAGCGGGTGGGCGAGACGCAGATCTGGCCGCCATTGCGGTATTTCGACTTCGCGGCGAGCGCGGCGGCTCTCGCCGGGTCGGCGTCGGCGCAGACGATGACGGGCGAATGGCCGCCGAGCTCCAAGATGAGCGGCTTCAAATGCCGGCCGGCAAGCTCGGCCAGCAGGCGGCCGACCGGCACCGAGCCGGTGAAGGTGACGAGGCGGATGGCGGGCGAGGAGATCAGCGCGCGCGAGATCATCGCCGGCTCGCCGAACACCATGTTGACGACGCCGGGCGGCACGCCGGCCTCCTCGAAGCAGCGCACGATCAGCAGCGCGGTGGCCGGGGTCTCCTCGGCGGGCTTGATGACGACGGTGCAGCCGGCGGCGAGCGCCGCGCTGATCTTGCGGGCGGGCGAGGCGCCGGGGCCGTTCCACGGCGTGAAGGCGGCGACCGGGCCGATCGGCCGACGCAGCACGGTCTGGCGGAGCCCCGCCTGCGCCGGGATGACGCGGCCATAGGCGCGCAGGCCTTCCGCCGCATGCCATTCGAGCAGGCCGGCGGCGCGCTCGATCTCGGCCGGCCCGTCGGCGACCGGCTTGCCGAGCTCCATGGCCATGACCGCGGAGATCTCGTCCATGCGCTGGCGCAGCAGCGCCGCGGCCTTGAGCAGGATCGCGCCGCGGCGCGCGGGCGCCATGTCGCGCCATGCCGGGAAGGCGCGCTCGGCCGCGCCGATCGCGGCCTCGACGTCGGCCTCGCTCGCCGCCGGCAGCTCGGCCAGCACCTGCTCGGTGCCGGGATCGACCACGGCAATCGCGCGGCCGCCGGTGCCGCGGGTCCAGCGGCCGTCGATGTAGGGCGCGAGCTCGGGATAGGCGGGGCGCATGTCGGGCATGTGGAGGGCGGATTCAGGCATTGGACAGGATCACCGTTCCGGCGGCCGCGAACTGGCGGCCGGGTCCATGGGCGAGGCTCAATTCGAGGCCGGGCACCTGGCGCGCGCCGGCCTCGCCGCGAAGCTGGATGACGGATTCGATCAGGGCGAACATGCCGTAACGGCCGGTGTGGCAGTAGGAGAGGCCGCCGCCATTGGTGTTCATCGGCAGCGGCCCGCCGGGGCCGGTGCGGTAGACGGTACGGCCGTCGGGTCCGCGCGTCGTCTCGGCGAGGAACGGGCCGGACTCGCCGCGGCCGACGAAGCCGAGATCCTCCAGGAACATCATCGGCGTGAAGGAGAAGGCGTCGTAGAGCATCAGGTGGTCGATGTCGGCGGGCGTGACGCCGGCCTCGGCGAAGGCCTGCCGGCCGGACAGCACGCTGGAATCGGCGACCGTGAAGTCGCGCATCATCGCCACCTGCCGGTGGGCGGTCGCCTCGCCGGTGCCGAGCACGTAGACGGGCTTCTTCCTCATGTCGCGGGCGCGCTCGGCCGAGACCATGACCAGCGCGCCGCCGCCGTCGGCGACGAGGCAGCAGTCGAGCTTGTTGAACGGGTAGCAGACGACCGGCGAGGCCTCGACGTCGGCCGGCGTGAAGGCGCCGGCCTCGTGCATGATGGCGCGCGGGTTGAGCAGCGCCCATTCGCGGGTCGCGGCCGGGACGTGGCTCATCTGAAGCTTGGTGGTGCCGAACTCGTGGAAATGGCGCAGCACCGGCAGCGAATAGGTGGTCGGCGCGCCGGCGGTGCCGAACGGGGCCTCGAACTGGCCGGCGGGGCTGGCCGGCGTGCCGGTCGCGGCCTCCATGTCGATCCACGAGCGGCCGCTCTCGCCGTGGACGATCAGGGCGACCTCGCAATAGCCGGCGGCGATCGCCATCGCGGCGTGGCGGACGAAGAGCATGTAGGAGCAGCCGCCGACGCCGGTGCCATCGACGAAGCGCGGCACGACGTCGAGATATTCCGACAGCTCGTTGGGGCCGGCGACGGTGGAGAACACGCCGTCGACGTCGGCGAGCGTCAGGCCGGCGTCGGCCAGCGCGTTCTTCGCGGCCTGCGCATGCAGCGCCAGCCGCGACATGCCGGGAAGCTTGCCGATCCTGTCGGTCTCGGCCGCGCCGACGATGGCCGCCTTGCGCGAGAGCGTCATTGCGCGCCTCCCGCCGGCCGGAACTTCGGTAGGCTGATCTCGTCGGTCACGTCGTCGAAGAAGACGGTGACGGGCATGTCGATGCGCACATTGTCGGGCGTCGGCTCGCCGTCGACCACGACGTTGCTCAGCATGCGGGGGCCCTCGGCGAGGTCGATCACGGCGATCACGTAGGGCACCTGGTCGAAGCCCTTCGCCGCCTTGTGGTTGATGACGAAGGTGTGGACGGTGCCCCTGCCGCTCGCCTGCCGCCAGTCGAGGCGGGAGGAGAGGCAATGCGGGCAGAGCGAGCGCGGGTAGAAATGCGGCCGGCCGCAATCCTCGCACCAGGGCAGCATCAGCCGGTGCGCCTTGGCACCGTCCCAGAAGGCTTTCGTCTCCGGCGTCGGGCGCGGCAGCGCGCCCCTGTAGGCGGGCTTGTCGCTCATGCCACGGCCGCCAGACCGTTGTTGAAGACGGTGACGTCGCGCTCGGCGACGCGCGCGCGAAAACCGTAGCGGCTGGCGCCCTCGTTCCAGATCTCGACGGTGATCGTCTCGCCCGGATAGACCGGCGCGCTGAAGCGGCCGCCGGCGTCGCGGAGCGCTGCCGGATCGCCGTCGCAGATGGTGGCGACCAGCGCGCGGCCGATCATGCCGAAGGTGCACAGGCCGTGCAGGATGGGCCGCGAGAAGCCGGCCTTGGCGGCGACGGCCGGGTCGGCGTGGACGGGGTTCCAGTCTCCCGACAGGCGGTAGATCAGCGCGGCCTCAGGGCGGCTCTCCAGCGCGTGGACGATGTCGGGCGCGCGCTCGGGCAGGGCATGCGGCTTCTGCTGCTCGGCGGGCGGCGCGCCGCAGCCGCCGTCGCCGCGCAGGAAGGAGGTGGAGGTGCGGGTGGCGCAGATGCGGCCGGTCGCCTTGTCGACCACGTCGCGCTCCATCATCAGGAGCGCGCCCTTGCCCGGCCCCTTGTCGATGACGCCGACGACGCGGTTCTTCCCGATCACCGTGCCCTCGGCCGGAAGCGGATGGTAGATGCGCAGCCCCGGCTCTCGGTGGAGGCTCCTGACCCAGGCGAGGCCGGTGCGCGGATCGGCCATCCACGGGCCGGGATTGCCGAGCACCACCGGATAGGTCGGCGCGACCTGCAGATCCTTCTCGTAGACGAAGCGGAGCTGGGCCGGATCGAGCGGATCGCGCCCGTAGCCGAGGCCGAGCGCATAGAGCATGGCGTCGCGCTTCGTGTAGGTCGCCTCCACGTCGGGGAACGACCAGTTCATCACGGTTTCGTAGTCGAGCAAGGAACGATCCTCCTTGCCCTTCTTGCTACCCACGGGTAGAGCGATTGTCAACGTGCATTCGGGCAGCGGCTGGGGATTGCGGCCGTTGACGGCCGGATAGCGCCGCAATCGCGCCCCGGCCCGTTCCATTCGATGAAACTCATGCTACCTTGAAGTAGAAAGACAGGAGCAGCGATGGGAAGGCGAAGCGGACCGCTGGCGCAACTGCGCGTGGTCGAAATGGTGGGCGTCGGGCCGGGGCCGTTCGCGGCGATGTGGCTCGCCGACATGGGCGCCGACGTGGTGCGCATCGACCGGCCGGGCCAGCGCTGGAACCAGACGCGCAGGGACGTGCTCAACCGCTCGCGGCGCTCGGTGGCGCTGGACCTCAAGCAGCCGGCCGGCATCGAGGCAGCGCTGCGGCTGATCGACCGCGCCGACGTGCTGATCGAGGGTTACAGGCCGGGCGTCATGGAGCGGCTCGGGCTCGGGCCGGAGGCTTGCACGGCACGCAACCCGCGCCTCGTCTACGGGCGCATGACCGGCTGGGGGCAGGACGGGCCGCGCGCGGCCGAGGCCGGCCACGACATCAACTACATCGCGACCGGCGGCGTGCTCGCCACGATCGGCACGGCGGAAGGCGGGCCGGTGCCGCCGCTCAACCTGATCGGCGATTTCGGCGGCGGCGGCATGCTGCTGATCGCCGGTCTGCTGGCGGCGCTGGTGGAGCGCGGGACGTCGGGCAGGGGGCAGGTGGTGGACGCGGCGATGGCGGAGGGCGCGTCGCTGCTCGCCTCGATGATCTGGGCCTATCACGGCAAGGGCCTGTGGAACGGCCAGCGCGAATCCAACCTGTTCGACGGCGGCGCGCCGTTCTACCGCTGCTACCGCTGCCGCGACGGCGGCTGGGTGGCGCTGGGCGCGATCGAGCCGGAGTTCTGGGCGACCTTCCTCGAACGCTGCGGCATCGCCGAACCGCTGCTTTCCGACAACCAGCGCAACCGGCAGATGTGGCCGCAGCTTCGCGCGCGGCTGGCCGAGATATTCCTGACGCGCGACCGCGACGAATGGTGCGCGATGGCGGCCGGCAGCGAGGCCTGCCTGACGCCGGTGGTGAGCTTCGGCGAGGGGCGGCCGCGCGCGGCGGCTTCGTCGAGATCGAGGGCATGGCGCAGCCGGCGCCGGCGCCGCGCTTCTCGCGCACGCCGGGCGCGGTGTCGGCGCCGCCGGCGCTGGTCGGCGAGCACAGCCGCGAGGTGCTGGCGGAAGCGGGCTACGGCGCGGACGAGATCGCGCGGATGGAGGCGGACGGCGTCACCTCGGTGCCGGGCGATGCGCCGGCGGCCGGAGACCGCGGGCCGCTCGGCTGACGGCGGATCAGGCGGTGCGCGCCTTGGGCACGGGCTTGCCGAGGCGGCGCGAGATGCGGTCGCCAGCCTCGCGCAGGGCCTCGATCAGCGCCGGCTCGCGATGCTCGACGCGGATTGTCGGGCCGCTGAGGGACACGCAATGGGTGACGGCGCCGGAATGGTCGAAGATCGGCACCGCGATCGCGGTGAGGCCCGGCACGCGCTGGCCGCTCGTCAGGGCGTAGCCGTGCTCGCGGATCGCCGCGAGGTCGGCCCGCAGGCCGTCCGGGATCTCGTCCTGCGCCGCGAGCAGCTCCTCGCGCCCGGCCTCGTCCATGAAGGCGAGCAGCACGCGGCCGGCCGTGCCGTAGAGCAGCGGGATGCGCTCGCCCGGCCGCACGACGGCCATCAGCGGCGAGGGGGTGTCGGCGACGTCGATGACGATGCGCTCGGCGCCGATGCGGCTGGACAGCGTGATGGTCTCGCCGGTCGAGCGGCAGAGCTCGGCCAGCACCGAGCGCGCCGCCTCGCGCACGGTCATGGTGTCCTCGACCAGGCCGGCGAGCCGCACGATCTTCAGCGACAGGCAGTAGCGGCCGTTCTGCTTGCGCACGAGGAAGCCCTCGCGCTCCAGCGTGTTGACCAGCCGGAACGTCGTCGCCTTGGGCATGGCGATGCGGTCGGCGATCTCCTGCAGGCTGAGATTGAGATGCGCGCCGTCGAAGGCGTCGAAGATCGCGAGGGCGCGGGAGACCGTGCGGGTCATGTCGTCTCTGTTGTTTGTTCCATCTAATGAAACTTGATAGCAAAAAAAATCACAGGATGGAAGAAGTTGCTTTACACATCCGGGAGCGGGTGCGAGATTGTGGAACCAATTCCAACTGATGAAACCCGCGACATGGCCGAAACCCTCACAGCGCATTTCTCGGAGCTCGGCGCGAGCCTGCGCTTCGAGGCGCTGACCGCTTCGGGCGTGGCGCGGGCCAAGGCCTCGATCCTCGACGCGGTGGGCTGCATGCTGGCCGGCGCGTCGAGCCACGACGCGCGGCTGGTGCAGGCGGCGGGGCGGGCCGACGGGGCGGGACGGGCGCCGGTGCTCGGCACCGCGCTGTCGCTGGCGCCGACCTATGCGGCGCTCGCCAACGGCACGGCCGGGCACGCCTACGACTTCGACGATTCCTCGCCGCCGATGATCGGCCACCCGTCGGTGCCTCTGGT
This sequence comes from Hyphomicrobiales bacterium, assembly GCA_017305835.1. Taxonomy (GTDB): domain Bacteria; phylum Pseudomonadota; class Alphaproteobacteria; order Rhizobiales; family Rhizobiaceae; genus RCIO01. Next base: position 11,407 of record JAFKJY010000143.1, read on the forward strand.
CTCGGCGATGATCTCGGCGGCCGGCGAGCGGCAGGCGAGCGGGCGCGAGATGATCGCGGCCTTCGTCGCAGGTCTGGAGATCGCGGCCGGGCTCGGGCGGCGCATGAACCCGGCGCATTACGAGGCGGGGTGGCATGCCACCGCGACGCTCGGCACGCTCGGCGCCACGGTGGCGGCCGGCCGGATCGCCGGGCTGGACGCGGGGGCAATCGCCAACGCGCTCGGCATCGCCGCCTCCAGCAGCGCCGGCATCCGCAAGAATTTCGGCTCGATGGTGAAGCCGCTGCATGCGGGGCTGGCGGCCCGCAACGGCGTGCTCGCCGTGCAGCTCGCGGCGGCCGGCCTCAAGGCCGATCCGGCTGGGCTCGACGGCAACAACGGCTTCGTCGACGTGTTCCGCGGCGAAGCGGACATGCCGGCCTTCACCTTCGGCGGGGCGCTGGAGATCGACGCCTCGGGCATCGGCATCAAGCGCTATCCGTGCTGCGGCTGCACCCACTCGGCGCTCGACGCGCTGCTTGCGCTGCGGGCCGAGCACGGGTTCGGCGGCGGCGAGGTGGAGGCGATCCACTGCACGATGAACGGGCTGGTGCCCGACATCCTCGTCCACCATCGCCCGACCACGCCGGCGCAGGCCAAGTTCAGCATGGAATACTGCCTGGCGGTCGCAGTACTCGACGGCGCCTGCGGCCTCGACCAGTTCGACGGCAAGCGCGTGGCGGCCGGCGACGTGCAGGACCTGCTGGCCCGCGTGACGACCTCGGTCGACCCCGCGATCGTCTACCGCAACGGCGTCTATCCTGGCACCGTCACGGTGACGCTGAAGGACGGGCGCAGGCTGTCGCGCTCGGCCGAGGAAGCGCTCGGCCATCCCGACAGGCCGCTGTCGACGGCCGACCTCGAGCAGAAGTTCGTGTCCTGCGCGACGCGGGCGCTCGGGCCGGACAGGACGCGCGCCGCCTTCGCCATGCTCGCCGCGCTGGAGGACGTTCCGGCGCTGCCACACCTCATCCAAACGCTGACATCGAAGGGAGTGACGTCGTGAACGCGACACCGTTGAACCAGTTCCTGGGCATCGACCTGCACAAGCGGTCGCAGAAGGCGCGCAAGACCGGCATCACCATGGTGATCGACATCGGCTACAGCCCGGCGATGGTGGAGAGCGTGCTCGACCTCTACGGTCACCTCGTCGACATCGTGAAGCTGACCGAGCTGCACCTGACCAGCCCGAAGGACGTCATCAAGCGCAAGGTCGAGCTCTACAAGCAGAAGGGCGTCGGCGTGCAGCCGGGCGGCATCGTGGTCGAGCTCGCCCGCCTGCAGAAGAACGAGCGCAAGACGCTGGAGGGCCTGCGCGAGCTGGGCTTCGACCATCTCGAAGTGTCGTCCAGCTCGACCACCCAGCGCGAGGCCGAGATCGAGAGCCAGTTCGTCGGGCTCGCCCGCTCCCTCGGCTTCACCGTGATCGGCGAGGTCGGCAAGAAGTTCCATGTCGGCGACAAGACCCGCAAGTCCGACACCGAGCTGGACATCGAGGAGACGCTGGCCGAGTTCCGCGCGCTGCTCGGCGGCGGTGCCGACAAGTGCTACTGGGAAGGCCACGTGCTGCGCCGCATCATGGGCGACACGGCCGCCGACATCGTGGCGCGCCATCCCGGCGGCACCGACCAGGTGCTGGAGGTCGCCAGGCAGATCGGCCCGGAGAAGATCATCTTCGAGGTGTCGAGCATGATCCCTTACGTGCAGCGGCGGGCGCAGCAGTTCTGGCTGGTGCGGCTGTTCGGGCCGGACGTCAACGTCGGCAACGTGCGGCTGGAGGAGGTGCAGTTCATGGAGCACATCCGCCTCGGCACCTGGCCGGTGTTCGGCTTCGGCGAGCTGGGCGACCACCCCTACATGCAGGCGCTGGAGAGGTCGCAAGGCGCCGCGCCGCAGGGCGAGTGGTGGAAGGCCATTCCGTTCGAGAGGGCGCGCACGGCATGATGCGGCAGGCGGGCGGCACCGGCCGCCCGCACCGGAGGCACGACGCAGGGAGGAGCCACATGCACCTGCTGAGACAGAAGGACTTCGTCGCCGGGCTGGTGTTCCTGGCGATCGGCGGCGGGACGCTGGTGATCGGCCGGTCCTACCGGCTGGGTACGGCCTCGGAGATGGGGCCGGGCTACTTCCCGATGCTGCTGGCGGTGGCGCTGATGGCGCTCGGCCTCGTGCTCGCCGTCAAGGCCTGGCGCGACACGGCGGGCGAGGAGATCGAGCCGCTGCACCTACGCGTGCTGTTCTTCCCGACGCTGGCGATCGTTCTGTTCGGCCTGATGCTGGAACGCCTCGGCATCGTGATCTCGCTCGCGGCGCTGCTCGGCGTCGGCGTGTTCGCCAGCCGCGAGACGCGGCTGAAGGAAGTGCCGTTCCTGATCGTGGCGGCGGTGATCTTCTGCGTCGCCGTGTTCGTCTACGGCGTCGAGCTGCCGATCGAGGTGTGGCCCAAATGAGCGACATCCTGAGCAACCTTTCGCTGGGCTTCAGCGTCGCGCTGAGCCTCAGCAATCTCGGCTTCTGCCTGCTCGGCGCGCTGCTCGGCACGCTGATCGGCGTGCTGCCCGGCATCGGCCCGCTGGCGACTGTGGCGATGCTTTTGCCGATCACCTTCTATCTCGACCCGACGACGGCGCTCATCATGCTCGCCGGCATATACTACGGCGCGCAGTATGGCGGCTCGACCACCTCGATCCTGGTCAACCTGCCGGGCGAATCCTCCTCGGTCGTGACCTGCCTCGACGGCCACCAGATGGCCAAGCAGGGCAGGGCGGGGGCCGCGCTCGCCGTCGCCGCGCTCGGCTCGTTCCTGGCCGGCACGATCGCCACCTGCGTCATCGTGCTGTTCACGCCGCCGCTGACGCTGGTCGCGGAGAGCTTCCAGCCGGCCGAATACTGCTCGCTGATGGTGTTCGGCCTGATCGCGGCGGTGGTGCTGGCGCAGGGCTCGCCGATCAAGGCGGTGGCGATGGTGCTGCTCGGCCTGCTGCTCGGCATCGTCGGCACCGACATCAATTCCGGCGAGCGCCGTTTCACCTTCGGCATGATCGAGCTGACCGACGGCATCGAGTTCGTCGCGCTGGCGATGGGCCTGTTCGGCGTGCGCGAGATCATGACCAACCTCGAGAAGCCGTCGGTTCGCATGACGACGGAGATGATCGGCCGGCTGTGGCCGACGCGCGACGACTTCCGCCGCTCGTGGATGCCGGCGCTGCGCGGCACGGCGATCGGCTCGCTGCTGGGCGTGCTGCCGGGCGGCGGGGCGCTCCTGTCGTCGTTCGCCTCCTACACGGTGGAGAAGAAGATCTCGCGGCGGCCGCAGGAGTTCGGCCACGGCGCGGTCGAGGGCGTGGCGGGGCCGGAAGCGGCCAACAATGCCGGCGCGCAGACCTCCTTCATCCCGCTGCTGACGCTCGGCATCCCCGGCAACGCACTGATCGCGATGATGGCCGGCGCGCTGATGGTGCACGGCATCCAGCCGGGGCCGGAGGTGGTGCGGCTGCAGCCGGCGCTGTTCTGGGGCCTGATCGCCTCGATGTGGATCGGCAACCTGATGCTGCTCGTCATCAACCTGCCGCTGATCGGCATCTGGGTGCGGCTGCTGCGCGTGCCCTACAGGCTGCTGTTCCCGGCGATCCTGATGTTCTGCGCGATCGGCGCGTTCGGCGTGAACAATGCCAGCTTCGACATCCTGCTCGTCGCCTTCTTCGGCGTGGTCGGCTACGGCTTCGCCAAGATCGGCTGCGAGCCGGCGCCGCTGATCCTCGGCTTCATCCTCGGGCCGCTGTTCGAGGAGAATCTGCGCCGCACGCTGCTCCTTTCGCGCGGCGACTGGAGCGTGTTCGTGACGCGGCCGACGAGCCTCGTGTTCCTGCTGCTCGCGCTGGGCTTGCTGGCGCTGATCATATCTCCGATGATCCGCCAGAAGCGGGAGGAAGCCTTCCAGGAAGATTGACCGCGCGCCCCTGTCCGGGCGCTTGCAGAAGGCGAGGGGGAAATGTGGATATCCTGACGCAGCAGGGACTTGTCGCGCTCGCGCAGGTGACCTTCATCAACCTCGTCCTGTCCGGCGACAACGCCGTCGTCATCGGCATGGCGGCGGCCGGGCTGCCGGCGCGCCAGCGGCCGCGCGCGATCGCGGCGGGCATCGCGGCGGCGACCGTGCTGCGCATCGTCATGGCCGTGGTCGCGGTGCGGCTGCTCAGGATCAGCGGCCTCGTGCTGCTCGGCGGCCTGCTGCTGCTGTGGGTCTGCTGGAAGATGTGGGGCGAGATTCGCCGCACGGCGGAGGCCGAAGCACTGGCGCCTTCGGCGGATGCCGACGGGGTGGTGGCCGAGGAGTCCGGCAAGACGCTGTGGGAGGCCGCGACGCAGATCATCGTGGCGGACGTGTCGATGTCGCTCGACAACGTGCTCGCCGTGGCCGGCGCGGCGCAGGAGCAGCCGGTGATCCTGGCGATCGGGCTGGTGCTCTCGATCGCGCTGATGGGGCTCGCCGCCTCCTTCATCGCGTCGCTGCTCAACCGCTACCGCTGGATCTCCTATGTCGGCCTCGCGATCATCCTCTACGTCGCGGGCTCGATGATCTGGCAGGGCGCGCTCGACGTTTGGGACGTCGCAGCGGCGTAGAGACGGGCCGCTATCCCATCAGCGCCGAGACGATCCGTTCGCGGGTCATGGGCATGTCGTGGATGCGTTGGCCGAGCGCGTGGGCGACCGCGTTGCCGACCGCGGCGGCGGCCGGGCCGCCGGCGCATTCGCCGACGCCGAGCGGCGGGTGCTCGCGCGCATCGACCAGCTCGACCCGG
>JAFKJY010000134.1 GCA_017305835.1 Hyphomicrobiales bacterium
ATGGCCAAAGGTAAATTCGAGCGCACGAAGCCGCATGTGAACATTGGGACGATTGGTCACGTTGACCATGGCAAGACGTCTTTGACGGCTGCGATCACGAAGTATTTTGGCGAGTACAAGGCGTATGACCAGATCGACGCGGCGCCTGAGGAGAAGGCGCGCGGCATCACGATCTCGACGGCGCATGTGGAGTACGAGACGGACAAGCGGCATTATGCGCATGTGGACTGCCCGGGCCATGCCGACTACGTGAAGAACATGATCACGGGTGCGGCGCAGATGGACGGGGCGATCCTCGTGGTTTCGGCGGCCGACGGCCCGATGCCGCAGACGCGCGAGCACATCCTTCTGGCCCGCCAGGTGGGCGTTCCCTCGATCGTGGTGTTCCTGAACAAGGTCGACCTGGTCGACGATCCGGAGCTTCTGGAGCTGGTGGAGCTCGAGGTGCGCGAGCTTCTGTCGGCCTACGAGTTCCCGGGCGACGAGATCCCGATCGTGAAGGGCTCTGCGGTCGCGGCGCTGGAGGATTCGAACAAGGAGATCGGCGAGAACGCGATCCGCGCGCTGATGGCGGCGGTCGACGACTACATCCCGACGCCGTCGCGCCCTGTGGACCAGCCGTTCCTGATGCCGATCGAGGACGTGTTCTCGATCTCGGGCCGCGGCACGGTCGTGACGGGTCGCGTCGAGCGCGGCATCGTCAAGGTGGGCGAGGAAGTCGAGATCGTGGGCATCCGTCCGACGTCGAAGACGACGGTGACGGGCGTCGAGATGTTCCGCAAGCTGCTCGACCAGGGGCAGGCGGGCGACAACATCGGCGCGCTGCTGCGCGGCGTCGACCGCGAGGGCGTGGAGCGCGGGCAGGTGCTGGCCAAGCCGGGCACGGTGACGCCGCACACGAAGTTCAAGGCGGAAGTGTACATCCTGACGAAGGAGGAGGGTGGTCGCCACACGCCGTTCTTCACGAACTACCGTCCGCAGTTCTACTTCCGCACGACGGACGTGACGGGGATCGTGACGCTTCCGGAAGGCACCGAGATGGTGATGCCGGGCGACAACCTGTCGGTGGACGTGACGCTGATCGTGCCGATCGCCATGGAGGAGAAGCTGCGCTTCGCCATCCGCGAAGGCGGCCGTACCGTCGGCTCCGGCATCGTCGCTTCGATCAC
>JAFKJY010000144.1 GCA_017305835.1 Hyphomicrobiales bacterium
TATCTTCGCAATCGTCTCCACGACCAACATCCAAAACAAATGCCTCCGATCAAACCGGAGGCAGTGTGAAACACCTGCCGTTACAGGGGTCCCTTTTGGATGCCGATCACCCCTGAAACGGGGTCCTTATTCCACGCCGAAACACATCCCCGGTTTGTCCCGTGCTGCATTTAAGCGCGCCCGCAAGCGCGCGATCGAGAAGTCGGGACGACTGGACCTCGCAAAGTCAGGCCGACGCCCGACCGTCAAAATCTAATCAGTCACCCGATCAATTATCGCCTGCTATTTCGGCGGACGCCCCACCTCCATCCTCGCATCGCTAACCTTCTCGCAATGGCAGAGATGAGGATGACAAATGACAGTAGTTAAACAACCTATTGTGCTGACGCGCGAGGACCTGAAACGAATGGGCATCAAGGTCTCAAACACCTCGTTGCTGAGATGGGAGGCGCTTGGCCGCTTTCCTCGGCGTATCCGTATGGCCGGGACCTCAGTTGCGTGGATCGCGACCGAAGTCGAGGCATGGCTTGAACAGCGGGCCAGTGAACGCGCTCAGCACCACTACGCCGACGCGAAATTCTGATTGAGGGGCGCGGTAGCCCCTCCTTTCACGTATCACCCGGAGAGAAGATCATGCGAACTACATTTCGCGTGACCGACGGCATGCGTTCTGAACAGCCGACGGTCGCTGCCAGCGCCTACCTTAAAGCTGACCTTAAACTTGTCCTGACCCACGGCATTAATGCCGACGGCCGGTGCACATGCGGCAAAGCGGGTTGCCCCCACGCGGGCAAGCACCCCATCGCCGAGTTTTTTCCGAACGGCGCGAACAGCGCTACGACCGACATGGCCATCGTACGCAAATGTCTCGAAAGGTACCCTAGAGCAAACATCGCCACGACACTCGATGGCCGTACGGTCGTCGATGTTGATGGGCCGAAGGGGAAGGCGAGTGTCGATGCCCTCAAGTTACCTAAGACGGTCAGGGTGCGGACAAAACGCGGCTATCACCTCCACTACATAGGCGCGGCTGGCGCGTTTAAGGCGGAGCAAGTCGACGTGCTTACTGGCGGAAGCCGTTACGTGATGTTGCCGCCCAGCATCCATGAAAGCGGCATTCGCTACAGCTGGATGCCGTCGCGTGTGAAAGTGGCCGCGCGAGTGCCGGATAAGTTGGCCGACCTTCATTCGCCAGCCGGAGGATTGAGCCGCGGTAAGCATCGCGGGCGTCCCCTCAAAAAGATCAAAATGGGGCAGCGAAATGACGTGCTTTTTCGAACAGCATGCGCCATTCGCCGGCGCATTGATGACGAACGCGTCATTCTCGAAATGATGAAGATCGCTAACGCGAGCGCCTGCGAGAAGCCGCTTTCTGAGCGGGAACTACGCAGCCTCATTGGTAGCAGTAGCCGATATGGTGAAACCCGAGAAGAACTGTTCGGACCGCCGGTGCAGCGCGAACCACTTCCGATGGAATGGCTCTGGTACCCATATATTCCGCGGTACGGCATGACGTTGATTGCGGGTGATCCGGGCGCGGGCAAGTCGCTGCTAACCGCGCTGCTTCTGGCGACGGTGACGAGCGGCAAACCCTGGCCACTGTCCGACGAGAAGCCAACGGGGATGCGCGTTCTAGTGCTCGCGGCTGAGGACAACTGGCAGCGTGTCGTGCTAAATCGCCTCGTCAAGGCGGGGGTCGACCTCGACAACCTCCACCACATGTACAGGTTCCGCGCACTCACCAACGATCGGCTGGAACTGCTCGCCGAGCATATGGAAGAGTGGCGTCCCGACCTCGTCGTTGTCGACACGCTGCCGGCGTACATGGGTGGCGGTCGCGACATGCACCGGCAGAACGAGGTTGGAGAGTTCATGGCCTTGTTGACCGAGATGGCGGAGGCTACTGGCTGTGCGATCGTGGGGTTGGCGCATCTAAACAAGACTAGTACGGATAATCCGCTCTACCGGATTTTGGGATCGATTGGTTTTGCTGCCAGCATCCGCTCGGCCCTGTTCTTCGGACCAGACCCCGACGATCCCTCCCGCGTCGCCCTTGCCCACGGCAAGGCGAACCAGAGCGAACTCGGCCGGACGATCATCTTCGAGAAGGTCGGGGGAGGACGCGACGAGGTTCCGCTGCTCAAGCCGGTCGGGTTCAGCGACGCCGACCACTTCGATGTCTGCCGCATCCATAAGAACGCAGTGGGCCGACCGAGCGCCGAGCGGCAGGCCGCCGAGGAATTCGTGCTCGACTATCTCTCCGAGGAGCCGACCGCATGGAAGACCGTGCAACTCGCCGCCGAAGCGCGCTCGGTCGCGTCAGAGGCGACACTCAACCTCGTGCGGGCAGACCTCGCGAAGTCCGGCCAGATTGTGCAGATAGGTAAGGGCAAACAGGCAAAATGGATACGGGGCAATCCGGAGCCGGAGGAGTAATCGATATAAAAATGCACGTACGCGAATTTGTATATCGATCGATCGCTTCATGGCGACGGCCCGTTCGAGGTCAATTGGTATTTTGCTGCTCCGCTGGGGGATCCGGCACAGGACGAACACTCCCTACCTGCCCCGGGTGGCGTCAGAGGTGGGTAGGGGACCGACAACAGGACTAATGATCGGCTCGTCGGAATGCACCATCGGAACGAGAGGCCCGGTAAATCAACGTTGCCGGCCCCGGCACCCCGACAACTAGCTCGCCTTGGGTAATCCCATGGCGCTAAAGCTGGGGTGCGGACGTCACTTTTCGGCTTTAGGTCACCAATCTATCCCGTCTGATGGGTGATGCCTAAGAACGACCATAGTGTTCCACTGGCAACGGTGAGCGATTTCGGCGGCTTCCAGAACCGGGACATACCTCGCCCTGGCCAGCGGTCTCCTATGGCTGTTTTTGCCGCCACCGTGAGCGCACTGCGCAATCCGACAGCACTTTCGCGTCGAATGCCCGCCCTCAAGGAATACAGGACCGGGACAGGTTCACGATCCCCTCCCTTCAGATGGGCAAATTCTTTTCTCGCTACTGCGCCAGGACGCCAACGCGCAACCGCCGGCATGGAACACCTAGCGCTCCATGAACGCGCGCCCACAGCCTCGCATGCGCCCGCTATCTACTCGGTATTGCAGATCGGCAATTCGCCGTGCTGGGCCACGAACTCCCAGATGAAACGCCGCTCGGCGTAGTCGAGATAAGGCCGGACGATTTTCTCGATAGGATTGATCGCTAGCGGCACGTGAACGCGCACGAATAGGTCTCCGGTCTCGGGTCCGATTGTACGGTTGAAGGTCACACCTCCGGCATGCCCCTTCAATCCCGTGGTCGCCGACCGGTGAAACGCCCTGATTCGATCCCTTAAGCCGCCCAAGCCCCATGTGCGCCCGATGTAGACAATCTGCCGTGGGTCGCCCTTACCGACGATATAGATGCCGGAGCCGTCCGGCAGATCGTTCCGTCGGCTCCACTCCATCCACTCCGAAAGAAAAAGCTCAGGCAACATGAGCCGAACTGTAGGGTGAATATGACTCATAGTCTACGGCGCTTTTGGAGCCGCTCCTGTCGCCATTTGCGCAATGGAAGCGCACAAACGGCTCGCTCGCAATCTCCAGCGCATGAGGCGCGAACGGGGCCTCTCGCAAGAGGCGCTGGCGGATCGCGCGCAGATGCATCAAACCTACTTAAGCGGCCTCGAGAGCGGCAAGCGCAATCCTTCCCTCGCAGTTTTAAGTCGCCTTGCCGATGCGCTTGAAATCGACCTTTCGGAGCTGCTGGCGCCTACTTGAGGGTTTTCCCTGACACGCCCGCACCGGTCATCTTAATAGAAAGATCGTCCAACACCTTTGGAGACGATCACATGGCTACCACCGAAATCATCACCCTCAAGCAGCTCTGCGCCGAATTAAAGCTCGACCCGCGCGAATGCCGCGAGCGCCTGCGTGCCGCCGTGCGTGATGCTAAGAAATTCCCCGAGCTCGCCAAGACCCATAAGTCGCGGACCCCGTGGCAATGGGTGAAGGGCTCGGCGGGCGAGAAGGAGGCGAGGACCGCCGTCGCGAAGTAGGCGCACCCCCCACCATCATCGAAGGCGGTTCTTCGGAGCCGCCTTTCTTTTTGGTCAAAAGTCAGGGCTTGGAAACATCTTGACGCGTATGCAACAACAGGGTGACGACTCGGGGCTGGGTTGGGCAGCGGGCAAGTCTGTTGGCAAGCAAGGAAGCTACAGCAAGAATTAAGATCAACAAGCTTCTAGAAGAGGCCGGTTGGCGCTTCTTTGATAATCGCGATGGACCAGCAAACATCGTCCTTGAGCCGAACGTCAAGATCAAACAGGCTGATATTGAGGCCCTCGGCGAAGACTTCGAAAACGCGAAGAAAGGCTTCATCGATTTCCTTCTGCTTGACCGAGACGGCAAGCCGCTAATCGTTCTTGAGGCCAAATCCGAGGAGAAGAACCCGCTCTCCGCGAAGGAGCAGGCAAGGAAGTATGCCAGGTCGCAGAACGCACGTTTCGTGATCCTGAGCAACGGGAACATTCATTACCTGTGGGACTTGCAGCAGGGGAACCCATCGGTCATTTCCAAGTTCCCCGGACCTGACGAGATCAAGAACCACTATGCGTTTGAACCGGATGCGGGCAGGCTTGTGGCAGAGCCTGTCGGGTTGGACTTTATCGCCCTGACGCAAATGCCGGCCTATGCCAACGAGGCCGCGTGGAAGAATGAGGCCGAACGCCCTGCATTCGTCGAGAAGAACAAACTACGGTTCCTGAGAGAATACCAGAAGCGCGCCGTGGAGCGCGTGCAACAGCAAGTTGGCAAAGGGGCTACGCGGTTTCTCTTTGAAATGGCGACGGGGACGGGCAAGACGCTCACGTCCGCTGCCGTGATCAAGCTGTTCCTCAAAACGCGGAACGCCAAGCGCGTGCTTTTCCTCGTGGATCGGCTCGAACTCGAAGTGCAGGCCGACAAGGCTTTCAAGGCGCTCCTGAAGAACGATTTCACATCGGTGATCTACAAGGAGCAGCGCGACGATTGGCGCAAGGCGGATATCGTCGTGACGACGGTGCAATCACTGCTGTTCAATGACAAGTATCGCCGCTTCTTCTCCCCGACCGACTTCGATCTTGTCATCTCGGACGAGGCGCATCGCTCGATCGGCGGCAACGCCCGCGCGGTCTTTGAATATTTCATCGGCTACAAGCTTGGCCTCACAGCCACGCCGAGGGACTATCTGAAACAGTCGAAAGATCGGACGTCGACGCGCGATCCGCGCGAAGCGGAGCGGCGCATGATGCTCGACACCTATCGAACATTCGGCTGCGAGTCCGGCGAACCGACGTTCCGCTACTCGCTCGTTGACGGCGTGCGCGACGGCTTCCTCATCAATCCCTATGTTGTCGACGCCCGCACAGGCGTGACGACGCAGCTACTTTCTGACGAAGGGTTCATCGTCGATACGGTCGACGAGAATGGTAACGAGACCCAGGAGGCGTTCGCTGGGCGTGACTTCGAGAAGCGTTTCTTTGCCGAGGCGACCAATCAGGCGTTCTGCCAGACATTGCTGAAGCACGGTCTTCGCGATCCCGTGTCGGGCGAATTCGGGAAGACGATCGCCTTCGCCGTCAGCCAGAACCACGCGGCCAAGATCACCCAGATCTTGAACGAAATGGCCGATCAGCTTTGGCCGGGTCGCTACAAGTCCAATTTCGCGATGCAGGTCACGAGCCATGTGGCCGATGCGCAGAAGATGACGGTGAATTTTGCCAACAACAATCTCGGCGGCCACAGCCAATTCAAATCGGATTATCGGACGAGCCGCACGCGCGTCTGTGTCACTGTCGGCATGATGACGACCGGCTACGACTGCCCGGATATCCTCAATCTGGCGCTCATGAGGCCGATCTTTTCGCCGTCCGATTTCGTCCAGATGAAGGGCCGTGGCACACGCCGGCATGATTTCGCCGAAGAGATGTTCGATCCGGCTGCGAAGGCCGCGCTCGGAAAGGTCAGGAAGACCGTATTCCGCCTGTTCGATTTCTTCGCCAACTGCGAATATTTCGAGGAGAAGTTTCAGTACGACGAGGAACTCGCGCTGCCGAAACCGGCGGCAATGCCGTTGTCGACCGGCGGAGAAGATGGTGGCACGACGACCGGAACGGCGAGTACCTACGAGTTCTTCGAGCCCGATCAGGTTGTCTATCACGTCGAACAGCAGATCGGCCCGGAAGGCATGCGCGTTGATCGCGAGCTGTTCCAGAAATTCGAGCAGGCTGCCCGATCCGACAAGTTGCTCAAGGAACTGGTCGAACAGCGTAATTGGGAGGCGGCCAGCCGTCGCGTTATCGAAGAGCTTTTCGACAAGCCGGACGACTATTTCAATCTTGAACGGCTGCGCAACGCTGCCGGTGTTGATCGGCGCATCTCCATCCGCGAACTGATCGAAAAGGCCTTCGGCTACATTCCGAAATTCAAAAGCAAGGCCGAACTGATCGACGACGAGTTCCAGAAATTCCTGCTGGACCAAAAGCCGGCGGAAGCCGATCGCATTGCGCAGATGCGCTATTTCTTCGAGGCCTATATACGCGACGCCAAGGTCCGCGCCGTCATCGATGCCGGCCATTTAGGCGATCTTAACGTCAACCCGACCTTCACCATGCGCGACCTAAAGGAAGTGCCGCCTGCGTGGCGAAAGCGCATCCCCGAATACGTCAAGGACTATGTGTCCCTGAACCCCTTCCTCTGACGAAAGACTGAAATGCTCGATAGCGAAACCAAACGCCGTATCGATACCTGCCGCGACATTCTCGTCGGCAAGGTGCCAGACCCGAAAAGCCAGGTCGAACAGATCACGGTCGCACTGATCTACAAGTTCATGGACGACATGGACCTTGAGTCGGAGGAACTGGGCGGCGCACGGCGCTTCTTCACTGGCGAGTACGAGCGCTACCGTTGGTCGAAACTCGTCGCGCCCGGCGTGTCCGGTCAGGACATGCTCAATACCTATTCAGAGGCGCTGACCAAGATGGTCGAAAACGAGCGCCTGCCGGCGCTCTTCCGCTCGATCTTCCGCAACGCCTATCTGCCTTATCGCGATCCCGAAACGCTGCGCAGCTTCCTGCGCGAGATCGATCACTTCACCTATGACCACAGCGAAAAGCTGGGCGATGCCTTCGAGTACCTTCTATCGGTTCTCGGTAGCCAGGGCGATGCCGGTCAGTTCCGCACGCCGCGCCACATCATCGACTTCATGGTCGAGATCATCGATCCGAAGAAAAACGAGGTGATCCTTGACCCCGCCTGCGGCACAGCCGGCTTTTTGATTTCTGCCTACAAGCACATTCTGAAAGCGAATTCGACCCATGTGGTGAACGGCAACGGCAAGAACGGCGAAACCGACGCGGCCGAACAGGCGCTTGAAAGCCCGATGCGATTTCCGGGCGATCTGCTAACGCCGGAAGATCGCGAGCGGCTGGCAAATAACATCAAGGGCTATGACATATCGCCCGACATGGTGCGCCTCAGCCTCGTAAACCTCTACCTGCACGGCTTCGCGGACCCGAAGGTCGAGGAATACGACACGCTGACCAGCGAAGACAAATGGCCTGAAATGGCCGATGTCATCTTCGCCAATCCGCCCTTCATGTCGCCGAAAGGCGGCATCAGGCCGCATACGCGGTTTCAGGTCCAGTCCAAGCGCAGCGAAGTTCTGTTCGTCGACTATATCGCCGAGCATCTGACGCCGCAGGGACGTGCCGCTATCGTCGTGCCCGAGGGCATCATCTTCCAGAGCCAGAGCGCCTATGCAGCGCTGCGCAAGATGTTGGTCGACAATTTTCTCGCTGCCGTCATTTCACTGCCCGCAGGCGTGTTCAACCCTTATTCCGGCGTGAAGACCTCGATCCTGATCCTCGACCGTACTGTGGCAAGAGCAAGCCCGCACGTCGCCTTCTTTAAAGTCGAGAATGACGGCTTCGCTCTTGGCGCGCAGCGCAAGGCGATCAAGGGAACGCAACTGCCGCAGGTGCAGGAAGAGCTTTCAGCGTGGTTGCAGACGGCGCGAACTGGCGGCGGCGAGGAATTGGACACGCATCTCGGGTTTGCGGTAGCTCGACATGATATTCTTGCCGAGGGTTCTATCACCCTAAGCGGGGAACGCTATGTCCGGCGAGAAGAAAGCCGATCAGGGTACCCCATGGTTTCATTGGGAGACGAAACCATCTTTCGTGTCGAAAGCGGCGGAACCCCAAAATCCGACGTTCCCGAGTATTGGAACGGCGGAATAGCTTGGGCGACCTTGGTGGACCTCCCGCAAGAGGACTTTATCACTGAAATTAACTCGACGGTTCGGACGATCAGCGAGCGCGGGCTGAAAGAGTCGTCGGCGAAGCTCCTTCCGCCAAATTCTGTGCTTGTCTCTTCACGGGCCACCATCGGACGCATAGCGATAAACCGAGTACCACTGGCGACCAATCAGGGTTTCAAGAACATCGTCATCGTCGATGAAACGCAGGCAATCCCGGAATACGTGGCGCTCGCCGTGACCCGTCTCGTGCCGACGATGCAGAGTTGGGCTACCGGCGGCACTTTCGCGGAAATTTCAAAGTCGAAGTTTTGCGAACTTGATATCCCTCTTCCACCGATCGATGTGCAGAGGAAGATTGTAGACGAGGTTAATGAATATCAACAAAGGATTGTGGCGTTAGAACAAGAGATCGCAAACTGCAAAGAGCAGATTAGAGGATCAATTTCCCGGGTCTGGGAAGAGGGGTAAATAATTTTGGAAGAGGCGTTGGAACTGACTGAATACCTGCCGCAATCCTTCGCGAACGCGAACGAACAAACCTATCTCGATTTCCTGTGGTCGGCGTTCCAGACCAACTACGAGGCCGAACGATACGAGTTCGCCAGCCTCGCCTTTCACCTGCTCTATATGAGCTTTGTCAGCTTTTCGATCTGGCAGATCAAGCTCGCTCGCCCCGAGCAGTTTGCAATGGCCATGATCGGCCTTCGGTCTGAGGATGAGAACAATCTGCTCGAAAGCGACAGCCCATTCAGGTTCTACGACAAGTTGAAGGAGTCACAGATTTTCCGTTTCCTGAAACTTACCGGCTGTAACAACCAGCAGATCGGCGAATTCGCCAAGTTTGTGAGCCGCCGAAATAAGATCGCTCATCCGACTGGCTCGGTTTTCTTCAACGATCAGGCTTCAATCGATCAGGAGATCACCAGAATGATGAAAGAGGTGCGCAACATCGAAAAGCAAATGGAGCCTGTGATCCACGAGCTCTATCTGCGGTTTCTCCACGACAGCGCTGACCCGGAGGAGCGAGAATACGCAGTGCTCGAAGATGAAATCACGGCAAACTTCGTCCACAAGAATTACATGTCCGCCGCCGATATCGCTTTCTGTCGGGGCGTCGATATTGAAAGCCTCGACGGTGAACCGTTCCACGGTGCCATGAAGGAATTGCACGACGCGCTCGCGGCTCTCTATCCCGCCGAAGAGGACATGGAGGCGGCTGCGTGACCTCGCTTTATGGCATTGTCGGGGACAAGCTCAGGCCGGCTATTCGCAAGGCTCTCAACAAGGAAAACTTGATTGAGGACTGGGTCGCGGTGGACCCGAGCCTCTTGGGTTTGGACGCGCTGATCATCGGCCGACAGGTGGTCTGCCCCCTGAAAAGTGGTCCTCCCTGAAGTAGGCTATTTGCCGTTGGAGAGGACGTTGGAATGCCCCAGAAGAAGAACAAGCCCGAAGAGATCGTCGCCAAGCTGCGTCAGGTCGATATTTTGTTGTCACAAGGAAAGTCGG
>JAFKJY010000145.1 GCA_017305835.1 Hyphomicrobiales bacterium
ATGCGGCCGCCGCAGGCATCCAGCGTCAGCGCGACCCGGGCCTCCCCGGACGACTCCTGCGGCAGGCGCAGCGCAGGCTCGACCAGCCTGGCCGGGTTGGCCGAAGCTATAGATGTCGCGACGAGGAGGACGATGGCGGAAAGGGGAAGGGCAGGGCGCATGGGAAGGAATCGAGAAGGAATGTCACACCCGGTGCGCCCGGCTTGAGGCCGAATTGCGACGGGACGGATGCTGTATGAAAGAGGTCGGGCGAGATGTCTACGGCCGACCTGCTACGGCCGCCGCTCCGCGCGCCGCGCGAGCGCCAGGCCGTAGCTGTGGCGCAGGTAGTCGAGCAGGCTTTCGAGGACGGAGACGGCGTGGGGCGCGTCGCGCGCCTCGATCGCCTGTACCAGCTCATCGTGGAAGCCGACGACGGTCGAGCGGTCGCGGTCGTGGTAGACGACCATGTTGGTGATCGGCATGAACGCCTCGACGACGACGTGCATCATCAAGCTGAGCGGCCCGTTGCCGGCCGCGCTCACCACCGCGCGGTGGAAGCGCACGTCGGAGGCGCAGAATTCCTCGTCGCCGATCGAGGCTTCGCGCTGCGCGCAAACCTCCGCGCGCAGCGCCGCGATGTCGGCGTCGGAGCGGTTGGCGCAGGCGAGCCGGCAGCAGATCGCCTCGGTCTCCAGCCGAGCGGTGATGATCTCGTCGATGCCGAAGGCGCCCATGCCGACGAGCAGCGTGGCCGGCCCGGTGATCGCGGCGGACAGGCCCTCCGGGTCGGGGCGGCGCACGAAGGTGCCGCCGGCCGGCCCCCGGCGCGAGCGGATCAGGTTCTGCGCGGCGAGCCGCTTCAGCGCCTCGCGCACGGTCGGCCGGGACACGCCGAAGCGGCGCGCCAGTTCCTCCTCGGTCGGCAGCCGCTCGTCGACCTCCAGCCGGCCGTCGAGGATCGCCTCGTAGATGCGGTCCGCCACCTGGCGCGCGAGCCCCGTCCGCACGACGTCCTGGTATTCGAGTGGCATGGCCCTCCCCGCGCCGGTTTCGGCGGCATCGGCCAAGGCTAGCGGGTCCGGCGGGCATAAACAACATAGGTTTGACAAATAGGGGAAAGCACCTAGTCTCGGTGCCGTCCGGCTCTTCCGAGGCCGGGCGAGAGGCCCCATGATTCCTGCCGCGGACATCATCCTGGCGAGCTTGCGTCCGCAACTCGACGCTGCGGCGATCCTGTCCGGCGACGACGTCGACGCCCGCTATGGCGACGATCTCGCCAGCCCCGGCGCGGCGCGTCCGGCGCTGGTGCTGCGGCCGCGCTCGACCGCCGATGTGTCGGTGATCCTGAAGACCTTCAACGCCGCCGGCCTGCCGCTGACGATCCAGGGCGGCCGCACCGGCCTGTCGGGCGCCGCCCGTCCGCTTGCCGGCGAGGCCGTGCTGTCGCTGGAGCGGATGGCGCGGGTCGAGCCGGTCGACGCGCTCGCCGCGACCGTGGTGGCGCAGGCCGGCGCGCCGCTGCAGGCGGTGCAGGAGGCGGCCGAGGCGGCGGGCTTCTCGTTCGGCGTCGACATCGGCGCGCGTGGCACGGCCACCGTCGGCGGCAACGTCGCCACCAATGCCGGCGGCGTGCGGGTGCTGCGCTACGGCATGTTCCGCCAGCAGGTGCTGGGGCTGGAGGCGGTGCTGGCCGATGGCGCGGTGGTCTCGTCCATGCGCGGGCTCGCCAAGGACAACAGCGGCTACGACCTCGCCCAGATCTTCGTCGGCAGCGAGGGCACGCTGGGCGCTGTCACCCGCGTTTGCCTGAGGCTCCACCCGAAGCCGGTCGAGCAGGCCGCGGCCTTCTGTGCGCTGCCGTCACTGGAGGCCGCGCTGGCGCTGCTGCGCCTTATGCGCGGCCGCACCGGGCCGCTGCTCTCGGCCTTCGAGGTGATCCTGGCCCCTCTCTATCGCGAGATGACCGAGGCCTCAGGGCTCGATATGCCGGTGGGCGACGCACCGGTGCATGCATTGGTCGAAATGCACGGTTTCGCGCCCGAGGCCGACAGGTCCGTCTTCGCCGCCGCTCTGGAAGAGGCTCTGGAAGCCGGGCTGGTGACGGACGCCGTCCTGTCGCGCTCGCAGCGCGAAGTGGAGGCGTTCTGGCGCCTGCGCGACGAATGCAGCCGCTTCATCTTCGCACAGGGGCCGGCGGTCGGGCTCGACCTGTCGCTCCCGCTCGCCCGGCTGGGCGACTTCCTCGTCCGTGCCGAGGCGACGACCCGCGCCCTCGACCCGGCAGCGCGCCTTTATGCTTTCGGCCATCTCGGCGACGGCAACATCCACTACATCGCCTTGACCCGGGAGCACGACGCCGTGTCGGCGGCGCTGCACCGGCTGGCGGCGGAGGCCGGCGGCTCGATCAGCGCCGAGCACGGCGTCGGGCTGATGAAGAAGGCTTACCTGCCGCTGATGCGCAGCCCGCAGGAACTCGCCGCGATGCGCCGCCTCAAGGCCGCCTTCGACCCCAACAATATCCTCAACCGCGGGCGCATCTTCGACATGACGCCCGAGCCAGGCTGAAGCCACCGCCATGACCGCCTCACCCGCACTCCAAGGCAAGGCACCCGCGACGAAGGCCGGCGCGCTCGACGAGCGCTACACGCGGGCCGGCGGCCGCATCCTCGTCTCCGGCACGCAGGCGCTGGTGCGCCTGCCGATGATCCAGCGCCAGCGCGACCTCGCGGCCGGCCTGAACACGGCCGGCTACGTTTCCGGCTATCGCGGCTCGCCGCTGGCCGGCTTCGACCGCGAGATGGCGCGCGCCGCGAAATATCTGCGCGACAACCACGTCGTCTTCCATCCGGGCGTCAACGAGGACATGGCCGCCACCGCCGTCTGGGGCACGCAGCAGACCGGCCTGTTCCCCGGCGCGCGCTACGACGGCGTGTTCTCCATGTGGTACGGCAAGGGCCCCGGCGTCGACCGTTCGATGGACGTGATCCGCCACGCCAACGCCGCCGGTACCGACCGCCACGGCGGTGTGCTGCTGCTCGTCGGCGACGACCACGGGGCGGTGTCGTCGACGCTGCCGCACCAGAGCGAGCACAACCTCGCCTCGGCCATGGTGCCGCTGCTGTCGCCCGGCGGCGTCGGCGAATACATCGAATACGGCTTGCTCGGCTGGGCGATGAGCCGCTTCGCCGGCCTCTGGGTCGGCTTCAAGTGCCAGACCGAGATCGTCGAATGCTCGGCGACCGTCGACGTCGACCCGCTGCGGCCGGCGATCGTGCTGCCCGACATGTTGTTATCGGCCGGTGGCCTGTCGCTGCGCTGGCCGGACGGCTCGCACGCGATGGAGCAGCGGCTGGAGCACAAGATCGCCGCCGTGCACGCCTTCGCGCGCGCCAACGGCATCGACCGCATCTCGGGCGCGGGCAGGGGCGCGCGCATCGGCATCCTCTCCACCGGCAAGTCGTGGCTCGACCTGATGGGCGCGCTTTCCGCCCTCGGCATCGACGAGGCGGGGCTGAAGCGCCTCGGCATCCGCCTGTGCAAGGCGGGCCTCACCTGGCCGCTCGAGCCGGAGACGATGCGCCGTTTTGCGGCCGGGCTGGAGCAGGTCCTCGTCGTCGAGGAGAAGCGGCCGGTGATGGAGGAGCAGTTGAAGTCGCTCCTCTACAACCTGCCGGCGCGCGAGCGGCCGCGCATCGTCGGCAAGGCCGACGAGACGGGCGCGCCGCTGCTGCCCGCGATCGGTGAGATCAATGCGGTGTCGGTCGCACGGGCGCTGCTGTCCCGCCTGCCGGAGGGCGCGGTGGCGTCGGAGCACGCCGCCCGCATCGCGGCGATCGCTTCCGCCGCGCCCGCGCAGGCGGCGGCGCTGCGCCGCGAGCCTTATTTCTGCTCCGGCTGCCCGCATTCCGTCTCTGCCGTCCTGCCGGAGGGCAGCCGCGCCACCACCGTCATCGGCTGCCACATGATGGTGATCGGCATGGAGCGGCAGACCTCCACCTTCACCCAGATGGGCGGCGAGGGCGGCGCCTGGATCGGGCTGTCGCCCTTCACCGACGAGCGCCACATCTTCGTCAACATGGGCGACGGCACCTATTTCCATTCCGGTCTGCTCGCCATCCGTGCGGCCATCGCGGCCAAGGTCAACGCCACTTACAAGATCCTCTACAACGACGCCGTCGCCATGACCGGCGGCCAGCGCCACGACGGCGAGGTCACCGTGCCCGGCATCGTCGCGCAGATGCTGGCGGAAGGCGCGCGCCGCGTCGCCGTCGTCGCCGAGCGCCCTGAGGTGTGGCAGGGCAGGCTGCCGGCCGGCGTCACCGTCAGCCATCGCGACGAGCTGAACGCGGTGCAGGAGGAACTGCGCGCGGTCGAGGGCGTGACGGTGCTCGTCTACGATCAGGTCTGCGCCGCCGAGAAGCGGCGCCGGCGCAAGCGCGGCGCCTTCCCCGTCTCGCCGCGCCGTGCCTTCATCAACGAGCTCGTCTGCGAGGGCTGCGGCGACTGCTCGGCCGTCTCCAACTGCATCTCGGTCGAGCCGAAGGAGACCGAGTTCGGCCGCAAGCGGGCGATCAACCAGTCCTCCTGCAACACCGACCTGTCCTGCATCAAGGGCTTCTGCCCGAGCTTCGTGACGGTCGAGGGCGCCGTGCTGCGCAGGCCGGCGGCGCGCAAGCTGGCGGACGCCGCCCGCGACCTGCCGGAACCGGCACTGCCGGGGATCGACGGCGTCTATTCCATGCTGCTCGCCGGCATCGGCGGCACCGGCGTCATCACCGTCAGCGCCATCCTCTCGGAGGCCGCCCACCTCGACGGCCTCGCGCTGCTGACGCTCGACCAGACGGGGCTTGCACAGAAGAACGGCGCGGTGACCTCGCACATCCGGCTGGCGCGTGACCCCGCCCGGCTCGACGCGCCGCGCATCGGCCCCGGCCAGTCCGACCTCGTGCTGGGCTTCGACGTCGTGGTGGCCGCCTCGGCAGGCGCGCTCGCGACCTTCGACCGGGGCCGCACCCGCGCCGTGATCGACGACCATTTCGCGCCGACCGCCTCCTTCGTGAAGGACACCACGATCGACTTCCGGCAGGGCGCGACGCTGCGCCAGCTCCGCGAGGCGGCGGGCGAGGCCAGCGTCTTCCCGGTCGCGGCGACGCGGCTCGCCACCGCGCTGTTCTCCGACGCGCTCGCCGCCAATATGTTCCTGCTCGGCCATGCCTGGCAGAAGGGCCTCGTGCCGATCGGCCGCGCAGCCCTTGAGGAGGCGATCGAGCTCAACGGCGCGGCCGTCGCCATGAACCGCGACGCCTTCGCCTGGGGGCGGCTGTCGGCGGTCGATCCTGCGGCCGTGCTGGCGCAGGCGGGGCTCGGCGCGGAGGCGCCGAAGACGGAGAGCCTCGACGGGATCATTGCGCGCCGTGCCGCCTTCCTGACGGACTATCAGGACGCCGCCTACGCCGCCCGCTACCGCGACCTCGTCGCGACCGCTGCCCGTGCCGAGGCCCGCGTCTCAGGCGCGTCCGGCGCCTTCGCCGAGGCCGTGGCGCGCGGCGCCTTCAAGCTGATGGCCTACAAGGACGAGTACGAGGTGGCGCGGCTGCACCGCGATCCCGCCTTCCGCCGGCGGCTGGCGGAGCAGTTCGAGCCCGGCTACGGCCTGAAATACCACCTCGCGCCGCCGCTTCTGGCGCGCATCGACCCGCGCACCGGCAAGCCGGGCAAGATCGCCTTCGGCCGCTGGATCGAGCCGCTCTTCGGCCTGCTCGCCGCCATGAAGGGCCTGCGCGGCACGCGCCTCGACCCCTTCGGCCGCACGCGGGAGCGGCGCATGGAGCGGCGCCTCATCGAGGACTACGCCCGCTTGGTCGGGGAGATGGCGGCCGCGCTCGACGCGAAAAACCTCGCCACCGCCACCGCTCTCGCCCGCCTGCCGGAGGAAGTGCGCGGCTTCGGCCACGTCAAGCTCGAGGCCATCGAGCGCTACGAGAAGCGCCGCGCCGAACTGGCCGCACGCCTGACGACATCGCCGGACGTGGAGCGGGCGGCATAAAGCATTTCCAGCAAAAGTGCGAAGCGGTTTTGCGTCCGGAAATGCGGCTGAAAAAACTGCCCAGTCAGTCCGCCTTGCGCGGGATGACAAGCGCGTCCAGCACGCGCGCGCCTTTGGGCAGCACGACGACGGGGTTGAGGTCCACCGCCTCGAGGCGATCGCCGCAGGCCTCCCCGAACCGCGACAGCGCCACGATGGCCTCGACCAGCGCGCCCCGGGCGGCCGCGGGCGCGCCGGGATAGCCGGCGAGCAGCGCGTCAAGCCGCGTGCGCGCGATGAGCTCGCCGGCAAGCGTTGCGTCCACCGGCAGCAGCTCGAAGGCGGCGTCCTTGACGAGCTCGACCAGCGTGCCGCCGACGCCGACGACGATGCCGAGGCCGAACGGCTCATGCCGCACCAGCCCCAGCACGGCCTCGACGCCGCCGGACACCATTTCCTGCACCAGTACACCCGACAGCCGTGCCTCGGGCGCATGGCGCCGCGCGTTCGCCATGATTTCCGCGAAGGCGGCGCGGACGGCCGCCGCGTCGGCAACGCCGATCCGCACGCCGCCGGCCTCGGTCTTGTGTGCGATGTCGGGCGATTCGATCTTCATCGCCACCGGGAAGCCGATCCGCGCGGCGGCCGTCACCGCCGCCTCGGCGTCGGTGGCCAGCTCTTCACGCGTCACCGGCAGGCCGAAGGCGGCGAGCAGGGCCTTGGCCTCGCGCTCGGTCGGCGGCGTGGCTGTGTCGAGGCGCGGGCGGACGGCCTCGGCCGCCGGGGGTAGGTTGGGCGCTGTGTCGCCCATGCGGAAACGGGGCGGCTGCACGACATGGCGGATCGCGCGCAGCGCCGCGCGGGTGCCGTGCAGCACTGGCACGCCGTCGAGCAACGGCGCCAGCGACGGGTGATGGCCGGACGACAGGTTGCTGACGAAGACGGCGGGCTTGTCGCTCTCCTTCGCATGCTGCGCGAAGGCAGCGGCGATGCCGTGATATTCGGCCGCGCAGGTCTCGTCGAGCCCGACCGGCGCGTCCTGTGCCGCCACCACCAGCCCGACCGATGGGTCGGAGGCAAGCGTCTCCAGCGCGGCGCGGTAGATCCCGCCGTCGGCGAAGACCACGCCGGTCGTGTCGAGCGGGTTCTGCGGGCTGGCGAAGGGCGGCAGCAGCGCCTTCAGCCGCGCCACGGTCGTGGGCGCGAGCTCGGGCAGCGACAGCCCGGCCTCGTCCGCGATGTCTGCGACATGGGCGACGCCGCCGCCGCTGACGCCCACCACCGCGATGCCCGGCACGGTCGGCCTGCGGCGCAGCGCGAGCGACAGGGCCGCCGTCTCGACGAAGCCGTCCATGTCGTCGACCTCGATCACGCCGCAGCGGCGGAAGAAGGCGGCATAGGCTTCTGCAGCGCCTGCCAGCGCCGCCGTATGCGCGGCGGTTGCGCGGGCGCCGCGCGCGGAACGGCCGGCCCGCAGGGCGAAGACCGGCTTGCCGGCTTCGTGGAGCAGCCGCACCGCCGCGGCGAAGGCCGCCGGGTCGCGCACCGCCTCCAGCACCAGCCCGACCGCGCGCGTCTCGGGATCGCCGGCGAGGAAGGCCAGGTAGTCGGGAATGTCGGTGACCGCGCCGTTGCCGGCCGAGACGATGTGGCTCAGCCCGAAGCGGCCGCAATTGGCGAGCACGATCGCGCTGGCGCCCGAATGCGACAGGATCGCCAGCCCGCCGCGCTTCAGGTTGCGCGACAGCGTGGAGGAATAGAGGGCCGCACCCGTCGAGAGATTGAGCAGGCCGAGGCAGTTCGGCCCGCAGACGGCCATGCCGTGGCGCGCCGCGATCTCGACCAGCCGCGCCTGCCGCGCCAGGCCCTCGCCGCCGGTCTCGGCGAAGCCCGAGGCGAGCACGACCGCGGCCTTCGTGCCGGCGCGGTCGGCGGCGATGCCGATGACGGCGACGTCGGCCGGCTCCGGCAGCGCGGAAAGCGACGGCCAGGCACGCAGGCCGAACACGCTTTCGGCCTTGGGGTGGACAGGGAGGATCGCGCCGGAGAAGCCCTTCGCGATCAGGTTGCGCATGACGAAGGAGGAGGAGGCGTCGGCCCGCTCGGTCGCGCCGACGACGGCGACCGAGCGGGGGTTCATCAGCGCCGCGACGGCGGCTCGGCGGGCCGCGTCCATGCCGGGATCAGACGTCCAGCCCCCTGAAGGGCGCGTCGCGGAATTCCAGATATTCCTTGAGCGACATGGTGGCGAGGTTCTTCATCCACTCGCGCCCCTTGTTGGTCGAATGCAGGGCCGCGATCGCCTCGATGTTGTACTGGAAGGAGGGGAGCAGCCCCGCCACCATCTGCTGGTTGTTGATCGAGGCCTTGGTGAACTTCAGCGCCGGCACCGGCATGCGGGCGAGCTTGCGCGCCACCTTCTCGGTCGCCGCCTTCAGCTCGGCCGCCGGCACCACCTTGTTGACGAGGTGCATGCGCAGCGCCTCCTGTGCGTCGACAAGGTCGCCGGTGTACATCAGCCAGCGCACGTCGCGGGTGGCGAGCAGCCACGGCATCATCAGCGTCGGCGGGCCGGAATTGTGCCGCACCTCGGGCTCGCCGAACTTCGCCGTGTCGGCGGCGATCGCGAGGTCGCAGCACATCATCAGCTCCAGCGCGCCGGCCAGCGCATAGCCCTGAACGGAGGCGACGATCGGGATCGGCGCCTTCCAGATCTTCAGCCATGCCTCGGAATTCTCGGACATGTCCTCGCGCCAGAAGTCGATGTCGACGTCGAAGTCGCCGCCCTGCAGGTCGTAGCCGGCCGAGAACGAGCGGCCCGCGCCGGCGATCACCAGCGCGTTGACCTCCTCGTCGGCGACGGCGAGGTCGATGGCCCGCACGATCTCGCGGATCACGTCCTTGTTGATCGCGTTGAGCTTGTCGGGACGGTTGATGGTGATCGTCGCGAAGCGGTCGCTGCCGTCCTTCTCGTAGAGGATGGTGCTGAATTTCGTGTCCGTCATTCGGGTCCCCCTTGAGTTGTGGCCGCGTGTCAGGCCCGCAGCGCCGCCGCGATGCGCGCGGCGAGGGCTGCGTTGTTCTTCACCAGCGCGATGTTGGCCGTGAGGCTGCGCCCGCCGGAGAGCTCGTTGATGCGGGCGAGCAGGAAGGGCGTCAGATCCTTGCGCGAAATGCCCTTCTTCGCCGCTTCCGCGACGGCGTCGGCGATCGCCCTGTCGATGAAGGCCGGGTCGAGCGCGTCGGCGGCGGGTATGGGGTTCGCCACCATCACGCCGGTGCCGGTGCCGAGCGCCCGGTGCAGCGCGATCGCGCGTGCCATCGCGGCGACCTCGTCGAAGCGGTGATCGGCCTTGAGCCCGCTGGAACGGGTGTAGAAGGCGGGGAAATCGTCGCTGCCGAAGGCGTAGACGGGCACGCGCTGGGTTTCGAGATATTCGAGCGTCTTGGCGATGTCGAGGATCGACTTGACGCCGGCGCAGACCACGACGACGTCGGTGCGGCCGAGCTCGGTCAGGTCGGCCGAGACGTCGAAGGTCTCCTCCGCGCCGCGGTGCACGCCGCCGACGCCGCCGGTGGCGAAGACGCCGATGCCGGCGATCGCGGCGATCAGCATGGTGGCCGACACCGTGGTGCCGGCGCTTCCCCTGCGGGCGAGCACCGCGCCGAGGTCGCGGCCGGAGGCCTTCACCACGTCCTTCGCCTGTCCGATCGCGCCGAGCTCGCGCTCGGAGAGACCCACGCGGATGCGGCCGTCGAGCACAGCGATGGTCGCCGGCACGGCGCCGTTGTCGCGCACGACCTTTTCCACCGCCCGCGCGGTCTCGACATTGGCCGGCCACGGCATGCCGTGGGTGATGATGGTCGATTCGAGCGCGACGACAGGCCGGCCTGCGGCGAGCGCGGCGGCCACGTCAGGCTCGATGTCGACGAGCGGCTTGAGTGCTTCGGAGATCATGCCGGTATCCTGTATTCGCCCGCCGTCAGGAAGCGCGGCGACAGTTCGGGGTGGACGCTCGACGTGCTTTCGGTCGTCAGCGTGGCGAGCAGCGCGCCGGTGGGCGCGGCGACGTCGACCGGCTCGCCCTGCAGGACGCGGTAGAGCGTGCCCGAGATCATCGCGTCGCCGGCGCCGGTGATGTCGACGGGGCGCGCCGGCACCGAGCGCATCTGCTGGACGCCGTGCTCGGTCGCCACCGCATAGCCGTGCGCGCCGCGCGTCACGATCACCTCGTGGGCGCCGCGCTCGCGCAGCGCCACCGCCGCCTCCTTCTGCGACAGCCGCTTCGCCGGGTCTGAAATGCCGAGGATCGTGTTCGCCTCGTCGGCATTGGTGAACAGCAGGTCGATGCCGGTCAGGTCCTTCGGCAGCTTGAGCGCCTTCGGCGCCGACACCGTGTCGACCGCCAGCCGGAAGCGCGAACCCTGCTTGCGGTGCATCAGCGCGCTGATCGTGGCCGCCGGCATGTTGCAGTCGACGAACACCCAGCTCGCCGAGGCCAGATGCGGCCAGAACCGGTCGAGATGGTCGGGCGTCAGGAGGTCGAATATGTCCATGTCGGCGATGCCGAGCACGAGGTCGTTCTTCGGGTCGAGGATCGCCGCATATTCGGCCGTCGGCCGCTGCGTCGTGGTGACCACCTGGCTCACGTCGGCGCCGAGGTCGCGGAGCTGGCGCACCAGCGCCCGGCCGGTCTCGTCGTCGCCGACGATCGACACGAAGCTGACGTCGACGCCGAGCCGCACGAGGTTTTCGGCCACGTTGCGGGCCACGCCGCCGAACGAGCGGTAGCCGTCGACCGGGTTCGAGGTCTCGAAGATCAGCGGCGCGCGGGCATGGTATTTGCGGTCGAGCACCGCGCCGCCGATGCAGATCATCCGCTTGGGCGAGGGCAGCACGTAGCCGCGGCCCAGTATGTAGCCCTTGTTGATGAGCGAGACGATGTGGGCCGCAACGGTCGAGCGGGCGAGGCCGAGCGCCGTCGCGATCTCCTGCTGGCCGGCGAAGGGGTTGGCGGCGATCAGGTCGAGGACCGCCTGTTCCTGGGAGCCGAGGTCGTCCATCTGAGGGTCATCCGTCCGGCCGGGTGGCCGGCCTCCAGTAAGCCGGTTCATTTTTGGTATGGACAACAACAGATGATGTTGTCAACATACGTTTGTAAGACAGCAGTCGCCACGCGACACGCCGAGGCCGGTCGACCCACTTGGGAACGACCGACGGGAGCGACGGCCTCGTGCGACGCAGCCGGAAGGTAGCACCTTGAGCCGCCACGCTGATCTTCGTCGTCACCTCAATCCACCGCTCGTTGCGGCGCGGAACGCCTTCGCGTTTCCCGCCGGCACGCCTTCGTCACATTCTTCGCAAAGTGAGTGAGCCAATGCAGCCCGCGCCCAAGCTTCCCGATCAGGAAATCCCCGTCGTCGACGTCGGCCCCTTCATCCGCGGGGAGGCCGGGAGCGGCAAGGTGGTCGAGGCGATCGAGGCGGCGGCGCGCGACATGGGCTTCTTCCTCGTCACCGGTCACGGCGTCTCGCCGGAGAAGACGATGCGGCTCTACAATCTGGCCCGCGGTTTCTTCGACCTCGAGGAAGACTACAAGCGCGCCCACGGCAAGGGCAATTCGGTGATGGGCGGCATGAGCTTCTCGCCGCTCGCCGACGAGGCGCTGGCCGCCACCAAGGGCATCAAGACGCCCGGCGACTACAAGGAGAGCCTGAACTACGGCCCGCGGCTCGGCGGCGGCGTCTGGTCGCCTCGCCCCGAGGGGCTGGAAGCGGCCTTCCACGGCTATTTCGCCGAGATGGAGACGCTGGCCCGCCACCTGCGCCGCATCTTCTGCCGCGCCATCGGGCTCGACGCCGATTATTTCGAGGCGGATTTCGTCGACCACCTTTCCGCGCTCAGGGTCATCAACTATCCCGACCAGCAGGTCGATCCGCTGCCCGGCCAGCTCCGCGCCGGCGTGCACACCGATTACGGCTTCATGACCATCCTGCGCTCGGAGGCCTCGACCGGCGGGCTGCAGGTGCAGACGCGCGACGGCCAGTGGCTCGACGCCCCCTCCATCGAGGGCGCCTACGTCATCAACATCGCCGACGCCTTCATGCGCTGGACCAACGACGAGTGGGTGTCGACGCCGCACCGCGTCGCCAATCCGCCGCGCGCCAGGACCGGCTCCTCGCGCCGCCAGTCGATCCCGTTCTTCGTCAATCCGTCGAAGAACACGCTGATCAAGTGCCTGCCGCCCTTCTGCGCCGGCGGCAAGGCGGCCAAGTACGAGCCGATCACCTATGGCGACTACATCGACCTGAAGACCAGGCAGGCCTTCGGCCGCTGACCGGGGCCGTGGCGGCGCGCATTGCCTGCGTGGCCGCCATTCCTTCCTCAGCCCGGCCGCCCGCGGGAGGCCGGAAAACCATCGGAACGCAAGACAGGGGAACTTGAGATGATCAACCTGACCAGACGGCAGACACTCATCGGTGCGGGCGCGCTCGGCGCTGCGGGGCTGCTCGGCCTTCCCGCCCGCGCCCAGGACAAGACGCTGATCGTGCCGACGCTCGGCGGCGTGTGGGAGCAGTTCTGGCGCGAGACGATCGCGCCGGCCTTCGAGAAGGCCACCGGCGCCAAGGTCACGCTCGACGTCGGCAACGGCCGCGTCTTCGGCGCCAACCTGCGCGCCGCCGGCGTCGACAAGCCGCCCTATTCCGTGCTGATGACCAACGAGGTCTTCGCCTCCGCGCTACGCAAGGAGGGCTTCTTCGAGAAGCTCGACCTGTCCAAGGTGCCCAACTACAACGACCTCTACGAGGTGGCCAAGATGGGCGACGGCTTCGGCGGGCTGGGCGCCATCTCGCCGATCGGCATCGGCTACCGCACCGACCTCGTCAAGACGCCGCCCAAGGCCTGGAAGGACCTTTGGACCAACCCGGAGTTCAAGGGCAAGATCGGCCTCTACAACTTCGCCAACAGCGCCGGCAAGATGGAGCTGCTGCTGGCCTCCAAGATCTTCGGCAAGGACCAGTACGACGTCGATGCCGGCTTCAAGGCGCTCGCCGGCCTCGGCCAGGTCGTGCAGGTCGACTTCAACCTGTCGACCGCGCTCTCGGCCGGCGAGATCGTCGTGGCGCCCTACGATTTCGGCGAGATCACCCGGCTGCGCAAGCAGGGCCTGCCGGTCGACTGCGTCATCCCCGAGGAAGGCATGCTGATGTTCGACCAGACAGTCAGCATCCTCGCCCACGGTCCGGAGAAGGACCTCGGCTACCAGTACCTGAACTTCCTCATCTCGCCCGAGATCCAGGACCTGATGATGCGGCAGTTCTACACCTCGCCGTCCAACTCCAAGGTGGTGGTGCCTGCCGACCTCAAGCAGGACATCCCCGTCTCCGGCGAGGCGATGAACAACATCCTCAAATGGGACTGGAACTTCGTCAACGAGCACCAGGCCGAGCTCGCCGACCGCTGGGCCAAGACCATCATCTGATCTCGCGACGGGGAGCGCCTGCGGGCGCTCCTCCTGCCCCTCCACCTCCCGCGGAGTCTGTCCCCTCTTGCCGAAGGCGAGACCGGGGGCAGGCTCTGCGAGGCGGCGAGGGATCGCCATTGCCAGCCATTCGAGTAATCTGATCGCATGACCGTCGTCCGCATCGAGAGCCTCTCCAAGGTCTACGGCGCCGTCCGTGCCGTCGACCGCATCTCGGTCGAGATCGGCGACGGCGAATTCATTTCCCTGCTGGGGCCGTCCGGCTGCGGCAAGACCACCACGCTGAAGATGATCGCCGGCTTCGAGGAGGCGAGCGAGGGCGCCATACGCTTCGACGGGGCCGACGTGGTGCGCGTGCCGGCCGAGAAGCGCGACATCGGCATGGTGTTCCAGAATTACGCGCTGTTCCCGCACATGACGGTCGACCAGAACCTCGCCTTCGGGCTGGAGATGCGGCGCGTGCCCCGGGCCGAGATGCGCAGCCGCATCGACCGCGTGCTTGAGATGGTGCAGCTTTCCGGCTTCTCCGGGCGCTATCCCAGCCAGCTTTCCGGCGGCCAGCAGCAGCGCGTGGCGCTCGCCCGCGCCCTCGTCATCGAGCCGCGGATCCTGCTGCTCGACGAGCCGCTCGCCAATCTCGACGCCAAGCTGCGCGAGGAGATGCGCGTCTTCATCCGCGACCTGCAGCGGCGCGTCGGCATCACCACCGTCTACGTCACCCACGACCAGGCCGAGGCCATGACCATGTCCGACCGCGTGGTCGTCATGTTCGGCGGCCGCATCGCGCAGGTCGGCGCGCCGGCCGACATCTACGAGCGGCCGCAGAACCTCGACGTCGCCCGCTTCGTCGGCCAGGTGAACCTCGTCTCCGGAACCGTGGCCTCAGCCGATGATGGCACGCTCGCCATCGACACCGCCTTCGGTCGCGCCGCCGCGCCCGCCCGCGACGGCCTGCATCCGGGTCAGGCGGTGACGCTGTCGCTCCGGCCCGAGGCGATCGGCCTCGGCGCCCCTGGCAAGGCCGGCGCGCCGGGCAGGGTCGAGGCGCGCTACTATTCGGGCAGCCTGATCGACTACCGCGTCGCGCTCGACGGCGGCGAGACCCTGCACGTCCAGTCCTTCCCGACCGTCGCCTTCGCCGAGGGCGACCGCGTCTCCGTCCACGCCCCGGCCGACCGGCTCTGGCTGATCGGGGCCGCGCAATGAGCGCGGCGTCGGCAGCCGTCGCCCCGGCGCCGTCCCGCCTCCGTCTCGGGCCGCTGGTGCTGATCGCGCCGGCGGCGATCCTGCTCGCCGTCTTCCTGGTGATCCCCTATCTCAACATCCTGCTGATGAGCTTCCGCGCGCCGGGGCAGGGGACGCCCTATGGCGAGGGCTTCACGATCGCCAATTATCTGCGCTTCTTCTCCGACGGCTTCTACATCCGCCAGGTCGCCAACACGCTGTGGATCGGCTTCCTGTGCACCGCGATCTGCCTCGTCGTCGGCTTTCCCGTGGCCTGGCAGCTCGCGCGCGGCAGCCCGCGCTTCCGCGCCATCGGCTACGGGCTGGTGCTGTCGCCGCTGCTGGTCGGCATCGTCATCCGCAGCTATGGCTGGACGATCCTGCTCGGCAACAACGGCCTCATCAACCGCACGCTCACGAATATCGGCCTGATCGAGGGCCCGCTGCCGCTGATGTACAACGCGCTCGGCATCGTGATCGCGCTGGTGCACGTCTTCCTGCCCTTCATGATCCTGCCGCTGATGGCGGCGATCCAGGGCGTCGACCCCTCGCTGGAGACGGCCGCCCGCTCGCTCGGCGCCTCGCGCCTGACCGCCTTCCGGCGCGTCACGCTGCCGCTGTGCATGCCGGGCATCCAGGCCGGCTGCATCCTCGTCTTCGTGCTGTCGCTGTCGGCCTACGTCACGCCTTCGCTGATCGGCGGGCTGCGCGTCAAGACGATGGCCGTCACCGTGGTCGACGCGCTGATCGACACTTTCCAGTGGCCGTGGGGCTCGGCGCTGGCGCTGATCCTGTCGGTCACCGGCGCGCTGATCGTGGTGCTCTTCGCACGGCTCACCCGCATGAAGTGGAAGGTGGCGCGGACATGAGGAGCAGGGTTCTCGCCGCCTATTGCATCTTGATCTACCTCTTCCTCGCGGCGCCGATCATCATCGTCGTCGGCGCCTCCTTCAACGCCGGCAACTTCCTCACCTTCCCGCCGCAGGGCCTGTCGTTGCGCTGGTACGTCGTCTTCTTCCACAACGACGTGTTCATGCGCGCCATCCGCACCTCGCTGTGGGTGGCGGCGGTGACGACCTGCGTCTCCCTCGTCGTCGGCACGATGGCCGCGCTCTTCTACGTCCAGCATGCCGGCCGCTGGAAGGAGACCGTGCGTGTCGCCATGCTGGCGCCGCTGCTGCTGCCCGAGGTGCTGACGGCGATCGCGCTGCTGTTCTTCGTCTATGCGATCGGCATCGGCACCCGCAGCATGTTCGGCATGGTGGTCGGCCACGTGCTGATGACGCTGCCCTTCGTCTTCATCAACGTCGCCGCCTCGCTGGAGAGCTTCGACCCGGACTGGGACATGGCGGCGCGCTCGCTCGGCGCCGGCCGCTGGACGCGCTTCCGCCGCATCATGCTGCCGCTGATCAAGCCGGGCGTCATCGGCGGCGCGCTGTTCGCCTTCATCATCTCCTTCGACATGTTCACCATTTCCTTCCTGCTCAAGGGCATCGGCACCTCGACCCTGCCCATCCAGCTCTTCGACTACCTGCGCACCAACTTCACGCCCGAAGCCGCCGCTGTCTCGACCCTGTCGGTCCTGCTGACGCTCGGCGTTGTGATCGTCTCCGACAAGGTGCTCGGCCTGAAGCTGCACCGGTTCTGATCGCCGGCGGGTCAGGCGTTCGGTAAACACCCGTTCCTCCGGCAGCCGAAAGGGATCCGGCGACACGCTTTTGATGGAGATCAATGCCTTGCCGACAGCCGTCGGCGAGGGTGAATATCGAGATGGAAAGAATTCACGGGACGAGAAGATGATACTGCCGAATGATGCCACCGTTGCCGTCGTCGACGGCGAGAAACTGCGCCTGTTCCGCAACAAGGGGATGGAGCCCAGCATCCGCCTGACGGAGGAGGCAGTCGACGTCGAGCCGGCCAACCAGGGCTCGGGCATGCGCCACCGCAGCACTTCGGCCAATCCCGATCAGTCGCGGCTGGAGGAAGACGATTTCGCGGCCGCCGCCGCGGCCCGTCTCAACCGGCTCGCGCTGGCCGGCAAGATCGCCTCGCTGTTCGTCATCGCCGATCCGCGCACGCTGGGCGAACTGCGTCGTCACCTGCACGAGGCGACCAAGGCCAAGCTGGTCGGCGACCTCGCCAAGGACCTGACCGGCAGCAGCGTCGAAAAGATCGAGGCAGCGCTGATCAAGGCGTGACGTTGTCCTACGTTGCCTCCAGCCTGATGCCGTCGGTGATGACAAGCGCTATCGCGCCGTTCGGCGATGTTATGCGGGGAGGAGGGGTAATGGTGCCCAGGGGTGGAATCGAACCACCGACACTACGATTTTCAGTCGTATGCTCTACCAACTGAGCTACCTGGGCATCTGTCCGGGGCATGACGGACACGTCCGTCCACCGCCCGAAGGGCGGTGTTGGCCCCGCCGAAAGCGCGTGGGTTATAGCATGCAATTGCCGCCTGTCCAGCGCTCGCGGCGATGAAAAATCGCCGCCGATTCCGATTGTCGCGGAGGCTCTCCGGACCGGCGGCCCGGGCTCGTGGCGAGGCCGCCGCGCCTTACTCCCGCTCGGGCGGCGGGGCGTCGTCGGAGCCGCTTTCCTCTTCCGCGCCCGGCAGCACGTAGCTGCCCGAGAGCCAGCGGTTCAGGTCGATGTTCTTGCAGCGCTCGGAGCAGAACGGATAGGTCTCGCGCGCCGACGGCTTGCCGCATTCGGGGCAGGGGCGTCGCGGCCGCAGCGGAGTGACCTTGTCGGGGCTCGGCGCCATCGCTCAGGGCCGCGCCGACAGCCAGTTGAAATGCACCTTGTAGCCGTCGCCGGTGAGCAGGTTCACCGTCTCGGTGAGCGGCAGGCCGACCACATTGGTGTAGGAGCCGACGAGCTTGACCACGAAGGTCGCGGCCAGCCCCTGGATCGCGTAGCCGCCGG
>JAFKJY010000146.1 GCA_017305835.1 Hyphomicrobiales bacterium
CGTATCTTCGCAATCGTCTCCACGACCAACATCCAAAACAAATGCCTCCGATCAAACCGGAGGCAGTGTGAAACACCTGCCGTTACAGGGGTCCCTTTTGGATGCCGATCACCCCTGAAACGGGGTCCTTATTCCACGCCGAAACACACGCTATGGCATTCGCTCCATATATCTGCGTCCGATAAACCACCAAGGGTTCGCACGAAAGCTTCATCAAGGCGACAACGTTCTCGTGCGCTGGAACCAGCTCCACGCGGAATTCATCGAACTGCTGATTGCCCGCAATCATCGGACGGGGCGGTTCATGGAAGAGTACTATTTCAGTCAATGCTTGAAACGCGTCCTGCGCTTCGACGCGGACAATCATGTCGACATACGGAACCCAAATCTCTTCGCGTCCGACTATGTCGTCGTCGACTATGATGGGTCCTTCTATCCGACGGACGAAGCGCGGATGCTGTCAAGGATTGGGCGTATCGACCTCAACATTGGGCATGTTTCCACGGGGATTGATTGGGCCAAGGTCGGAGTTCTCAATTCCGGGGCATCCAACCACTTCGATCCCGATTGCATCCACTGTGTCTATCAGCCGTTCTGCGGAACGGATGTCATTGACGACATTTCTCGGTACGGCAGAATTGATGTCCTACGCCGAGACACATGGTTCTGCGGCCGGCATCTGGCGCTCTTCGACAAGGTCTTCGAAGTTCTCTACCGTCGTGACGAGCCGACACGTGCCTCGTTGGCAGCTTGGCTTGGCATTGCCGCTTGGAGCGGTGACATGGCGCCGATCCACTCATGATACCCTTGCGTGTCAGGATAGAAGTAAACGCCGACCAGCCTTTCGTGGTTCGGCTTCGATCTCTCGAAGCTGAAAGCCATCAGCAGGAGCCTGACCGGCTTGACCCTTCTGACGTGCTGTTGGAGCGAGCGGGGCCTTATGGCGCAGACTACAGGGGCGAGGGCGGTCCGCTTCGAGTTCTTGGGATCGATCCGTCAGAAGTCGACGGCGACGTCCTACTGGTAAATCCTCGTCGAGCAACGGCGGACCGTCTTATTCGCAGCACCTCGTCGCACAATACCTTTCTGGTGACGGAGCGATGCGATCAGGTCTGCGTCATGTGCTCCCAGCCGCCGAAGGAGCATCATGTCGACATGTTCCCGTACTTTGAGGCTGCAGCGCTGTTGGCTCCAGAAAGTGCAACGATCGGTATCTCTGGAGGGGAGCCGACGCTGTTCAAGGCCCAGCTTTTTGCTTTCCTAAAGAGTGTGCTCGACAAGCGCCCCGATCTCTCCTTCCACATTCTGACCAATGGCCAGCATTTCGAAGAGGGCGACCGCCCCGCGACGGCGGGCCTTGACCAAACACGGATTGTCTGGGGCGTCCCTCTCTATTCGCATGATCCGGCGATCCACGATCAGGTTGTCGGCAAACCGGGCGCGCAGAAACGGCTTTTGGAGAATCTGGCTTTCCTATGCCGTGTCGGCGCCGCGATCGAGTTACGCACGGTGTTGATGCAGCCCAATGCGCCCGGATTACCCCAGCTTGCCCGGTTTATCACGGTGATGCTTCCGTTCATCCGGACATGGGCGGTGATGCAGACCGAGAATATCGGCTACGGCCGGATGAACTGGAAGGCGCTGTTTTATGACAGTTCCGAAGGTTTCGAAGTGGTCGGGCGCGCAGTCGATTTCGTAAGAAGCCGCGGGGTCGACGCTCGGCTCTACAATTTCCCACTCTGCACGGTCCCGGAAGCCTATCGTCATCTGGCGCCGGCCACGATCTCGGACTGGAAGCGTGCCTACCGGGCGGAATGCGAAGGTTGCTCATTGAAGGCCGAGTGCGGCGGCTTCTTCGAATGGCATCCGCGTGAACATGGCTACAGCAAACTGGGAGCTGTCCAATGAAGAAAAGGCTTTTCGCGATCCCCTCGCTGCTTGCGGCAGGATTCCTTCCCACAAATGCGCCGGCCTATCCGGCAAGGCCGACGTTGGATGGCGATCTAGGCAAAGCGAAATCCCTGTTCGACATCTTCAAGATGGACCACGTCTACACGCTGGCAGGACATCGCAGCCACAGCTCCCATAGGAGCCATAGCTCGCATTCGAGTCATCGCTCCTCGACCGGAGGCTATTCATACAGGGCGCCGGCCTATCGAGCCCCGACGACGCCATCTCCGCTGTATAGCCCGCCTTCGAATCCGGCTCCGACTTATCAGGCTCCCACGACTTCAAATCCCGCTCCCCTGAAGGTGCTCCCCGGAAATGCGGATCGGTTCCAGGAGATCGTGCGTCAGGTGCAGTTCGCGATGCTGGCATTCGGATATTACAACGGCGAACTCGACGGGAAATTGGGTCCGGAGATGCGGAAGGGACTCCAACAGCTGCAATCTGACTACGGCCTCAAGGTGACTGGTACGATCACGCCGGAGACTTTGAGTGCGCTCAAAATTGTGGCCCGCTAGAAGCCGGGCAGGCTTCGAGATTGTCCAAAAAGCGCTGCTAAGGGCTAACTTAGGCCAGCTTATTTTGTGGGGTATTTTGTGGGGTAAAGGTGAGCATCGATGCTAATTATATATTGATTTCAATTAGTTGATATGAAATCCTGGCGGTGAGAGAGGGATTCGAACCCTCGATACGGTTTCCCGTATACACGCGTTCCAGGCGTGCGCCTTCAACCGCTCGGCCACCTCACCGCTGGACCCGGCATTGCCGGGCGCGGGGCTGATCTAGTCGATATCGCGGCCGATTCCAAGCCCGCCCGGGGCGGCTTTTTCGGCCGCACCGCCTCATGCGCCGCGGCCGCGTTCAGGCGACGGCCGGGGGCGGGTCGGCGCCCACGCCTCACATTCGCGTGGCCCCGCATTGCCCGCGCGCCGCCGCGATACTATTTAGGGAGGATCCGCGCAGGATGTCCGCCGTGCCGCGGGCGGCCGGCGTCGCTTTGGGGGGACGGGCGCGGACAGGCGCAGAGTTGGCATGATACGCTTCATTTTCCGGGTTCTCGCCACCCTTTCGCTCGCCGTCGCCGTCATCATGGCGGTGATCGACGCGACCCGCTCGATCGCGGCCTCGGCCTGGGTGTTGACGCCGCTCGCCGAAAGCTGGCAGGCGGTCTCGCCCGACACCTTCGCCGCCGCGGCGGGGTTCGTGCGCAAGGCGACGCTGCCGATGCTGTGGGACCCGGTCGCGCTGACCGTCCTGTCGCTGCCGGGCTTCGCCGTCTTCGCGGTGCTGGCCCTGCTGTTCTATCTCGTCGGCCGCCGCCCGGAGCGCCGCAGGTTCGGCCGCTTCGCGACCGGCTGAAGCGTTCCGGCCGCTCCGGCGGCCCGTATTGGAAAGGAAAACCATGTTCTTCCTGAGCGACATGCTGAACAAGAAGTTGAAGCTGCCCGAGGCGGCGGAGGCGCTGCCCGGCCGCGCCGGGCCGATCCCCACGGCCACGCGCCATTTCGTCAACAGGCGGCCGCTGCACGGCCCTTGGCCGGAGGGCCTCGAGACGGCCTATTTCGGCATGGGCTGCTTCTGGGGCGCCGAGCGCCTGTTCTGGCAGACCGACGGCGTCTGGGTGACGGCGGTCGGCTATGCCGGCGGCCACACGCCCAACCCGACCTATCAGGAAACCTGCACCGGGCTCACCGGCCACGCCGAGATCGTCATGGTCGTCTATGACCCGAAGCTCGTGTCCTACGACGAGCTGCTGGCCGTCTTCTGGGAGAGCCACGACCCGACGCAGGGCATGCGCCAGGGCAACGACGTCGGCACCACCTACCGCTCGGCGATCTACACGACGACGGACGCGCAGGCGAAGCAGGCCGAGGCCTCGCGCGCGGCCTTCCAGGCCGAGCTCGACAAGGCCGGCCGCGGCAGGATCACCACCGAGATCCGCGCCGCGCCCGCCTTCTATTTCGCCGAGGCCGACCACCAGCAATATCTCGCCAAGAACCCCGCCGGCTATTGCGGCTTGCAGGGCACCGGCGTGACCTGCCCGCTGCCGCAGGCCGTGGCGGCGGGGTAGCAGCGCCGCGCGCCGTTGGGGCGCGCGCCCTACCAGTGCGGCGGCTTGGTCACCGGGATCTCGGGCGCGGTCTGCTCCTCCAGCGTCAGGAAGCGGTCGGTCAGCGCGTCGAGCTTGCGGCGCAGCTCCTCGATCGTCTTCCACTGTTCGGTGATCTGCTCCGACAGCTCGGCGATCGTCTTTTCCTGCTCGGCCGCCAGCACCTCGAGGTCGACGAGCCGTTCCCCCTCCGCCTTCATGGCGCCGAAATCCCTTCCAGCGCCCGCCTGAACGCCGGCTCCATCGGCCGCGGCCGCCGGCTCGCGCGGTCGACATAGACGTGCACGAAGAAGCCCTCGGCCGATGCCTGCTCCTCGGCGTTGCGGAACAGCCCGATCTCGTAGCGCACCGACGAGGTGCCGAGCCGCGCCACGCGCAGGCCGGCCGTCACCACGTCTGGAAAGCCCATCTCCGCATGGTAGCGGCAGCCGGTCTCGGCCACCATGCCGATCAGCGGGCCGCCATGCGGGTCGAGCAGGCGGTTCTCGATCAGCCAGCCGTTCACCGCCGTGTCGAACAGCGAATAGTGCACCACGTTGTTCATGTGGCCGTAGAGATCGTTGTCGGCCCACCGCGTCGGGATCGTGCGGAAGGTGCGGTAGTCGGCGCGCTGGCTGGGGCGGGGTCGTTCGGACATGGCGCGGAAATTGACAAGTCGGCTCGCATTTGTCGAGACTCCCGGTGATTGGCGGCGGCCCCCGGCCGTGCTATTTCTTGACCAGATGGTCAAAAATCTGGAGGGCACAGTGACCGCAGGCAGTCCCCACGAGCTCTTCCTCGCCGCCCGCGCGGCGATGGAGAAGTGCTATGCGCCCTATTCGCGCTTCCCGGTGGGCGCGGCGCTGCGCACGCAGGACGGCCGCGTGTTCGCCGGCGGCAACATCGAGAACGCCTCCTTCCCCGAGGGCTGGTGCGCCGAGACGACCGCGCTCGCCCACTACGTCATGGCCGGCGGTGGGCCGATCGCGGAGATCGCCGTGGTCGCCGAGAAGATGGCCCGCATCACGCCCTGCGGCGGCTGCCGCCAGCGGCTGGCCGAGTTCGCCGGTCCCGACGCGAAGCTCTATCTGTGCGACGAGACGGGCGTGGTCGAGACGCTGACCATGCGCGAGATCCTGCCGCTCGGCTTCCGCGGCGACACGCTGAAATGAGCGGAAAGGGCCAGACCATGCTCCCCCAGGAGATCATCCGCCGGAAGCGCGACGGCCACCGGCTGACGGCCGACCAGATCGCGGCGTTCGTGGCCGGCCTGTCGGACGGCTCCTTCACCGACGGCCAGGTCGCCGCGCTCGCCATGGCGG
This sequence comes from Hyphomicrobiales bacterium, assembly GCA_017305835.1. Taxonomy (GTDB): domain Bacteria; phylum Pseudomonadota; class Alphaproteobacteria; order Rhizobiales; family Rhizobiaceae; genus RCIO01. The sequence continues at coordinate 5,359 of JAFKJY010000146.1, forward strand.
TGTTCCTCAACGGCATGTCGCGCAGGGAGGCGGTGGCGCTGACGCTCGCCATGCGCGATTCCGGCGACGTGCTCGACTGGTCGAACCTGCCCGGCCCTGTCACCGACAAGCACTCGACCGGCGGCGTCGGCGACAACGTCTCGCTGATGCTGGCGCCGATCGTGGCGGCCTGCGGCGCCTATGTGCCGATGATCTCGGGCCGGGGGCTGGGCCACACCGGCGGCACGCTCGACAAGATGGATTCCATCCCCGGCTACACCGCCCAGCCGGACAACGCGCTGTTCCGCAAGACGGTGCGCGAGGTCGGCTGCGCCATTATCGGCCAGACCGCGCGGCTGGCGCCGGCCGACAAGCGCTTCTACGCGATCCGCGACGTCACCGCCACGGTGGAATCGGTCCAGCTCATCACCGCCTCGATCCTGTCGAAGAAGCTCGCCGCCGGGCTGCAGTCGCTGGTGCTCGACGTCAAGGCCGGCAACGGCGCCTTCATGGCCACCCGCAAGGAGGCCGCGGCTCTCGCGAAGTCTCTCGTCGAGGTCGCCAACGGCGCGGGCCTGCCCACCACCGCCCTCATCACCGACATGGACCAGCCGCTGGCGTCGGCCGCCGGCAACGCCGTCGAGGTCGTCAACGCGGTCGACTTCCTGACCGGCCGCGCCCGCGACCCGCGGCTGGAGGCGGTCACCATCGCGCTCGCCGCCGAGATGCTGCTGTCGTCGGGCCTCGTGCGCTCCGTCGCCGCCGGCGAGAAGAAGGCGCGCGAGGCGCTGGGAACCGGCCGCGCGGCCGAGTTCTTCGGCCGCATGGTGGCGAGCCTCGGCGGCCCGGCCGATTTCGTCGAGGATTGCCGCAGGCACCTGCCGCGCGCCGCGGTCGAGCGCGCCGTGGCCGCGCCCCGCGCCGGCTACGTCGCGGCGGTCGCCACCCGCGAGGTCGGCCTCGCCGTCGTCACCCTCGGCGGCGGCCGCACCGACCCGGCAGCGGCAATCGACCATGCCGTCGGCATCACCGGCCTGCTGCCCGTCGGCACGCGGGTGGAAAAGGGCGATCCGCTGGCGCTGGTGCATGCCCGCGACGAGGCGACGGCCGAGACCGCCATGCGCGCCGTGGCGGCCGCCTATTCGGTCGCGGCGCGCAAGCCGACGCCGGCCGATTCGGTGCTGAAGCGGGTGGAGAAGGCCTGAGCTAGGAGCCCGCCCCTATTGCTCCATCAGCAGCGAGCCATTCTCGATGCGGAAGCTGGAGAGTCGGGAGAGGAAGCTCATGCCGACCAGCGTGCCGCCCAGCGCGCTGTCGTCGAGGATCATGGCGTCGACGTCCTTCAAGTAGATGCGGCCGATCTGCATCGTGTCGATTCGCGCCGTTGCCGCCTTCGCCGTGCCGTTGGCGGTCTTGACCTCGCGGTTGAAGTCGGAGGCCGTGAGGTTGATGCCCACCTGCCGCGCGGTCGTGCGGTTGAGCGCGACCAGCGTCGCCCCGGTGTCGATCAGCGCGTCGATCGAGCGTCCGTTGATGCGCGCATCGGCCTGGAAATGGCCGCGGTCGTCGGCGTCGATGCGCACCTTCTTGCCGGTCGGGTTGTCCTTCGGCGCCTCCATCCGCGCCTGCTGCACCACGATCAGCGGCCGCTGCGGCGCAGGCTTCTCGGCGGGCGTCTCCACCGCCGAGCGCACGAAGCTCTCGAACAGCGCGGGGTTCTTCTCGTAGAGCACCGGCACGGAGGCCGAGCCGCCGGTGACGATGCCGACGATGATGAGCTTGCGCAGCATGGAAAAGCCGCCCGGATGGTTGCGTGAGCGCGCAATCTAGACCGGGCGTCCATGCCGGCCGGTTAACCGTGCGCGCCGCCTGCGGCCAGGGTTAACCGACGGTTTCCGCCGCGCGCGGCTATTTCGTGCCGTACATGCGGTCGCCGGCGTCGCCGAGCCCCGGCACGATGTAGCCGTGGTCGTTGAGCCGTTCGTCGATCGCCGCCGTGTAGACCGGCACGTCCGGCTGCGCCTTGGTGAAGCGCTCGATTCCCTCGGGCGCGGCGAGCAGGCACAGATAGCGCAGATTGACCGCGCCGCGCGCCTTCAGCTTCTCCACCGCCGCGATCGCCGAGTTGGCCGTCGCCAGCATCGGGTCGACCACGATCACCAGCCGGTCGGCGAGGTCGCTCGGCGCCTTGAAGAAATATTCGATCGCCTGCAGCGTGTTGGGGTCGCGGTAGAGCCCGATATGGGCGACGCGCGCGGCCGGCACGAGGTCGAGCATGCCGTCGAGCAGGCCGTTGCCGGCGCGCAGCACCGAGGCGAACACAAGCTTCTTGCCCTCCAGCGTCGGCGCCATCATCGTCGTCAGCGGCGTCTCGATCTCGACCGAGGTCAGCTCCAGGTCGCGCGTCACCTCGTAGCAGAGCAGCAGCGAGATCTCCCTGAGCAGCCTGCGGAAGCCAGCGGTCGACGTCTCCTTCTTGCGCATGATGGTGAGCTTGTGCTGCACCAGCGGGTGTTTGACGACGGTGACGCCCTGCATGCCGAACCTCCGGGATTTTCTCGCGACCTTGCCGCGATACTAGCTGCAACCCGCCCCGCGATACACCCGCGCCGGCATGGCGGACCACAGCTTTGTCGCATTGACCTGACAGGCGATATGACTACATATGACCAGATTGGTCACGGAGCATTCCCATGAGGCAACTTCAGCTCGGCAAGGTGAAGGCCACGCTCTCGGCTGTCGTCGACGAGGCGGTCGAGGGAGAGCCGACCGTCATCACCCGGCACGGCAAGCCGGAGGCCGTCGTCGTCGGCTTCGAGCAGTGGAAGAAGCTGTCTTCCGTGCCGAGTTTCGCCGACCTGCTGCTGGCCTTTCCCGGAGAGCCTGAGGATATTCCGCCGCGCAACCGGAAGCCTGCGCGCGTAATAGACCTGTGATGTTCCTTCTGGACACGAACGTCGTTTCGGCGCTCGCGCCGCATAATGTCGACCGCCATCCGGAACTGGTTGCCTGGATGCGCCGGAACGATCGGCTGCTTCGACTGTCGGTGGTCACCGCCTCGGAGGTGGAAGCCGGCATAGCCAAGGCTGTGAGGACGGGCGCGCGCGCCAAGTCGGCAAGTCTGCGCAAATGGTGGGCTGGTCTTGTCGAGCTTTACGACGACAGGATCCTGCAAGTCGATCTCCGGATCGCGGAAGCTGCCGGGCAGATGCTCGATGAGGCGCGCGCGCACGATCCAGGCTACGAGGACATCCTCATCGCTGCCACGGCCAGGGTCCACGGCATGACAGTGCTCACCCGCAACGAGCGGCATTTCGCTCCGCTCGGCGTGGACGTCGTCGATCCCTTCGTCCGGCTTCCCTGACGTCCCAGGCGCGGCGCATCATCGCGGCCGGGGCAATGGCTTCCGCATTTTCAATGGGCTATGGTCCGGCCGGTTTTTGTCGGGAACAGCGTCATGTCGGATGAGCGTACGACCGCGGCGGGCGGAATGGAGACCTCCTACGGCTTCCGCAGCGTCGGCGAGGCCGAGAAGCAGGGCCTCGTCGACCAGGTGTTCCACCGCGTCGCCGACCGCTACGACGTCATGAACGACCTGATGTCGGCCGGCCTCCACCGCCTCTGGAAGGACGGCATGGTCGCCTGGCTCAACCCGCCGAAGCGGCCGGGCTTCCGCCTGCTCGACGTGGCCGGCGGCACCGGCGACATCGCCTTCCGCGTCGTCGAGGCGTCCGGCCGCAATGCGCACGCTACCGTGCTCGACATCAACGGCTCCATGCTGGGCGTCGGCCGCGAGCGGGCGGCGAAGCGCGGCCTTGCCGGCAATGTCGACTTCGTCGAGGCCAACGCCGAGGAACTGCCCTTCGAGGACGCCAGCTTCGACGCCTACACGATCGCCTTCGGCATCCGCAACGTGCCGCACATCGACCGCGCGCTGGCCGAGGCGTACCGGGTCTTGAAGCCCGGCGGCCGCTTCCTCTGCCTGGAGTTCTCCGAGGTCGACATGCCCTTCCTCGAGAAGGTCTACGAGCGCTGGTCCTTCGACGTCATCCCGCATATCGGCCGCGCCGTGACCGGCGACGGCGAGCCCTACCGCTATCTGGTGGAATCGATCCGCAAGTTTCCCAACCAGCACAATTTCGCGGCGATGATACGCGCGGCCGGCTTCGGCCGCGTTGCCTGGCGCGACTATTCGGGCGGCATCGCGGCGCTGCATTCCGGTTGGAAGCTCTGAGACCGCCCGCGCGATGACAGCGATCGGCGCATATTTCCGCCTCGTCCGCGCGGGCTGGATCATGGCCCGCGAGGGCGTCGTCGCGGCGCTGCCGGGCGACCAGCTCTCCGGCCCGCCGCGCGCCGCCTGGCGCCTCGCGCGCCTGTTCGCGCGCCGCCG
>JAFKJY010000147.1 GCA_017305835.1 Hyphomicrobiales bacterium
CCGCGATGCAGAACCTGATGTTCGACGTCGCTTCGAGCTGGGTGAACTGCGACCGCGACACGATGGCGAAGGCCGTCTCCGACGACGTCGACTTCTCCTATCCGACCAACCGTGTCACCGGACGCGACGCGGTGCTGGCCGATCTCGACGCCTTCTGCAAGAGCGCCAAGGACACCAGCATCTACTTCCCGGCGGATGCCTTCTACATCGACGAGGCGACCGGCCGCGTCGCCGCCGAGGTGCAGTTCCGCACCTTCCAGCGCGGCAGCCGCCAGGTCGTCAACGACGTATGGGTGGCCACCGTGAAGGATGGCAAGGTCACGGTCATCAAGGAATATCTCGACGGCCGCGTGAAGGACCTGCAAGCACAGGGCGTGCTCCAGCTCGAGGAAAGCCCGGAGTTCCTGACGCCATGGCCGGCCCGCACCGACCAATGGAAAGACTGCTTCCCCATCGTCAAAGCCGCCCCCACCAATAGCTGCCCGGCGAAGTGAGGACGCTTCCGGCCTGACGGACGATACGCTGCCCGGCTCGGCGCGGGAAATCCCGCCGGGCCGGCCGGAACGTCTTGCGTCAGGCGAAGACGATCGTCCGGCTGCCGCTGAGCATCACGCGGTTCTCGACGTGCAGCTTGATGGCGCGCGCCAGTACGCGCGCCTCGATGTCCCGGCCGGCCGCGACGAAATCGTCGGCGCTCATCGCATGCGTCACCCGCTCTGTTTCCTGCTCGATGATCGGTCCCTCGTCGAGGTCGGGCGTGACGTAGTGCGCGGTCGCGCCGATCAGCTTGACGCCGCGCGCATGCGCCTGATGGTAGGGTTTCGCGCCCTTGAAGCTCGGCAGGAACGAGTGGTGGATGTTGATGACGCGGCCGAAATGGCGGCGCGAAAAATCGTCGGACAGCACCTGCATGTAGCGCGCCAGCACCACCAGGTCGGCGCCGGATGCCTCGACGAGCTCCTGCAGCCGCCGCTCCTGCTCGGCCTTGTTGTCCTTGCTCACCGGCCAGCAATGGTAGGGGATGCCGTTCGCCTCGGCGGTGGCGCGGCTGTCCTCATGGTTGGAGACGATGGCGACGATGTCGGCCTCCAGCCAGCCGACCTTCACCTGATAGAGCAGATGCAGCAGCGCATGGTCGAAGCGTGAGACCATCACGACCACCCGCGCCCGCCGCGCGGTGTCGGACAGCCTCGCCCGGATGCCGAACCTATCGATCGAGGGCTTCAGGCTGGCCTCGATGCGGGCCGACGAGGCGCCCCGCGCGTCGAAGGCGATACGCATGAAGAACTCGTTGCTGCCCTGGTCCCAGAACTGGCTGCTCTCGACGATGTTGGCCCCCTCCGCGGCAAGCGCGGTGCTGACGGCCGCCACGATGCCCGGCTGGTCGCTGCAGGAGAGGTTGAGGATATGCGTAGGGCGGATCACGAGGCGTCCTTTCCGGGCTGTTCAGACGTGGCGCCCCCGTAGCCGAATTCGCGGCCGATGTCTCCGGTACCTTGGACGAACCTGCACCGGACAGGCTCTAGCCGCCGCTTCTGCCGGCGGCCAGCCGCTTCAGGTGTTGCGGCCCTGCGGCGATGTCGTCTTCGCTCGGGTCGATGCCCGCCGCCAGCAGATTGCGTGCGACCATGTGCTCGGCCGGGCGATTGACCGAGTCGACCGCCAGGAGGCGGGCGCCGTCGAAGTGATAGACCGAGAAGGCGTTTTCCTCAGCTTTGCCAGACACGACCCAGCGGTTCGCTTCGAAGGCCAGCCCCGCGGTCTGCAGCTTCATGTCGCCTTGGTCCGACCAGAACCATGCGACTTCATCATAGGGCTGGGGCTTGCCCGCCAGCACGCGCGCGACATGGCGGGCCTGCGAGGTGGCGTTCTGAACCGATTCCAGCCGGATTCGCCGGCCGGCGCGCCTGTCTTCGAAGCTGGCGCAGTCGCCGATGGCATAGATTCCCGCGACGGACGTGTGCAGGTGGCCATCCACTGCGATGCCGTTGTCGAGTGCCAGCCCCGCTTCGGCGGCCAGCGCCACGTCGGGCGCCGCCCCGATGCCCAGGATGACCATGTCGGCTTCGAGGCGATCGCCGCTTGCGGTGACGATCGCGCGGACACGGCCGTCCCCCTCGATCGCTGCCAGTTGCACGTCGGTACGGATATCGATGCCCGCCGCGCGGCTTCTGGCCTCCATATGGGCTGAAACGGCTGGAGCGACCGAGCGCGCAAGGATGCGTGGGGCTGCCTCGACGAGCGTTGTGGCCTTGCCGAGCCCGACGCAGCTATGCGCCATCTCCATGCCGATGAAACCTCCGCCGACGATCACGACGCGCCCGGCCGTGCCGATCGCGGCGCGTATGCGTCGCGCATCGTCCATGCGCCGCAGCGTGAAGACGCCGTCGAGCGCGACACCCGGCAGGGCGGGAATTCGCGCTCGCGCGCCGGTGGCGAGGACGAGGCTCGTCCAGTCGAGCATACTGCCGCCTGCAAGCTGAAGGCGTCGCTGCGAGGGGAGGATGCGCTCTGCCCGTACGCCTGCCATCCGGATCACGCCGGCATTGTCATAGGCTGCCTGCGGGCGCAGCATGAGGCTGCTGGCATCGTCGGATTTCAGGTAGGATTTCGAAAGCGGAGGCTTGTGATAGGGCAGTTCCCCCTCGTCATCGACGAGCACGATCTCGCCCTCGTAACCCTCCTGGCGGAGACTGACGGCTGCTTGCGAGCCGGCGTGTCCGCCACCTACGATGATGCACCTGTCTTCCACTCCCGCCTCCCGATGCCTTTGCTACACCTTGGCCCCGGCTGTCAGCCGGGGAGCCATGCTTCGCACGGCGCATCGAGAATTTAAACAAATAGTTTGACCGATCGGTCAGATCGACTAATAGTGCACGCCGACCGAGGGAGACGCGGCCGCCCGCTGACGCGGGATGGTCCGGGGAGAGGGTCTTACGGTGAAGCGCTACTGGTCCGACTACAGCAGCGAGGAATTTTCGCGCCTCGATCGCGCCGGCCTCGTCGCCGTTCTGCCGGTCGGCGCGACCGAGCAGCATGGACCGCATCTGCCTCTGCGCGTCGATGCCGCGATCGTCGAGGGCATCGTCGCCGCGACGATCGAGCGTCTGCCGGAAGCCAGCCGGGCGATCTTTCTGCCCGTGCAGCCGGTGGGCAAGAGCAACGAGCACCTGCGCTATCCCGGCACGCTGACGCTTTCGGCACAGACGCTGCTGGCGGTGTGGACCGAGATCGGCGACTGCGTGGCGGCGTCGGGGGTCCGCAAGCTCGTCTTCCTCAACGGTCATGGTGGCCAGATCAGCATCATGGACACCGTCGTGCGCGAACTGCGCGTCCGCCACGGCATGCTGGCCTTCTCGGTCAACTGCCTTGGCCAGGGTGCCCCGGAAGGCGTCTACGATGCGGGCGAGCTGCGCTACGGCATCCATGCCGGCGACATGGAGACGTCCGTCATGCTGGCGCTCCATCCCGGTCTCGTCGACATGTCGAAGGCGCGCGACTTCCGCACGCTCTACGAGACGTTCGACAGGGAGTTCCACCACATCTCGCTGGCCGGCGGCGCCAAGCCCGGATGGCAGATACAGGACATGAACCCGCACGGCGCGGCCGGCAACGCGGCGGCGGCGACCGCCGAGAAGGGCCGCCTCACGATCGCCCACGCCGCCGATAGGTTGGTCGAGCTTCTCGCCGAAGTCGAGCGCGCGCCGCTATCGTGGCTTCAGAACGATCCGGCCTGGTGACGGAAGGGGCGGGCATGGCGGGAGAGGCCGGGTCGCGAGCTGCGTCTGGAGTAGTGGTGCTGGAGGGTGTGGCCGTCATCGGTCGGCCCGGCTTCCACGACATCCGTATCGCTGGCGGCCGGATCGCGGAGATCGCACCGTCGGCTGCGCGGGACGGCGGAATGGTGACGCCGCTGCTTGCCGACATCCATGTTCATCTCGACAAGACCTACACGATCGGCCGCATCGGCTTCGAGCGCGGCGCGCGGATCGAGGGCCTGTTCGACGCCATCGCGATGATGGACGAGGATCGTCGGCGGTGGAACGCTGCCGATATCCGCGCGCGGGCGGAGCTGGCGCTGCGGCAGGCCCACGCGAACGGCGTCGGCGTGATGCGCACCCATGTCGACTGGGTTCGGCCGGAGATGCCCGAAGCGTGGCCTGTCATGGTCGAGCTGCGGCGGGAGTGGTCGGGGCGCATCGACCTCCAGCTCGCCGCGCTCGTTCCCGGCGACCTCATTCCCGAGGCGGGCGAGGGCATCGCCCGCCGGGTCGCGCGCGACGGCGGCGTGCTCGGCGCCTTCTTCTATCGCAACGCGGCGCTTGCCGAGAAGGTCGAGGCGGTCTTCAGCCATGCCCGGGCTTTCGACCTCGATCTCGATTTTCACGTCGACGAGGGACTGGACGAGGAGGCCGACGGCTTCTCGCTGATCGTGGCGGCGACGGCGCGGCACGGCTGGGCAAGGCGGGTGCTGTGCGGCCATGCCTGCTCGCTTTCGATCCGCTCCGGGGAAATGCTGAAGTGCGGCCTCGACGCGGCGGCGGATGCCGGCGTCGCCCTCGTCGCCCTGCCGACCACCAACCTCTATCTCCAGGATCGCCGCCGAGGTTGCGCGCCGCGCCGACGCGGCATCGCGCCGCTCGCGGAGGCCCTGGCCACCGGCATGACGGTCATGCTCGCCTCCGACAACGTCGCGGACGCCTTCTATCCATATGGCGACTACGATCCCCTCTCGGTGCTGCGGCTCGCCGTTCCGGCCTGCCATCTCGAGCCTTCCGATTGGCTCGAGGCGATCGCAGACACGCCGGCGCGCTGGGCCTCGAGCGAACTGGCGGCACCGCTCGCCATCGGAGAGGCGGCAAACTTCATCTGGCATGACGCTGCGGATCTCGGCGACCTGATCGCCCGCCCGCGCGCCGGCCGCGTCGTATATCGGGACGGTAGCCCGCTTTCGGCCGAGGCCGAACATCGGAGGAATGCATGAACATCGAGAATGGTCCGAAGCGGGCCTACGACCTGGCGGCCTTCCGCACCGCGATAGGCAATGTCCGGATCTACGACGATCCCAAGCAGGTCGAACTGCGTTCGCGGGACTATTTCTGGTACAGCCCGATCCTCGCGGAGGACATAGGCCATCTGGTGGGCGACCTCGTGGTGGTTCCCAAGGATCAGGATGAGGTACGCACGGTGGTGGCCGCAGCGGCACGTCTGCGCATCCCGATCACGATCCGGGGCGGCGGCACCGGCAATTACGGCCAGTGCGTGCCGCTGGAAGGCGGCATCGTCCTCGACATGACCAAGCTCGACAGGATCCTGGAAATCGCTCCCGGCAGGGTGCGCACCGAGGCGGGCATCCGCATCGCCCGCCTCGACGACGCGGTCCGCGAGACCGGGCAGGAACTGCTGATGTATCCGTCGACCCGCCGCATCGCCACGATCGGCGGCTTCTTCGCCGGCGGATCGGGCGGCATCGGATCCCTGCGCAACGGCATGCTGCGTGACGACGGCGCCGTCTATTCCGCCACGGTGATGACCGTCGAGCCGGAGCCGCGGCTCATCGAGCTGAAGGGGGTCGACACCCACAAGGCCCAGCATGCCTACGGCACGAACGGCATCGTGCTCGAACTGGAGCTCGGCCTCACCCGGGCGACCGACTGGGCCCACACGGCGGCGTTGTTCCCGAGCTACGACGCGGCCCTGCGCTTTTCGGTCAAGGCGGCCGACGACGGCCTCGACTGCTATCTGCTCACCGTCGTCGACCGGCGCTTCTCCCGCTTCTACACGAAGTTCGGCGAACTCTTTCCGCCCGACGAAGATGCCGTCTTTGCGATGGTCGCGCCCGCCGAAACGGAGCGCTTCGCCGCCTATGCGGCCGAGTTCGGCGGCCGCGTCTCGTTCTCCATGTCTCTCGAGGATCTGCACGCGAAGGGCCTGCAGCCGGCCTATGAGTGCGGCTTCAATCACACCACGCTCCAGGCGCTGAAGGCCGAGACCGGCTGGACCTATCTCCAGGTCGCTTATCCCCGGCCTTTCGACGCCGGGATCGTGAAGCGGCAGATGGAGCGGTTCGGCGAGAACCAGTACATGCATCACGAGATCGGCCGGCTGGAAGGCGAGACGCAGGTCTTCGGCCTGCCGCTCGTGCGCTACTATGACCGCGAGGATGCCTATCGGGTCATCCGCGAATACGAGGAACTGGACGGCTGCGAGATTTACGATCCGCATGTCTATACGATCGAGGACGGCGGCATGAAGGAGATCGACGGCGACCAGCTCGCCTTCAAGCGGCTGGCGGATCCGTTTGGCCTTCTCAACCCCGGCAAGACACGGGGCTGGACCCCGGACATGGCCGCGCGCTGAATCCGTGGCCGCGCCGACGGTGGCCACTATGAGGAGCTTGTTCCGGATGAACGGAGTGTCCCGATGTCGCGGACCAGCATATCCACGAGGGGCGTTCCGATGAGCGCCGGGACCGCTGGTTTGGCTGGGGCAGTCGTCCCGCGTCGTCGGTCGTCGCTCTTCGCCGCCGGGCAGGAGAGGCTGTATGTCATGCTTCTGCTTCCGGTCGCAGTCATGCTCGTTGCGCTCATCGCATGGCCGATCGTGCTGACCGTCGAGCTCAGCCTCTACGACGTGCGCCTGTTCGATGCCGTGCGCAACCGCACCGGCGCGATGTCGCTCGATGCCTTCGCGAAGATACTCTCGTCCCCGAACTTCTATAGCAGCCTCTGGCACACCGCCTTCTACGTCGTCGTTTCGACGGCGCTGGCCTTCGTCTGGGGACTGGCGACGGCGGTGCTGGTCAATGCCCGCTTCCCGGCGCGCAAGGCGGCGCGGCTGCTCATCGTCACGCCCTGGATCATCCCCTCGGCCATCGCCAGCCTGATCTGGATGTTCCTTTTCGACGGCCATGTCGGCCTGATCAACTATTTCCTGATGAAGCTCGGCCTGGTCGACGCGCCGATCACCTTCCTCGTCAACTACAACTGGGCGATCTGGACCGTGATCATCGCCAGCGCCTGGAAATCCTATCCGTTCTTCACCATCATGCTGCTGTCCGGCATGCAGTCGATCTCGCGCACCTACTACGAGGCCGCGGTGCTCGACGGCGCCTCGCGCTGGCGCCGTTTCCTCGACATCACCCTGCCGGGCCTGCGCAACATCATCGCCGTCACCGCGTTCCTTTCTGCGCTCTCGGCCTTCCGCGAGGTGGAGACGATACTGATCATGACCGGCGGCGGCCCGGCTCGCGCCACCGAGACCCTGTCGCTGATGATCTACAACGAGACCTTCGAGGCCTACCGGGCGGGGCAGGGCGCAGCCCTCGGCGTGATCGCCTTCCTGCTCAGCTTCCTGCTCATGACCTTCGGCTTCCGCCGCATGATGAAGGACTTCTTCTGATGGCCGCCGCCGCAGAGACCGTCGAGAAACTGCGTCCGCACGAACGCGCGCTGCTCGGCGCCGGCCTTGTGGCCGGCCTCGGCATCGCCGTCCTGCCGATATACTGGATGCTGCTGACCTCGCTGCGCGAGAGCGCGTCGGTCATGCAATGGCCGCCCAGGCTGCTGCCGGATATCTCCGGCTTCTCCCTCTGGGCCTATGCCGAGGTCATCACCAAGTCGCCGCTGGCGAGCTGGTTCACCAATTCCATCCTGATCGCGACCATCGCCACGGTGGCCACGATCTTCATCTCGGCGACCGCCGGCTACGCGCTGTCGCGCACCCGCACCCGCGCCGGCCTCACCATGGGCTACGCGATCCTCGTCTCGAAGATGCTGCCGGCGACGCTGCTGGTGCTGCCCTTCTACATCATGTTCTTCAGGGTCGGCCTGCTCAACACGATCTACGCGCCGATCCTGGGCAACATCAGTTTCACCGTGCCTTTCGCGACCTGGATGATGAAGAGCTTCTTCGACGGCATCCCGCGTGAACTGGAGGAAGCGGCGGTCATGGACGGCGCCAGCCCGTTCCGTGCCTTCTGGGAGATCATCCTGCCCTTGACCCTGCCGGGGCTGGCTGCCGTCACCCTTTATTCGTTCATCCTGTCGTGGAACGACTACGTCTTCGCCAAGACCTTCCTGGCCGGCGGCGAGATGACCACGCTGGCGGTGGGCGCCACGCATTTCCTCACCGAGTCGGAAATGGCCTGGAACAAGGTGATGGCCACGGCGGCCATGGCGAGCCTGCCGATCATGGTCATCTTCTTCCTGCTCGAACGCTATTTCGTGGCAGGCACCACGCAGGGTGTTCACTGATGGCTCGCCGGCCGCGCTTTCCCGACCCGCGCGACGCATCGCCCATCGGGCGTCGCTGATCTCTTTCCATTCCCAGGCAGGTATCGACAGTGGCAGAGCTCCTCATTTCCGATGTCCGCAAGTCCTTCGACGACAAGCAGATCCTCCACGGCGTGAACATCTCCATCGGGCATGGCCAGTTCGTGGTGATCGTCGGGCCGTCCGGTTGCGGCAAGTCCACGCTGCTGCGCATGATCGCCGGGCTGGAGACGATCACCTCGGGCGAGATCTCGATCGGCGGACGCGTGGTCAACGACGTCAACCCGGCCGCGCGCGGATGCGCGATGGTGTTTCAGAACTATGCCCTGTATCCGCACAAGACGGTGGCCGAGAACATCGGCTATCCGCTCAAGATCGCGCGCATGCCACGCGAGGAGCGCGACCGGAAGGTGAGGGAGGTCGCTGCCGCGCTCGATCTGTCCGACTATCTCGGCCGTCGGCCGAGCCAGCTTTCCGGCGGCCAGCGGCAGCGTGTGGCGATGGGGCGCGCGATCGTGCGCGAACCCTCGGTCTTCCTGTTCGACGAGCCGCTCTCCAATCTCGACGCCAAGCTGCGCGTGCAGATGCGCATCGAGCTGAAGAAGCTGCACAAGAAGCTCAACGCCACCTCGATCCTCGTCACGCACGACCAGGTGGAGGCGATGACCATGGCCGACAAGCTGATCGTAATGAACAAGGGCCATGTCGAGCAGGTAGGCTCGCCGGCCGAGGTCTACCGTCGCCCCGCCTCTATCTTCGTCGCCGCCTTCACCGGCGCGCCGGCGATGAACCTCGCCGCGGGCACCGTCGGCGACAAGGGAACAGTCGCGCTTGACGCCGCACCTACGATGCCGTTCGCGTCTGGTGCAGCCCTGGGTGCCGGCCAACGCGTCACAGTCGGCGTCAGGCCGGAGGAGATCGTGCTTTCGGCGAGCGGCAAGGGTCTGCCAGGCCGGATCGAGCTGATCGAGGAGCTGGGCGGCAGCCGCATCGCCTACTGTTCCGTCGGTTCGCAGGAATTCGCCACGGTGATGCCCCCGGCGCTCGATCTGTCCGAAGGCGACGAGGCCGTTCTCGATCTGCCGGCGCGTGCGCTGCATTTCTTCGACATCGAATCCGGCCGGCGGTATGACGCCTGAGCAAAGGGCGTGAGGTGAGCCATTGTCAGAGGAAGAAGAGCGCATGTCGTTGCCCGCCCCCCTCACCGCCGCCAAGATCCTTCCGGAGGATTCCGGCTCGGCGCTGCTGGTGGGGCGGGTGTGGTCGGATGTTGCGGGCGGGCCGTGCGTGGTGCTGGTGCGCGGCGGCGATCTGTTCGACCTGACGCCGCTGGCCCCGACCCTGTCGGCCCTGCTGGAGCGGCCCGGACTCGCCGCCGGGCTGGCGGGCGCTGGTGATCTCGCGCGGCTCGGCTCCCTCGACGATTTCCTCGCCGGCAGAGGCGGCCGCCTGCTCGC
>JAFKJY010000148.1:0-3064 GCA_017305835.1 Hyphomicrobiales bacterium
CCGTCGGGCCGGGCGGGGCCGGTGGCCATTCCTTCGCCGGCGCGACCCCGCGCGGGCCGGCCTACGCCCCCGGCTGGACGCCGGCGCAGTCCTTCCAGCGGCCGCTCGACGGCTTCGGCGAGGCCGCGCAGGCCGTGTTCGAGGCGATCCCGCTCGCCAGCGCCGACGCGCGGGCCTCGGCCGAAGCCGCGCCGGCCGAGCTTTCGCGCCACCCGCTCGGGGCGGCGCGCGCGCAGATCCACGAGAACTACATCGTCGCGCAGACGCAGGATTCTCTGGTCATCGTCGACCAGCACGCGGCGCACGAGCGGCTCGTCTACGAGGCGCTTAAGCAGGGGCTGGAATCCCGCCCCGTGCCGGCGCAGATGCTGCTCTTGCCCGAGATCGTCGACCTGCCGGAGGAGGACGCCGACCGGCTGGCGTCGCAGTCGGCGCTGCTGTCGCGGCTCGGGCTGGGAATCGAACGCTTCGGGCCGGGCGCGGTGTGCGTGCGCGAGACGCCGGCCATGCTCGGCGAGACCGACGTGCAGCGGCTGGTGCGCGACCTCGCCGACGAGCTCGCCGACAACGACACGGCCGACACGCTGAAGGAACGGCTCAACGCGATCGCCGCCACCATGGCCTGCCACGGCTCGGTGCGCTCCGGCCGCCGCCTCAAACCGGACGAGATGAACGCGCTGCTCAGGCAGATGGAGGCGACCCCCGGCTCCGGCACCTGCAACCACGGCCGGCCGACCTATGTCGAGCTGAAGCTTTCCGACATCGAGCGCCTGTTCGGCCGCAGGTAGCTCACCTCCCGCTTTTTTGATCCGCCGCAAGGCGGGCCGCCCGTTCGCCTGAGATCGTCGCCCGTCGAGCTACAGGAGGGCGTCATGGCCAATCCGGATACGCATGAGAACGAGGAACAGCGGGGCGTAGGCCTCAAGCTTGCGCTTCTCGCCGCGATCGCCGCAGTCCTGCTCATCGCCGGGCTGTCGATCGAAGCGGGCGGTCAGGTCGGGGAGCTCGCGTTCGCCTATTTCGCGGCGGGACGCTTCGCGGCGGGCGTCTTCGCCGCCGCCGACTTCGTGCTCGGCATCTTCGCGGCCGGCATCTTCTCGGCCGGCTTCGCCGCGGCGGGGCTGTTTTCCATCGGCATCTACTCCGCCGGCGTCTTCGCGGCAGGCGTGTTCCCGGTCGGCATCTTCGCCGTGGGCCTCCATCCGGTCGGCATCTTCGCCGCCGGTCCCCATGCCAGGGGGCTGGTCGTCAGGGGCGAGTATGCCAAGGGCCTGTTCGTGGCGCGGGCGCAGCTCGGCTGAAGCGCGGCCCGCGCCGCGGGGAATCGCGGCGAAGCGGCGACTTGACGCTCGCAGCCAATTGTGCGCGAAGAGTTGCCATGAACCGCTTTGAAGGACCAGGCGCGCGCGAGGCCCGTCTCCGCTATCTCGACGGCGACTTCCAGGTCGTCTCGCCGGGCTCGTTCGTGCGCTGCGCGGTCACCGGCGAATCGATCCCGCTCGACGAGCTGAAATACTGGAGCGTGGCGCGGCAGGAGCCCTATCTCAACGCCGAGGTCTCGCTCGGCCGCGAGCTTGAGTGCCATCCGGAATTGCGCCGCCGCGGCTGACGAACCGCCCCTCCGGCGCAGGCGATGGGCACGGCGGAAAGCTGCTCCCGACCTGAAGCGGCTGGGGCGGCTCTTCCTTGCGCCGTCCGCTTAACAATCCGATCCAAACATGCCACCAATTGCAAGTTGGGGCATGCAGAACGCGGCGGACACAGCCGCGGCGCACAAAAACAATTCGATCGAGGAAACGCAATGACGCGCAGCGCCCCTGCGTCAATAGATACGCTGTTGTCCAATCACCTTCATCGGCCTGCAGAAAAGATGCGGGGCGATAGCTGGAGTTGGCTTGATCACGCGGGCTCCCTGCCATGAGGATGATGCTGAAGGCCGTATTGGGTGCGTTGGCCTTGGTTGTGATCGGATTTGTCGGCTGTCGCGTCGCATATCCTCGTTATGAATGGCACCAAAAGATCACGGTTGAAGTGGAGACGCCACAAGGTCCCTTGAGCGCTTCAAGCGTTGCGGAGGTTGCTTGGTGGGGAGTCCCCAAGATATTACCCAATGTTTCTCCCCGTGGATGGTCTGCGAAGGCGGAGGCCGTTGTGCTCCGCATGCCCAACGGACAATACTTGTTCGCTTTAGTGGGGACCGCCGATCTTATTGCTCGCGCTGTACTATTCGACCCACTGCCAAAAAACGGGGATCCGTATCTCTATCCCGCAAGTCAGATGGAGAAATTTAGAGGGCAAAAGTATCAAATTCCTCCGAAAAAATATCCGTTGCTCGTCACTTTTGCTGATGTTTCAAATCCTGCAACGGTGAAGCTCGTTGATCCAAGAAATTTAGATATTATTGGAGTAGATTATAAATTAAAGCAAATAACATTAGAAATTACAGATGAACCAGTAACAAGAGAGAAAGTGCAGGGAGTCCTCCCTTGGTTAAGCAATTATCCCGAACCCTCCGTTCTGCCCGAGCTTGAACTAAACGACTTTTCCGCCGAGGCCAAACTGCGTTACGGCGACTTTTTGAGGCAATAGAAATGGCCATTTCTATTAGCTGCAACGGTACTCGCCGGTCTCGGAGTGCCACCGACGAGCCTGAACACCTCCGGCTACGTCTAGCGACGACCTGGAGCTGAGAACCGGCGCGCCCGGAACGTCTCGATCGCGTCCCTGATCACGGTGTCGGGCACGTCGGCCACGTCGAACACCATCTCGGTTTCCAGCGCGACGGCGCGACGGCGCAGAGCGGCCGCGGCCTCCGTGCCGTGGTGCAGGCGCTCGGCGTCGCGCGTCGAGGTCACGACCGACAGGTCCTGCGCGTCGGCGAGCGCGGCGAGGTCGCCGAGCTCGTCGTCGGCGTAGAGATGGCCCTCGCGATAGCTGCGCGCCGCAGCTATGTCGCCGCCGGCCTGCCGCACCATGTCGAAGAACTGCTCGCAATCGGCCACGCCGGCGAAGGCGAGCCAGCGGCGGCCGCCAAGGTCGATGCCGGCGCGCGGCCGCAGCGCCG
>JAFKJY010000148.1:3087-12786 GCA_017305835.1 Hyphomicrobiales bacterium
TGCAGCAGCGGCCGGGCGGCGCGCGCGGCGATCCGCACGACGCGGTCGGCCGCGTCGCCGCGCCCCAGCGTCAGCAGCGCGCTCGCCTGCCGGAGCTGGTCGACCAGCGGCGCCCGTACCGGCCCGGCCGGTACGAGGTGGCCGTTGCCGAGGCCGCGCTCGGTGTCGACGACGGCGAGCGTGTAGTCTGGCCTGAGCCGCGCCGCCCCGTCGCCGTCCAGCGCGATCACCAGGTCGACGCCGTCGGCCGCAAGTGCGCGCGCCGCCGCGACGAGGTCGCCGCAGAGCGCCGTCGGCGCGGCGCGGGCGAGCTGCAATGCCTCGTCGCCGGTGTGTCTGGCCACGTCGTGATGGCGGTCGACCATGTGCGGCGCGGCGAAGGCGCCGGCCGGCCCGGTCGCGGCGATGCCCGGGCGCATGCCGAGCCTGCGGGCGGCCGTCGCCAGCGCGATCGCGACCTCGGTGTCGCCGCGCGCGCCGACCGCCAGCGAGGCGACGCGGATCACCGGCAGCTCGAAGGCGAGCGTGCCGCGCCGGTGCAGGCGCCGCGCGGCGAGGCGGCCGTAGACGAGGGCGGCCGGCGCCAGCAGCCAGGCCTGCCAGCCGGGCCTGCGCCACCAGAATGGCGGTGTCTCGCCGATGATCGGATCCAGCTCCGCCATCCCGCTCAGCGCCGCGCGCCGCCTCCCTCGAGCCGCGCCTTGACGACGAGCGGATGCACGTAGGGTTCGAGGTCGCGCGCGGTCCTGTCGAGCGCGCCGCGCATCGTCTCCACCGCGGCCGCGCCCGCCGCGCCGATGTCGTGGCGCGCCTTGTCGTTGCGCAGCAGGTAGTTGACGGCGCCCGCCAGCATGTCGCGGTCGCGCACCAGCCGCACGCCGCCTCGGGCGACGAGCGGCTGGTAGAGGTCCTTGAAATAGCCGACGTCCTGGCCGGCGAGCACCGCCCGGCGCAGCAGCGCGGCCTCCAGCGGGTTCTCGCCGCCGCCGCCGGCCAGCGAGCGGCCGAGGAAGACGATGTCGGCCAGCCGCAGATAGAGCCCCGCCTCGCAGCGCGTGTCGCCGAGCAGCACGGCGGTCTGCGGGCCGATCCTGTCGCGCCGGCTGCGCCGCGCCACGGCCAGGCCCGCCGCCGCGAGCTGCGCGGCGATCGCGTCGGCGCGCGCCGGGTTGCGCGGCACGAGGATGGTCAGGATGTCGGGATGGCGCTGCGACAGCATGCGGTGCACGTCGACGGCGGCTGCCTCCTCGCCCTCGTGGGTGGCGTAGGCCAGCCAACGCTCGCGGCCGCCGATCTCGTTGCCGAGCCGGCGCAGCTCCAGCTCGTCGACCGGCGGCATGCCGATGTCGGTGCGCAGGCTGCCCGACACCGTCACCGGCCGCGCGCCGAGCGCGCGAAAACGCTCCGCGTCGGTCTCGGTCTGCGCCACGACCAGCGCGAAATGCTCGAACAGCGCCTCGGCGAGCCAGGCGCGCTTGCGCCACGAGGAAAAGGCGCGATCGGACAACCGCGCGTTGACGAGCACCTGCGGCACGCGGCGGGCGTGCAGCTCCAGGATGGTCGTCGGCCAGATCTCGGATTCGGCGAAGATGGCGAGGTCGGGCCGCCAGTGGTCGAGGAAATGGCCGAGCGCCGGCTTGAGATCCAGTGGCACGTATTGGTGGATGACGCGCTCGCCCAGCCGCTCGCGCACGGCGTCGGCCGAGCCGACCGTGCCGGTGGTCATCACCACGTCGACGCCGAGCGACAGCAGCCGCTCGACCAGCGCGGCGATCGCGATCGCCTCGCCCTCGCCCGCGGCATGCACCCAGATCACCTGCCCGGCGGGGCGCGCAACCGCGGCATAGCCGTAGCGCTCGCGCCGGCGCTGGCCGTCCTCCATGCCCTTGCTGGCGCGCCAGGCGACGTAGCCGCCGACGAACGGATAGGCGGCCGCCCCCGCCCAGCGGTAGGTCGACAGGATGGCGCGGGCCCAGCGCTCGCTCATCGGCGAACCCTTCGCGACGACCTCTTCGCAGGCGTGGCGGGAGCGCTCATCGGTCAGCGCCCGACCGGCTTTTCCGTCTCCGGGTCGAGCAGCCGGTGCAGATGCACGATGAAGTAGCGCATGTGCGCGTTGTCGACGGTCGCCTGCGCCTTGGCGCGCCACGCCACCTCGGCCGAATGGTAGTCGGGAAAGATGCCGACGATGTCGAGCTCGTCGAGGTTGCGGAACTCGGTGCCCGTGAGCGTCTTCAGCTCGCCGCCGAAGACGAGATGCAGCAACTGCTTCTTTCCGGTGTCGACCGACATGGGCATCGTCCTGGATCGTTTGCGATTGACTGCGTGCCGGATGCGGCGCGCGGGGTTTTATTAAAACAAATCGGCGGACGAAGGAACCGCCTCGCCGGGTCCCTGTCTTTGCGCATGTCGCCCGAAACCGGTTCCCACTTTCGGGCGACATGCGTCAGCCCGGCGGGCCGGCGATCACCTTCACCATCTCGGCGAGCAGCGGGCCGCTGCCGGCGGCCAGCAGGCCGTGCGAGGGGTCGGCGTCCGCCGCATAGCGCAGGACGCGGCCGCGCGCGTCGACCACCTTGCCTCCCGCCTCGACGAGGATCAGGTCGGCGGCGGCGAGGTCCCAGTCGTGCGAATTGGCCTTCACGAAGGTGCCGTCGATCGCGCCCTTGGCCAGCATGGCGACGCGATAGGCGAGCGAGGGCACGTAGGCGTGCGGCCGTGGCGGGCGGTATTCGGCCGGCAACCGGGCGACGAGCTTGTCCGGCCCGGCCACCGACAGCGTATCTCCGGCCGCGCGCACCGAGATCGGCGCGCCGTTGAGGCTGGCGCCGCGCCCGACGCCGGCGACGAACACCTCGCTGCGGGCCGGGCAGTCGAGCACGCCGGCGAGCGGGCGGCCGTCCTCCACCACGGCGATGCTGACGCACCACAGGTCGCGACGGTCGAGGAAGGCGCGGGTGCCGTCGATGGGGTCGACGACGAAGGTGCGGCGCGCCGACAGCCGCTCGGGCGTGTCGACGGTCTCCTCCGACAGCCAGCCATAGTCCGGCCGGGCGGCGCGCAGCGTGCCCTTGAGGAAGGCGTCGACCGCGTAGTCGGCCTCGCTGACGGGCGAGACGCCGGCCTTCATCCACACCTCGGGATCGCGGCCGAAATAGCCCATCGCGATCCGGCCCGCCTCCTCGGCGGCGACGCGGATCAGCTCGAGGTCCTCATCGAGGCCGTGGGCCAGGTCAGCTACCCGCAAGCGTCATCCCTTCGACGAGCAGCGTCGGCGCGGCGGTCCCGAAATTGCGGTCGAGGTCGCTGGCCGGCGTCATGCGCATGAACATGTCCTTGAGGTTTCCGGCGATGGTGACCTCCGAGACCGGCCAGGTCAACTCGCCGTTCTCGATCCAGTAGCCGGAGGCGCCGCGGCTGTATTCGCCGGTGACCATGTCGACGCCGTGGCCGAACACCTCGGTGACGTAGAAGCCGGACTTCAGCGCCCTGATCATGTCCTGCGGCGTGACCTCGCCCGGCTCGATGGCGAGGTTGGTCGAGGTCGGGTTGACCGAGGAGGCGGCGCGGGAGCCGCGGCCGTTGGTCGTGAGGCCGAGCTCGCGCGCGACCGAGGTCGACAGGAACCAGTGGCGCAGCACGCCGCGGTCGACCATGGTCAGCGCCTGCCCCTCGACGCCCTCGCCGTCGAAGGGGCGCGAGGCCTGGCCGCGCAGCTTCAGCGGGTCGTCGGTGACGGTGATCGCGGCGGAGGCCACCTGCTCGCCCATGCGGTCGCGCAGGAAGCTCGTCTTGCGCGCCACCGAGGCGCCGTTGATGGCGCCGGCGATGTGGCCGGCGATGCCGCGCGCCACGCGCGGGTCGTAGACCACCGTGACCGGGCCGGTGCGCGCCTTGCGGGCGCCGAGCCGCTTCACCGCGCGCTCCGCCGCCTTGCGGCCGATCGTCTCCGGCGCGTCGAGCTCGCCGTAATAGAGGCGCGAGGAATAGTCGTAGTCGCGCTCCATCGCCGTGCCCTCGCCGGCCACGACGCTGACGGAGCGGGAGAAGCGGCTCGCCACATACTGTCCGAGGAAGCCGTCGGTGGTGGCGAGCACGAGGCCGCCGAGGCCGGCGCTGGCCGCGCTGCCGCCCGAATTGGTGACACCCTTGTAGGCCAATGCGGTCTCCTCGGCGGCGAGCGCGGTCTCGCGCAGCTCGTCGGCGGAGACCGTCGTCGGGTCGAACAGGTCGAGGTCGCGGATCGTGCGGGCGAGACGGTCGGGGTCGGCCAGGCCCTGATACGGGTCCTCCGGCGACACGCGCGCCATCGCCACGGCCCGCTCGGCGAGCCGGGCCGGGTCGGACGAGGCGGTCGCGCCGACGCTCGCCACCTTCCTGCCGACGAAGACGCGCAGCGAGATGTCGTCGCTTTCGGCGGCTTCCGTCGATTCCACCTTGCCGAGCCGCACCGACACCGAGGTCGAGCGCCCCATCACGGCCACCGCGTCGGCGGCGTCGGCGCCGGCCTTGCCGGCGGCCTCGACCAGCCGCGCGACGAGATCGGTGAGGCGGCCGGTGTCTATGCTGTCGTTCATCGCTCTGTCCCGATTGTGGCTGGAGCATTTCCAGCAAAAGTGTGGAACGGTTTTGCGTCCGGAAATGCGTCCAAAGAGATCGGCCGCGCGCGGCCACGGCAAGCATCTATGGTCCTGCGGGCGGTTCCGCAATGGGTGCTGCTGCGCGGGCGTCCGTCAGCCGCCGTGGGCGGCCTGCTTCTCGTGCGCCTTGACGGCCGCGGCGATCGCCCGCTTGGTCTCGTCGCGGATCGAGGCGGTCTCGGCCATGACGGCCTCGACCTTGAGGAAGTCGAGCACGCGGAAGCGCGAGACCGGCGGGCGCAGCAGGATCTCCGGCCGCTTCGACTTGAGCTTCATGGCGGTGATCGACTGCATCATGAGCTGGCTGGCGCCGAACATCAGCTCGACCGAGCTCGGCCGCTTGCGGCTGCGCTGCGTCGGCGCGCCGACCACGTCGACGGCGATGACGATGTCGGCGCGGCCCTCCAGCAGGTCGAACGGCACCGGATTGTAGATGCCGCCGTCGATCAGGAGCTTGCCGTCGCGGCGCACCGGGCGGAACACGGCGGGGATGGCGGCCGAGGCGCCGAGGGCCGAATAGAGGTCGCCCTCGTCGAACACCGCGAGCGCGTGGCCGTAATAGTCGGTCGCCGTCACCTTGAGCGGGATGGCGAGCTCGTCGAAGCGGTCGGGCACCGCCACCGGCAGGAAGGATTTCAGCACGCGCTCGACGTCGAGCGGGGTGAAGCCCAGCCCGTTGCCGGCCATGAAGCCGCTGATGCCGGAGCGCGCGCGCCACAGCCGCGCCAGCACCTCGGAGCGGTTGCCGAGCAAAGTGCGGGCATAGTCGCGGATGTCGGCTCCGGCCATGCCGGCCGCTATGCCCGCGCCCATGATCGCGCCGATCGAGGAGCCGGCGATCTCGACCGGCCGGATGCCGAGCTCGTCGAGCGCCTGGATGACGTGGATATGCGCCAGCCCGCGCGCGCCGCCGCCGCCGAAGGCGACCGCGAAGGTCGGCCCGGACGGGCGTTCCGCCGGGGCCGGTGCGGGCTTGCGCGGCCGGTGGGCCGCGCGAGCTTCCTGCGCGTCCAGCGTCAATTGCCCTCCTTCGCCGCCGGTCCGAGGATGAGCACGGCCGGCTCGGCGCTGAGCAGGCGCCTGGCCGCCGCCGCGGCCTGCTCGCGCGTCACCGAATTGATCATCTCGGGACGGCGCTCGATATAGTCCTTGCCGAGATCCTCGATCTGGAGCTGCACCAGCGTCTCGGCGATCGCCGCGGAGGAATCGAGGTTGTTGATGGCGTAGGAGCCGACGAGGTAGCGCTTGGCGCCCTCCAGCTCGGCGTCCGTCGGCCCCTCCTCGGCCAGCCGCTTCACCACGTCGCGGATGACGCCCAGCGTCTCGGTCGCCCGCTCCGACGCCGTGCCGGTGCCGATCACCAGCGATTCGGCGTGGCGCTGGTTGGTGAGCGAGGAATCGACGCCGTAGGCCAGCCCGCGCTTGTCGCGCACCTCCGAAAACAGGCGCGAGGTGAAGGTCGAGCCGCCCAGCGTGTAGTTCATCAGGTAGGCGGCGAAGAATTCGGGATCCTTGCGCTCGATGCCCGGATAGGCGAGCTGGATGGTGGTCTGCGGCAGCGGATAGTCGATGCGCACGACCTGGTCGAGCTTCGGCGTGACGTGCGGCACATCGGTCAGCTCGGCCTTCGCGGGCAGGCTGCCGAACAGCCTGTCCAGCACGCCGCGCAGCGTCGCCGCGTCGATCGCGCCGACCACGCCGATCTTCAGGTTGTCGCGGGCGAAGATGCGCTTGTGGACGGCGCGCAGGTCGTCGGCCGTGACGGTGGCCAGCGTCTCGGGCGTGCCTTCCGCGCGGCGGCCGTAGGGATGGTCGCCGTAGAGCGCCTTGGCGAAGGCGATGCCGGCCATGCGCTCGGGATCGCGGGCGCGCGCGGCGATGCCGGCAATGACCTGCGAGCGGATGCGGTCGATCGGCGCCTGGTCGAAGCGCGGCTGGTTGATGGCGAGGTTGAGCAGGTGCAGCGCCTCGTCGCGCTTGTCGGACAGCATGCGCATGGCGCCCGACATGGCGTCCGGGCCTGCGCCGAAGCGCATCTCGGCGCCCGCGTCGTCGAGGGCAAGCTGGAAGGCGTCCGAATCGAGGTCGCCGGCGCCCTCGTCGAACAGGCCGCTCATCAGGTTGACCAGGCCCTCCTTGCCGGCCGGGTCCTGCGTCGTGCCGCCCTCGAAGCTGAAGCGGATGGCGATCAGCGGGATCGTGTAGTCCTCGACGAGCCAGGCGGTGATGCCGCCGTCGGACTTCACCTCCTGGATGTCGACCGCCGCGCGCGCCGGCTGCAGCGCCGACAGGATCAGGAAATAGGCTGCGAAGGCGACCGCGAGCGCGGAAATGGTCAGCCTGCCGACGGGACGTTCGGGCATGGGGTTCTGTCTCATCAGGAGCGGTCTTCCTTGGCCGGCAGCAGGTAGCCCGTCACCGAGCGCGACTGGTCGAGATAGCGCGCGGCGGCGGCCTTGACGGCGTCGGCGGTGACGGCGCGGATGCGGTCGGGCCAGTTCTCGATGTCCTCGACCGTGCCGCCGGTGGTCAGCGTCGAGCCGTAGATGCGGGCCATGTCGGACTGGTCGTCGCGGGCGAAGATCATCGAGCGCACGAAGCGGTTCTTAGCGCGCTCCAGCTCGTCCTCGGTGACGCCGTCGCTGGCGATGCGGGCGAGCTCGGCGTCGGCCGCCGCCTCGATGTCGGCGAGCTTGGTGTCGCCGCGCGGCGAGGCGTAGATGCCGAAGCTGCCGTCGTCGAGGCCGCCGCCGTCGTAATAAGCGCCGGCCGAGGCGGCCGCGCCGGACTTCACCACCAGCTCCTGGTAGAGCCGGCTGCGGATGCCGCCGCCGAGGATCTCCGACAACAGGTCGAGCGCCTCGGCCTCGCCCTTGGGCGCGTCGTTGTAGGACGGCACGACCCAGGCCTTGCGCAGGCTCGGCACCGAGACGCGCGGGTCGGTCAGCGTGACCGTGCGGCTGGTGTTCTGCTCCGGCTCCTGCGGCCGCACGCGCGGCGGCAGGTCCGGCCCGCGCGGCACCTTGCCGAAGGTCTGCTCGGCGAGTGCGCGCACATGGTCGGCGGTGACGTCGCCGGCCACCACCAGCACCGCGTTGTTGGGCGCGTAGTAGCTCTCGTAGAAGGAGACGGCGTCCTGCCGGTCGAGCGTCTTCATCTCGTGCAGCCAGCCGATCACCGGGATGCGGTAGGGATGGTTCTGGTAGAGCGTCGCCTGCAATTCCTCCGACAGCACCGCGCCCGGATCGTTGTCGACGCGCATGCGCCGCTCCTCGATGATGACGTCGCGCTCGGGGCCGATGACGGCGTCCGTCAGCACCAGTCCCCGCATGCGGTCGGCCTCGAACTCCATCATCATCGGCAGCGAGTCCGGCGCCACCTGCTGGTAGTAGGCGGTGTAGTCCTGCGTGGTGAAGGCGTTCTCGTTGCCGCCGATCTCGGCCACCTTGGCGGAGAACTCGCCGGCCGGGTGCTTCCCGGTCCCCTTGAACATCAGGTGCTCGAGGAAATGGGCGATGCCCGACTTGCCGGGCTTCTCGTCGGCGCCGCCGACCTTGTACCAGATCATGTTGGTGACGACGGGCGCGCGGTGGTCCGGGATCACCACGACCTGCAGGCCGTTGTCGAGCGTGAAGGTGGAGACGCCGGACGCCTCCTCGGCGCGGAGCGGCGAGGCCAGCAGCAGCGCCGCGCCGGCCAGACCGAGGAGGGCACGGCGGGCGGTGTGTCCAGAAATCATCGAAATCCCTTCCGACCGGCGATCCGCGACGGGACCGCATGCAACAGGCGGCGTCTGACTAGAGGCGCGAAGCGGCGAAACCAAGGCCGGGCGGCGAATCATCCCGTCTCGACGAAGCGTATCACCGTATCGCCATAGTGGCGCTCGTCGGCCACCGTGAAGCCGGGGCCGGGCGCGAAGGGTGCGCCCGCCGCCTCCTCGACCACGGCGATCGCCCCCGGCGCCAGCCAGCCGCCCTCGCGGGCGGCCCGCAGCGCCGGCCCGGCGAGGTCCCTGCCGTAGGGCGGATCGGCGAAGACGAGGCCGAAGGGCGTCAGCGTGCCGACCGCGCCGAGCCGGGTCGCGTCGCGGCGGAAGATCTTGGTCCGGCCCTGCAGGCCGAGCGCCTCGACATTGTCGCGGATCAGGCCGCGGCCTTCCGCCCCCTCCTCGATGAAGACGCAGGCGGACGCGCCGCGCGACAGCGCCTCGATGCCGAGCGCGCCGGTGCCGGCGAACAGGTCGAGCACGCGGCCGCCCTCGAGCCTGTCGGGATAGCGGTGGGCGATCACGTTGAAGACCGCCTCGCGCGTGCGGTCGGAGGTCGGCCGGATGGCGTCGCTGCGCGGCGTCGCCAGCGCCCGGCCGCGAAACTCGCCCCCGACGACGCGCATCTAGGTCTTCTTCCCGCCCCTTGGCGGTCCCTTGGGCGGTCCCTTGGGCGGTCCCTTGGGCGGCCCCTTGCGCGGGCCGGAGCGGTTTGCGCCGGGCCGCGCCGGCTTTCCCCCTTCTCCCCGTCCGCGGGGAGAGGAAGACTTCGACGCCGCGCCGTCCCACGGCTTGCGCTCGCGCTTCTCGAACGGCTTTCCCTCGCGTTTCTCGTAGGGGCGGCGCTCACCCCCTTCGGGGCGCGGACTGCGCGGCGGACGCGCATCCTCGCCGTCGTGCTTCTGCGGGCGCGGCCGATATTCGCGCTGCGGCGCCTCGCCGCCTTCCCTGGCGGCGGCGCGCTCGGCCCTGCCCGGCCGCGGCGGCTTCGCCTTCCAGTCCCGCGCGGGGCGTTCGGCGCCCTCGCCGCGCGGCTTGAACTCGCGCTTGGGGCGCTCCTCGCCCTCCGGCCGCGGCTTCCACTCGCGGCGGGGCCGTTCGGCCGCCTGCTCGCCGGCCGCGCGCTCGGCGCGGCCCGGACGGGCGCGCTTCGCGGCCGCGTCGTGCTTGGCCTTGCGGTCGCCCGGCTTGCGCGGCACCCGCACGACCTTTTCTTCGCCGGCATCGGCGGGAGCCTTTTCCGGCTGTGGCCGCGCGCCGGGCGCCATCCAGACGTTGGAGGTGCGGCTGCGG
>JAFKJY010000048.1 GCA_017305835.1 Hyphomicrobiales bacterium
TGAAGGTCTAGCAGTAGCTGATCAGGTAGGGGATCGACCAGATCAGCTCGGAGGTCTTCGCCGCCTGCATCACCGTGCCGTTGAGCCGGGTCTGCAGCTCGAACGCGTCGTGCGGCCCGGCCTCATCCACGCTCAGCATCCAGGGCCCCAGCGGCGTCGAGCCGTCGAAGTTCTTGCCGGCCGTCACGCTGTGCTTCTGCCAGTCGCGGACGGAGCCGTCCATCATGATCGTGTAGCCGGCAACGCAAGACAGCGCGTCCTTCTCCGAAATGGCGCGTGCGGTCTTGCCGATCACGATGGCGACCTCCCCCTCGAAGTCGAACATGTTCGAGATCGCCGGCTTGACGAGCGGCTGGCGGTGACCGAGCAGGGCCTGCGGGAACTTGCTGAAGAACATCGGAAACTCGGTTTCCTTGTGCCCCGTCTCGTCGGCATGCGACCTGTAGGCCCAGCCGAGCGCGAGGATCTTTGCGTCCGCGTTGGGTACGACCGGCAGGAAGGAGACCTCGTCCAGCGCGACGACCGGGCCGGACGCCCCGGCGGCGCGATCCTGCCAGCCGGGCACGGACAGCAGCTGCTTCAGGTCCCGGGCGCCGTCGACCAGCCCGGTGACGTCCCGAATCCCGGTGTCGGAAACGACGCCGACCCTTGCCTTGCCGTTCCTCACGAAACTGGCGACTTTCATGGATGACCTCCCTCGCGGTTTCCTCGCGCACGAATACCGGCGGCCAGGTGGCCGCTTGCGGTCGCGCCGAACATATCCAATTTGTCAGCGTACACTCGGATAGTATGCTGTCAATCTCGCTCGTTCCGTCACGCGGTACTGCGCGCGGACGCCGCGACACGGGAACCGATTGACGCGGCCCGTGCGAGGGCACATCAGGAAGGCGGAGCAGATTTGGGAGCCGGCGAAGGGCAGGGCGGCTCCGCGCCCGGGGCGAGTTGAAGGCCGATGGAGCATAGCGGGGTCTATCGCTACAAGCGGATACTGGACCAGTTCACGGAGGAGCACAGCGTCTGGACGGTCGCTGCGCTGGCCGCCGAGCTGGGCGTCGCCAGCAGCACGCTCTACCGGCAGGTCCGCGAGCTCGTCGCCGTCGGCTTCCTCGAGGGAACCGTCGATTCGCAATACCGGCTCGGCCCCGCCTTCGTCGAATTCGAGCGGCGCGCACGGCGGACCGACCCGCTGATCCTGGCCGGGAACGCGTTCCTGGCGCCGCTCGTCAAGCGGATGGGCTTCAAGTGCAGCGCGCTTCTGGCGCGGCTCTACGGCAACGCGGTCATGTGCGTTGCCGACGTGCACAGCCCGCAGATGCCGCTCAAGAGCAGCTTCGAGCGCGGCCTGCCCATGCCGCTGGTGCGCAGCGCCACGGCACGCGCGGCGCTCTCGTCCATGGAATCGCGACGGCTCAAGCGACTGCTGGCGAACCAGACCGGGCTCGAGGGCGAGGCGCTCAGGAAATTCCTGTCGGAGCTCTTCCTGAGCAGGCGGCAGGGGTTCTGGATCGCCGAAGGGGAGGTGGATCCCGGCGCGGTCGCGATCGCCGTGCCGATCCGCGACCGCAAGCTCGGCATCGAGGCGTCGCTGAGCATCTTCGCCCGCATCGAGGACCTGCCGCCGGAAGACAGGCCGCGCGTGGTCCAGCAGCTCTCGGCGACGGCCGCGGAGATCGAGCGCTTCCTCGCGGAAAAGAGCGCTGCGGCGAAGCCGGCGGAAGCGTGAGCAGCACCGCCGGGATGCGGCGGCGCTGCAACTTGAAGCGGGCTGGCCTTACGACCGCAGGATCGCCTTCCCCCATGTGTTGAGCGAGCGCGGCTCGTGCGGCCAGTCCTCGCAGGGGCGGTCGTGGATCACCTCGAGCTCGGCGGAAATCTCGATCCAGTTGCCGTCCGGATCCTCGATGAAGGCGAACAGATTGTGTCCCGGGCCGTGGCGTCCCGGCCCCCACATGAGCTGGACCTTGCGGCTGGCGAAATGCTCGCACCAGTCGCGCAGGTAGTTCCATTCGCCGGCCTCGTAGGAATGGTGGTCCATGCCGGTGCGGTCGCCGGCGAAGGCGGCGATCGTGTGATGCTCGTGATTGGAGGTCACGAAGATCGTGGCGATCGTGCCGTCCTGCTTGATCACGCGGTCGACCATGCGGAAGCCGAGCTTCCGGTGATAGAAATCATAGAAGCCGTCCATGTTCTGGGTCCGGTAGGTCAGGTGCTGGACCGGCCCCCAGATCGGCATCGCGTGGTTGGCGCGCGGCCAGCCCATGGCCTTGACGTATTCGGGCTTCGACAGGCCGAAGACGATGAGGTTGCCGTCCGGGTCCTTCACCGCGAAAGCGCCCTCCCTGAAATAGGGCGAAGGGCTGGCGTGGATCGCGACCCCCTCGCTCTCGGCGCGGTCGCGGATGAGCTTCAGGCCGTCCGCGTCGCGCACGGCAAGGCCGGCATAGGCGAGCTTCTTGTCCTGCCCCGGGACGACGACCATCCGCCGGGCCGGGCCCTCGCAGCGCCATTCCCGATCCGAGATCCTGGCGACCTCCATCTGCATGATGTCGCCGTAGAAGGCAGCCAGCCGATCCGGCTGCGAGCTCTCGAAAGCGAGATGATGAAGATAGGCGCCTGCCTGGGCAACCGTGTCTACCACGTTGCGTCCTCCTGCTGATTGGTGTCGTTGCAATATTATCTAATATCAAGAATATTGCAACAGACCACCGAACGGCGCTAGGGTGACCGAATGCGGGCATCGCCCACCGTCAAAGGGGCGGGACCGTCCGGCGGAGTGGCCGCAGGCAGGCGCAACAAGGAGGAATCGGGATGGAAGATCTGTACGCTCTCGGCGCGAAGTGCTTCGACAGGATCTGCGCCTACCACTATGACATCGACCGTGGTGCGGCGACGAAGGGGATCGTGCACTTCACGGACGACGCCGTCTTCGAAGCACAGGGAAAGCGCTATGAAGGCCGCGACGGCGTCATGAGCTTCCTGACGAATCGCGAGGCGCAGACGGACCGGCATACCGTCCACGTGATCACAGGCCCGCGCTTCAGCCGCGGCGACGACGGAAGCCTGCTGGTCGGCACCATCATCCTGATCAGCGTCCGCGACGCCGAGGGGCAGTACACGATCAGCAAGGCCGTCGACACGGTGCACCGCTTCGTCGAGACCAGGGACGGCTGGCTCATCGCGTCCCGTCTGTCGAAGCCCCTGCACTGAGGTTCCGCGCCGCCGCGCAGTCCGGATCGACCGCGCGTTCGCCGCGGGTGGGCGCGCCGGCCATCGGCGCGTCAGCCGAACTCGATCCGCGCGAACGTTGCGTCGGACGCAATGAATCCTTGCGGCACGGAAATGTTGACTGCGGGGAAGCAAGCTCGGACTATCGGGGTGCAACGTGAGCCGTTGCACGCCTGCGGGCCACCTTCTCCTTGCAGGACACCCGACAACCGGTCAGCACGGCTTCGACGAGCGCATTCGAGCGTGCCTGCTGGCCGGCCAGAGCAGCAGATCGAGGTGCGCCATGAAGGTGGCAGTCGTCGTAGGCAATCCCAAGCCGCAGTCGAGGACAGCGCATATCGCGATGTCCCTCGTCGAACAGATTTTCGGGCCGGTCGACAGCGAACTGATCGAGCTGTCGAGCCATGCGGACAAGCTGTTCTCCTGGCCGTCCGACGAGATGGCGGCGCTCAACCAGCGGGTCGCCGAGAGCAACATCGCGGTGTTCGCGTCGCCGACCTACAAGGCGACCTATACCGGGCTGCTCAAGGCCTTCCTCGACCGCTACCCGGCCAACGGGCTGCGCGGCGTCGTCGCCCTGCCGGTGATGACCGGGGCCGATGCCAGCCATTCGCTCGCGCCGACGACCACCCTCATCCCGCTGTTGCTCGAGCTCGGCGCGGTCGTGCCGACCGCCGGGCTCTATTTCAACACGGCGCAGTACCAGAAGATCGACGCGCTGATCGCCGAGCGCGTCAGCGAGGTCCGCGGGCATCTCGACGCTCTGCGGCCGGTCCTCGATGCCGTCGGACCGATGCCTGCCCCGTCAAACTCCGGTGAGGAGCACAGCGCATGATCGTCTTCGATTCCCGCACCTTCAGGGAAGCTCTCGGCCACTATGCATCCGGGATCACGGTGATCGGAGCGATGGTGGACGGCGCGCCCGTCGGCTTCACCTGCCAGTCCTTCTTCAGCGTCTCGATGGACCCGCCGCTGGTCTCGTTCAGCGTGATGAAGACCTCCTCGCGCTGGCCGAAGGTGCGCTCCGCGGGGAAGTTCTCGATCAACGTCCTCTCGGCCACGCAGCGCGAGCTGGCCGACCAGTTCGGCCGCCATTCGCCGGAGAACTGGGCGGGCATCCCCTGGCGCGTCGACAGGCACGACAATCCGGGGATAGACGACGTGCTGCTGCGGCTGGATTGCAGCCTGACGGCCGAGCACGAGGCGGGCGACCACTGGGTCGTCATCGCCGCCGTCGAAGGGCTGGAGCACGCCGACGCGGCGACGCCGAAGCATCCGCTGCTCTACTATCGCGGGAAATATCACCGCCTCGAGGTGGACTAGCCCGTAATCGCCGGAGCGCTCAGTCGGTCGAAAGGCCCGCGCGTGCACAGCGGTTGGGCCAGCTCCTGTCGATGCCCGCCGGGCTCAGGATGACGGCGGCCGCCCTGTCGATCTCACCCGGCGTCAGATAGGACGGCGTGCCCATGGCCATCGCCTGCATCTGCAGCCGGGCGTTTTCGGCGCTGTAGATCGCCATCAGTACGACCTGCCTGACGTCGCGGCCGGCGAGGACCGCGCCGTGGCGGCGCATCAGGACCAGCGCATTCGCACCCAGCGCGCCGGCGAGATCGCGCCCCTTGTCCATGTCGTCGACCAGCATCGAGGTATCACCGAACCGGTCCTGCGAATCCCAGAGCGGCACCTCGTGGCCGATGACGCAGCCGAGATGGTAGACGGGGCGCAGGACGGTGTCCGAGCAGGCGAACGGCAGCAACGCGCCCGAATGATGATGGCAGACGGCCCCGACGTCGGGCCGCTGCTCGTAGATGGCGCCGTGGATGACCCGCTCGGAATAGCTGGGGCGGCGGCCGAGATCGGAGACCGGCTCGCCGGTCAGCCGATACTCGAATATGTCCTGCCGCGTCACCCGACCGGGGCTGATGGCCCAGGAGATGAAGAAGCGGCCGGGATCGACCGGGCTGCGAATGCTGACGTGGCCGAAATCGTCGACGATCTGCTCATGCGCCAGTATCCGGTTGGCCTTGACCAGCAGGTCGAGCGCCCGTTCGAGCTCCGCGGCTTGCGTCATGACTGTCCCTCCCCGAAATCGCCCGACACCGGCCGGTCAGGACGTGCGGCGCACGGTGGTGCCGGCATAGGGCACCGGCTTCACCCTGGCGCGGATCTCGATCTGCCGGTGGGCCTCCACCGCCGGCTTGCTCGTGCCGCCGCCGGGCTCGCCCCAGACCACCTTCACCTCGTCGTCCATGGCGACCTCCGGGCCGACGATGGCGAGGGACAGCATCCTGCGGAAGTTGAAGTCGTATCCGGTCATCATCGACAGACCGACCTGCCGGCCGCCGTGCAGGACGGTGTCGTAGCCGTGCCCGACATAGTCCGAGCGCGGCAGCTCGATCCATTTGCAGGGGAGCTGGCCGGTCTGGAAGTAGGACGAAAGGACCTTAACCACGTCGTCGCCGTTCCATTCGAGCGTCACCTTGCGGCGCTGCTTTGACGGATCCATCCGTTCCAAGGCTTCGCGCCCGACGAAGTCGTGGTCGAACTTGACGATGTGGCCGTAGCTCAGCTCGTAGGGCGTGACGTAGTAGTCCTCGATCCTGTCGGACACGAAGCTGCCGCCGATGGCGCAGTTGGCCTCGTAGCCGTCCGCCGGCAGCCATTCGCGATAGGGGCGCAGGGCCTCGCCGGTGTAGATCGCCGGGATCTCGGCCGAGATCCAGCCGGAGCCGAAGGTCGTCGACGAATACGCCTTGTTGCCGATCAGCGTGATGCCGAACTCCCGGCCGGCTTCGAGGATGGCCGAGCGGACCTCCTCCCACTCGTCATACGGTCCCCAGATCTCGAGCCCCGGCGCGCCGGCCATGCCGTGGCGCAGCGCGCGCACCGGCCGGCCGACGATCGTCAGCCGGCCCATATGGAAGAACTTCAGGTCCAGCGGCTTGCCGCCATTGAGCTTGGTGATCAGGTCGGCCGCCTTCGGCCCCTGGATCTGATAGCGATAGGTGCTGCGCCGAACGGCCTTGCCCATCGGGATGGCGGGCGAGCGCGCCTCGCGCGTGAACTCGACGTCGAACCCGTGGACCTTCGCGTTGAACCTCAGCCAGTTGGGCACCACGACGCGGCCGGCGCACATGACCTCTTCCTCCTCGAGGTGGAAGAGGATGCCGTCGCCGATCAGATAGCCGTCGGGCGAGCAGCAGACGATCTGCTTGGCCCTGTCGACCGGAAAGGAGTTGAAGCTGTTGGCCGCCGTGGCGTTGAGCAGCTTGAGGATGTCCCTGCCGCGCATCCACTCATAGGTCATGTGGTGGGTCTGGTCGAGCAGCCCGACCGCTTCCGACCACGACTTCTGCTCGTCGCGCCAGTTGGAGAACTCGGCCGGAACGACGGGGAACGCGCTGGGGCTGGTGGGGGCCGGCGTGTTGCGCAGCACCTCGACGAAATTCGGGTTCCTGTCCAGTTTGTCCTGCAGGCTCGGCAACATTCCCGTTCTCCATGCTCCGGAATCGGCTTTCGGGGCCGTATCACGGCCTGCGGAATCCGAGGCCAAAGCGCCTCCGCGCTCTTGCCAGCGTGCTGGCGCTCGTGAATCCATCAGACGAAATTATCGGACGAAAGTACGGCCTTCATCAAGCTTCACCCGGAGCGGTTTTTCCGCTGACAGTTGAAGGTCTCGCCGCACGCAGACGCTGGCAAAAGCGTGCCAGGCTGGTTTGAAACAGGGGCTCTTCATGGCCACCGAGGCATGGAAGCGGACGCTTTGGATTATCGTGCTGGTGCAGTTCACGATGAGCGCGTCGATCAACGTGACCGAGCCCGTGCTGCCGCTGTTCCTGCCCGAGGTCGGGGTGGCCGAGCCGGATGCCGTGAAGTTCTGGAGCGGCGTCCTGTCGTCGATGAACTTCCTGATGGCGGCGCTGGTGTCGCCCTTCTGGGGCATCGTCGCCGACCGCTACGGCCGCAAGCTCATGGTCATCCGCACGGGGATCGCGGTGGGTCTGTTCACGGCCCTGATGGGGCTGTCGCACGAGCTGTGGCAGCTCATCACGCTGCGCGCCCTGATGGGCACGTTCAGCGGGTTCTACGGCGCGGCGATCGCGCTCGTCGCCACGCAGGTCCCGGACCGGCGGCTGGGCTATGCCCTCGGCTGGCTGGCGACCCGCCAGATGACCGGCACGCTGGCGGGGCCGCTTCTGGGAGGCGTGATCGCCGACCTGTCCGACAGCTACCGCGTCGGATTCTTCGTCACCGCCCTGCTGGCGGCGGCCGCCGTCACCCTGATGTGGGTGTTCGTCAGGGAGGACTTCGTGCCGGCGCCGCGCGAGACGGCCGGATCGCGCGGGTCGGCCATCAGGGCGCTGTTGCGCACGCCGGGCCTGGCGGGCGTCGTGGTCGTGCTGATCCTCGCGCAGTTCGGGGTGCGCAGCATCCAGCCGCTCGTGTCGCTCTACGTGCAGGAGCTGGTGGGACCGGTTCCCCTGCTGGCGACCCTGAGCGGCATCGCCTTCTCGGTGACCGGGCTTGCCGATCTCCTCGTGTCGCCGCTGCTGGGCAAGCGCAGCGACACGCTCGGCTACAGGCGGGTTCTGCTGATCAGCCTGCTCGGAGGCGCGATCGCGTGCCTGCCGCAGGCCTTCGTCAGCGAGTACTGGCAGTTCGTGCTTCTGCGCTTCGCGCTGGGCATGTTCGTCGGCGGCATGCTGCCTGTGGCCAATGCGCTGCTGGGTCGGCTCGTGGCCTCCTCGCAGCGCGGGCTCGCCTATGGGCTGGGCGCGTCCGCCACCCAGCTCGGCAGCTTCCTGGGCCCGATCACCGGAGGCAGCGTCGCCGCGTTGGCGGGGATCCGCTGGGTGTTCGTGACGACGGCGGTGCTGTTCGCGCTGTCCTTCGTCTGGGCCTTCTTCGCCGTTCCCAAATCGCTGCCGGCCGCCGCCTCGCCCGAGGACGGGAAACGCGGCTGAGGATGTCCGGGCTCAGACCGTCGCCAGGGAGCGGTATGAGGTCGGGTCCGGGCCGCGCAGCGAGGTCGCGGCCCCCGCGACATAGGCCCGGTTCGCCGCGCCTTCCCTGTCCTGCAGGGGCTGCCATCCGGTCGTCCCCTGCTTCTCCTCGATCTTCATCAGCAGTTGCAGCTCGCGCTTGATGATGGTCGCGCCGCGGCCCGGCCGCTGCAGTTCCGAGGACATGAAGTAGAGCTCGCGATGGACCGGCGGCGTTATCCGCTTGGCGATGAATTCGCCGGCCTCGACCTGGTCGCGCACCGCGGCGATCGGCATGATGCTCGCCGCCGCGCGCTGCGCGACGAGGGTGCGGATGAGGCTGTTGGAGTTCACGTTGTACGGGACGTTGAGCGTCAGCTTCTGGGCAGCGGCCTCCGCCTCGATCACGCTGCGCACCACGGCGGGGATGCTCGGCAGCGCCAGCCGGTGGCGGGTAACCTCGGCGAGCGTGATCTCGCCCCCGTTCTGCTTGCCGAACGCCGCGTTCTCGACGAAATAGAGGTGCTCCTCGAGAACCGGCTCCCAGCGGACGCCGTCGACATGGTGGGAGTTGAAGCCGAGCGCCAGCGTAATGTCGCGCGTGGCGACCTTCTCGATGAGCGCGTCCGACTTCTCCTCCACGACCGTGAGCCTGATCTCGGGATGCTTCTCGCTGATCCGGTAGAGCAGGGGTGCGGCGAGGATGCAGCTCACGGTCGACGTCATGCCGACGACGACGTTGCAGTCGCGCGCCTCGCGCGAGGTGGCCATCGCGTCCTTGGCAAGCTGTATCTTCTCGATGATCTCTTCCGCATAGGTCAGCAGCACCTTGCCGCTGGGCGTCAACTCGGTGCCGCGGGAATGCCGCTCGAAGAGGTCTCCGCCGAGCTCCTGCTCCAGATTCCTGATCTGGCTCCCCAGCGCGGACTGGGAGACATGCATGCGGTCGGCAGCCTTGCTGAAGCTTTCCGCCTTGGCGGCCGCGATGAAATATTGGAGCTGACGCACGTCCATTGCCAGGCATCTCCATTCCCGCGACCGCGGGGAGCAGCAAGCCGACGCCGGTCAGGCGGCGCGCGGATCGACTGTCGCAAAACCGAACGCAAGGTCAATTTTGACGCTCGCGTGACACCTTGGCAAGCAATATTTGTAAGCACACCATCTAAATGACGCGAACGTGTCTTGCGGATGTCGCCGGCGGCCGGCCCGCGCCGGCCCGGTCGAGCGGGCCGCCGCGCTGACGCTTTTTCCTCCAAGTGCTGAAGGTGAAACGCTGCTTCCTCGGCCGGATGCGGCTTCCTATCCTCCCCGAACTCGGCCTCGGCGCTCATGGCGCGATCCAGCTTCGGCATGCGCGGGCGGAACGGGGCGGACGGAGATGACTGTGCCGAAGGAAGTCGCAGGCGGAAGTGGCGGCCGGATCGCCGGGAAGGTGGCGATCGTCACGGGCGCCGGGAACGGCATCGGCCAGGCGACGGCGATCCGCTTCGCCGCCGAGGGCGCGATGGTGGTCGGCGCCGACATCGACCGGGACCGCATCGATAAGACGGTCGCAACCATCACCGGGGCCGGCCACAAGGGCCTCGCCTTCGTCGGGGACATCACCGAGGAGGACGTCGCCGAGCGGCTCGTGGCCGCGGCGAACGAGGCCTTCGGCAAGGTCGACATCCTGGTCAACAATGTCGGCGTGACGCTGCCCGGCCGCATCTGGGAACTGAAGGCGGAGACGTGGGACTTCGTGCTGCGCACCAACCTGCGCTCGATGTTCCTGTGCACGCGCGCCGTCGTGCCGCAGATGATGGAGCGCCGCTCGGGGCGCATCATCAATCTCTCGTCGGGCGCGCGCAGGGGCACGCCCTGGCAGGCCTTCTACAGCGGGCACACGCCCTACGCGACCACCAAGGCGGGAGTCGAGGGCTTCACCCGCAACGTCTCGATGGAGCTGGCCGAGTTCAACATCACGGTGAACGCCGTGGCGCCGGGCCCGATCAAGACCGAATCCTCGGCCCATGCGCATGTGCGCTGGGCCGACCCGAACTTCCGGCACAGCCCGCTGAACCTCGTGCCGCTGGGGCGCGCGGGCACGGTCGAGGAGATTGCGAACGCCATCCTGTTCCTGGCCTCCGACGAGTCCAGCTACATGACGGGCGCCATGTTGGATGTGAGCGGCGGACGGTAGGCATCATGGACATTCAATTCGACTCGGGTCGCGATTTCGTGCGCAAGCCGCGGCTTGCCGACGGGACGATGCGGTTCGGCATCTTCTGGCCCTATCACCGGAGCCCGGTTCCCTCGGAGATGCTCCTGAAGCGCAATCCGAGCGTGCTGGACCTCGACGCGCATATCCGGCTGGCCAAGGCGGTCGAGGCCGCCGGCGTCGATTTCGGCCTCATCGCCGACGGCTATGCCCCGGGCTCCGACGCCGCCACCGAGGTCGAGTTCCAGGACCCGCGAGCCAACGCGATCCTCTGGCCGATCCCGATCTTCCTCAACACCAGGACGCTCGGCCTCGCCTCGACGATCCACACCAGCTACGTGCATCCCGTGCTCACCGCGCGGTTCGCCGGCTATCTCGACTATCTCAGCGGCGGCCGGTGGGGCTGGAACATCGTCAACGGCTTTCGCGACGCCGAGGCGCGCCTGTTCGGCTTCGACAAGCTCCCCGACCACGACGCCTCCTACGACATGGCGGACGAATACCTGTCGGTCGTCCAGCAGTTGTGGCAGGGCGAGCCGATCGACCACCAAGGCAAGAACTTCAAGGTCAACGGCAAGCTCGCGCGGCCGCAGCCAGGTAGCCAGCCGCTGCTCGTCAGCGCGTCGAGCTCGCCGCGCGGCCAGCAGTTCGCGGCGCGCTACTGCGACTATCTCTTCACCGTGGTGCTCGGCGAGGAGGTCTGGCCGCAGCTCAGGGCGAACCTGCGGAAATATGCGGAGGAGGCCGGCCGCGCCGCGCCGCCCGAGGTGCTGGTGATGGGCGACTTCCTCGTCCGTGACCGCGCGGGCGAGGCCGCCGACTTGTACGACACGATCATGTCGACGCGGCACGTCGAGGCGCAGAAGATCTGGTCGAACACCAAGCAGCCCCTCCACAAGGGCAAGGTCAAGGAAGCCGAGCCGCTGCGGCTCGTCGGCACGACCAGGGAGGTCGCCGACACGATCCTGTCACTGCGCGACCGCATCGGGCTGAGCGGCCTGCTGCTCAGGATGCCGCTGTGGAACGCTTCTGAAGGCGAGCGGATCGGGCCGGTGCTCGACATCCTCGAGAAGGAGGGCGTCTGGAAGCGCCCGGCCGACCGCGGCCACTCCTGGTGAGGGCGGGCAGGCCGTCCAGATCGCACGAAGCCGAATGAAAAAGGGGTGCCGCGGCGCCCCTTTTTCGTGCCCGGTGGCCGGGCATCCGGTCAGGCCGGGTTAGAGCTGCCGCAGCTTCGGGTTGAGCGCGTCGTTGATGCCTTCGCCGACGAGGTTGAGCGCCAGCACCGTGACGAGGATGGCGACGCCGGGCATGGCGCTGATGTACCAGTACTGCCGCAACACCTCGCGGCCGTTGCCCATGATCGTGCCCCAGCTCATCACGTTGGGGTCGCCGAGCCCGAGGAACGACAGGCCGGCCTCCAGCAGGATCGCCTGCGCCATCAGGAGCGAGGCGGCGATGATGACCGGCGGCAGCGCGTTCGGCAGGATGTGGACGAACAGCAGCCGCGTGTCGCTCATGCCGATGGCGATGCCGGCCTGGACGAACTCGCGCTCGCGCAGCGAGAGGGTCTCGGCCCGCACGATGCGGGCAATCGTCGGCCACGTCACGGCGCCCAGCGCGATGATGACGGTGCCGACGGACGGCTTCAGCATGGCGACGAGGATCACCACCAGCACGAAGGACGGAATGGTCTGGAAGATCTCGGTGACGCGCATCAGCACGTTGTCCACGCGGCGGCCGTAGAACCCGGCGAGCAGGCCGACGACGAGGCCGAGCAGGACCGCCATCGCCGTCGCCAGACTGCCGATCAGGAGCGAGGCGCGGGCGCCGTCGAACATCCCCGCCAGGATGTCGCGCCCGAGCATGTCGGTGCCGAGCGGCAGCCCCGCCTTCTCGAACGGCCAGTAGAACGGCCGCGAGACGATGTCCCACGGGCCGGTCCCGTAGATGGCCGGGGCGAAGACGGCGATCAGGGCGATGACGGCGAGGACGACCGCGCCGACCGTCGCGGGCAGGTTTCGCGAAAAGCGGAAAAGGGCGCCGGAGCTGCCGTTCATGCCTAGCCTTTCGAGATGCGCGGGTCGAGCCAGCCATAGGCGAGGTCGACGACCATGTTGGTCACGATGACGACCACGGAGCTCGCCAGCAGGATGCCCATGAGCAGGTTCACGTCGCGCCCGGCGATGCTGTCATAGGCGAGCCGGCCGATGCCGGGCCAGCCGAAGATGGTCTCGATCAGGATCGAGCCGCCGAGCAGCGTCGAGACCTGCAGGCCGAGCAGCGTCACCATCGGCAGCAGCGCGTTCGGCAGCACGTGACCGTAGGCGACGCGGGAATCGTTCAGGCCCTTGGCGCGCGCGGTGGTGACGAAGTCGAGCGTCGAGACCTCCAGCATGGAGGCGCGCATCATGCGGGTGTAGAGCGCGATGTAGAAAAGCGCCATCGCCGTCACCGGCATGATCATGTGCTGCACGACGTCGATGACGTAGTCCATGCCGCGGTAGCCCGAGGCGATGGTCTCCATGCCGTTGGTCGGCAGCCAGCGCAGGTTGACGGAGAAGATGACGATCATCATCAGCCCGACCCAGAAGACGGGCATGGCGTAGACGAGCACCGCCGCCACCGAGACGACGCTGTCGGCCCAGGTGCCGACGCGGCGCGAGGCGAAGACGCCCATGCCGACGCCGATGCAGAACGACAGGATCGCCGCCGGCACCATGAGGATCAGCGTCGCCGGGAGCCGGCCCAGGATCAGCTTCGAGACGGGCTCGGAGAAGCGGAACGAATAGCCGAGGTCCAGCCGGGCGGTGTTCCAGATGTAGATCGCGTATTGCTCCGGCAGCGACTTGTCGAGGCCGAACCGCTGCCGGAGCATCTGCATGTATTCGGGCGTGGCCGATCCGCTCTCGCCGGCGAGAACATCCGCCGCATCGCCGGGGACAAGATGGACCAGCGCGAAGTTGGCCGTGGCGATGATGAAGACGACCAGCACGGCCTGGAGGAGCCGGGTGACGATGCGTCGTGCGAGAGCGGAATACCGGGTCACGTGTCCAGACCGTCAGCGCTCGATCCACACGTCCGAGAAGCTTCCGAACGGGCCGTCGTAAGTCACGGAGTGGTCGTGCACCTTGGTGCTGTAGATGGTCACCGGGTCGAGCTCGAAATTGACCAGGACCGGCAGGTCCTCCATGACGATCTTCTGGATCTCGTGGAACTCCTCGACCTGCTTGGCCGGGTCGGATTCGATCTGCGCGGCCTCGATGAGCTCGTCCACGCGCGGGTTGGCATAGCCGGTCGAGTTTGAGAACGGCACGCCCTTCTGGATGTTCTTGCCCCACCACTGGCTGAGGATCGGATAAGTGTAGATGCCGTTGTAGGCGGTGTAGAAGTCGTAGTCGTAGTCCGTGTAGATCCGCTTCAGGAACGTCGCGAGATCCTGGGTCCGCAGCGTGAGCTCGACGCCGATCTTGGCGAACTGCTGCTTCAGGAGCTCACCGAGGCGGACATATTCGGCGCCCAGCGGGCTGTTCACGTCATAGGTCAGCCGCATGCGGATGCCGTCCTTGTCCGGCGTGTAGCCGGCCTCGTCGAGCAGCGCCTTGGCCTTCTCCGGATCGTACGGATATTGCGGCACGTCGGCGGTATAGAACTTGGTGTTGTAGCTGGCGATCGGGCCGGTCGCGAGCTTGCCGTAGCCGTACCAGATGTCGTCCAGCATGGCCTGGCGGTCGGTCGCATAGGCGAAGGCGTGGCGGACCCGGATGTCGCTGAACGGCTTGCGGGCCGTGTTGAAGTATGTCGTCGACACGTTGGCGAAGTATTCGTAGCCCTCGGTCGTCACCTTGATGTCGGGCAGCGAGGCGAGGCGCTTGACGTCGCTCAGCGGGATCGGCGACTGCGCGCCGAGCTGGGCCTCGCCGGTCTCGAGCGCGGCCGAGCGGGCGGCGGCGTCGGGAATGTAGCGGACCACCAGCCGGTCCGGATAAGGCTTGCCCGTGTCCCAGTAGCTCTCGTTGCGGTCGAGCACGACATGGCTGCCGCGCTGCCATTCGTTGAACTTCCACGGGCCGGTGCCGATCGGCGCGTTGATGTGCGGGTTCTTCGCGATGTCGGAGCCATCGTCGAAGATGTGCTTCGGCATCACCTGCGCCTGGAAGCTGTTGAGCGAGTACATCAGCGCCGGCGACGGCTTGGACAGGTGCAGCACCACCGTCAGCTTGTCCGGCGTGTCGACCTGCTGGACATTGGCGAAGATCAGCCGGCCGCGGGAATGCAGGACCTTCCAGACCTTCTCCAGCGAGAACTTGACGTCGTCGGCAGTGAAGTCCTGGCCGTCATGCCATTTGACGCCGTCGCGCAGGTGGAAGGTGATGGTCAGCCCGTCCTTGGCGACGTCCCAGCTCGTGGCCAGGACCGGCATGGGGTCGCCCTTGCGGTCGTATTTGAGCAGGCCCTCGTAGATCTTCGTCGAGACATAGGCCGCAACGAAGCCGGAATTGACGCCCGAGGACAGCACCGCCGGCTCGGGAAAATGGATCGTGGTCAGGACGCCGCCGCGCTGCGGCTCCTGCGCGAAGGCGGTGCCTGCCAGCGCCGTCGCCATGACGACGCCGAGCAACGATGCCCGAAGATGCAAGTTGATACCCATCTGTGATCTCCCTCTTTCTTCCAACACGGCGCTAGTTGGTCTTGTTGAAGTAGCCGTCGTAGATGGCACGCAGCCAAAGCGCTCCGAACGCTTCGACGTGGTCCGCCGAGATGGAGTGGTGATAGCCCTCCAGATACGCCTGGCTGTATTTGCGGCAGTACGGGCTCATCACGCCCTCGGCGATGCGGGACGATTTCGGCGGAAGGACCTCGTCCTTGGTCCCGTACAGCTCGAACACGGCCACCGAGCCCAGCCTGTCGCCCGGGAACATCAGCGACAGGTTCTCCGTGAGCAGGTGGACGAGCCCCTTCTCGCGGTCCTCCGCCGGCATGAAGTCGTCGTTCCAAAGCCGCAGCAGCGCTTCCGTCTGCGCGGCGATGTTGAAGTGCATGAACGTGTCTTCGTGGTTCTTGAAGCGCGGCGCCTTGGAGGCTTCCTCCCACATCGCCAGCCGCTCGGCCTCGGGGACCTCGGTGTTGAAGTAGGTGAAGTCGGGCAGCCCGCGCTGCCGCACGCGGAACATCGACTGCTCGTAGACGCTGCGGTAGTTGCCGGCGGCGCTCCTGAACGCATACTGGCTGACCGGCAGGCTGGCCGTGCCGTAGCCGAGGA
The DNA here is from genome assembly GCA_017305835.1 of Hyphomicrobiales bacterium. Lineage (GTDB taxonomy): Bacteria > Pseudomonadota > Alphaproteobacteria > Rhizobiales > Rhizobiaceae > RCIO01. The sequence continues at coordinate 15,668 of JAFKJY010000048.1, forward strand.
TGCCGTCCGGCGGCGTGCGGTTCGCCAGCGCCCAGAGATAGGTGCCGCCGGTCGAGAAGCCGTAGTAGAGCAGCAGCGTGCCCTTGTCGGTCGGGTCGACGAGCGAGGCCATCGCCGTCTCGAAGCCGCGCATCGAGGTCACCGGCGTCAGCGCCGCCAGGTGCTTCTGGAACTCCGAGCCCGGCTTGGCGACGCGGCACTGCTCGCTGCCGGTGTGGCTCGAGATCGCCTCGTAGTCGGTGACGACGAACTGGTCGCTGCCCCAGAAGCCCTTCTGCCCGCGATGGAAGATGGGCATGCGCGTCTCGAGGGGGACGTTGTCCCAGGAGCCGAGCTCGTCGTCGCTGAAGAAGTTCCAGCGTCCGAGGCGGCAGAGCGTCATGAAGGTGATGCCGCGGCGCGCCAGATAAGGGCCGACGCCTTCGCGCCCCTTGTTGTCCTTGAGGAAGCCGCGCCCGTTGTCGCTGCCGCCCTCGGACCCGATGACCACGACCTTGCGGCCGTCGACGATGAGAGGCGTCTCCGGCTCGAACAGGATCGCGGCCTGCGTGAAGGGCTTGCCGTAGGCCTCGAAGTCGAAAAACCGGGTGCTGACCTTGTAGTCGCAGAGCTTGCGCCCCCGTGCCCACTCCATCAGCGGCGCGAGCTGCTCCGGCGTGAGCACGGCACCGTCGAGCGTCTCGGTATCGACGGACGCGGGATGGGTTTGAAGCGTCATCTACAGCACCCTCAGGTCGTACATCCGGGAAACGCTAGCATGCGGTTTCCGGGGCGGGCTGACGGTTTTCCTGCTAGCGGCGGACGCCAAAACAAACTTCAGGGTCCCGGCGCCAATTCCTAGCGTGGCGGCGAATGGAGACCTGAATGCTCGACACAGTTGATATCGGCATGCCGCGGCCTGCCGTGCGATTCCCCAACAATGCCCGCGTCTGCTTCACCGTGGGCGTCGCCTTCGAGGGCTTCCTCAAGGCCTGCCAGTACCGCCACCGCACCACGCCGCTGGACAAGCCGGACCTGTTCTCGCTGTCCTATGCCGAGTACGGGCTGAAGGTCGGCGTCTGGCGCCTGCTCGACATCTTTACGGAATACAACGTGCGCGCTTCCTTCAGCGTCTCCGGGCTCGCCGCGCACCGCTATCCGAAGACGCTGAAGGCGATCAGCGACCGCGGCCACGAGATCGTCGGCCATGCCTGGTCGAACGACGGCTCGGCCAACGCCACCGAGGACATCGACGTCGAGCGCGCCGAGGTGAACCGGACGCTCGACGCCATCGTCATGGCCACGGGGCTGCGCCCGATCGGCTGGGTGAGCCCGGGCAGCACCGGCTCGGAGGCGCGCAGCAAGATCCTCATCGAGGAATCGGGCATCCTGTGGACCGGCGACGACGCATCCGAGGACCTGCCCTACGTCGTCAAGCTCTACGGCCGCAACCACGCGATCCTGCCGCGCACGAACTTCGGCAGCAACGACCTCATCGTCTACCTGCTGGCCAAGAACACGCCCGTCGACTTCTTCGATTCCTTCAAGGCGCAGTTCGACGAGCTCTACCGCGAAGGATCGCAGGGCGCGCCGAAGTGGATGGACCTGGTGATCCACGCCCATGTCTCCGGCCGGCCGATGCTGGCGCCGGCGATCCGCCAGTGCATCGAGTACGCGATGGGCCACGAAGGCGTCTGGCAGGCGACCAAGGGCGACCTGGCGTGCTGGTTCCTCGAGAACGAAGAGCGGTCCTAGTGAATGCGACCGTGAGCGACCCACCGACGCGCATGGACCCCGCCGCCGCGGGGCGTGACATCGCCGGGCCGGTCCTTGCGGTTTCCGGCCTCGCGACGTGGTTCCACACGGGCGGCGGCTGGCGCCAGGTCCTCCGCGACGTCAGCTTCCACATCGACGCGCAGGAGACGCTCGCCATCGTCGGGGAATCCGGCTCGGGCAAGAGCGTCACCGCGCTGTCGATCATGCGCCTGCTCTCCCGCCGCACCGGCCGCGTCGAGGGGCGGATCGCGCTGGAGGGGCGCGACCTGCTGTCGCTTCCCGAGAAGGCGATGGAGAAGATCAGGGGCAACGACATCGCCATGATCTTCCAGGAGCCGATGACCAGCCTCAATCCGGTGCTGACCATCGGCAAGCAGATCGCGGAGCTGCTCGTTCTGCACCAGGGCCTCAGCCGCGCCGCCGCCGAGGCCAAGGTGCTGGAGCTGCTGGACAGGGTGCGCATCCCGGAGGCCAGGTCCCGCATCCACGACTACCCGCACCAGTTCTCGGGCGGCATGCGCCAGCGCGTGATGATCGCGATGGCGCTTGCCTGCCGGCCGAAGCTGCTGATCGCCGACGAGCCGACCACGGCGCTGGACGTCACCATCCAGGCGCAGATCCTCGCCCTCATCAAGCAGTTGCAGGACGAGGAGCACATGTCCGTGCTCTTCATCACCCACGACATGGGCGTCGTCGCCGAGATCGCCGACCGGGTCGTCGTCATGTACCAGGGCGAGGCCGTCGAGACGGGAAGCACCGGGGACATCTTCGCGCGGCCCGAGCATCCCTATACGCGCAGGCTGCTCGCGGCGGTGCCGCAGGTCGGCGCCATGGACGGGCGCGACCTGCCGCTGCGGTTCCCGACCGTCGACCTCAAGACCGGCCTGACCCGCGCGCCGAAGGAGACGAAGGACACGGTGATGCGCGGCGGCGAGCCGCTGCTGCGGGTGCAGGACCTCACCGTCAGGTTCGACGTGCGCTCGAAGGCCGGCCGGGCCGGCCGCGTCCATGCGGTCGAGAACGTCTCCTTCGACCTGCAGGCGGGCGAGACGCTGGCGCTGGTCGGCGAATCTGGCTGCGGCAAGTCGACGACGGGGCGCGCCGTGCTGCGGCTCAACGAGCCGACCTCCGGCTCGGTGAAGCTGCAGGGCAGGGACATCGTCGGGCTCGACCGTCGCGCCATGCGGCCGCTGCGCCGGCGCATGCAGATGATCTTCCAGGATCCCTTCGCTAGCCTCGATCCGCGGATGAAGGTCGGCATGACGATCGGCGAGCCGCTGGTCGTGCACGGCATCATCGGCCGCTCGGAGATCCGCGAGCGTGTCGCGACGCTGCTGGAGCAGGTCGGGCTGGAGCCGGACATGGCCTCGCGCTACCCGCACGAGTTCTCGGGCGGCCAGAGGCAGCGCCTGTGCATCGCGCGCGCGCTGGCGCTGGAGCCGGGCCTGATCGTGGCCGACGAGGCGGTGTCGGCCCTCGACGTCTCGGTCAAGGCGCAGGTGCTCAACCTGATGCTCGACCTGCAGGAGCGGATGAACCTGGCCTACCTGTTCATCTCGCACGACATGGCGGTCGTCGAGCGGGTCAGCCATCGCGTCGCGGTGATGTATCTGGGCGAGATCGTCGAGATCGGCCCGCGCGCGCGGATCTTCAGCGAGCCGCAGCATCCCTACACCAAGCGGCTGCTGAGCGCGGTGACGATTCCCGATCCGACGCGCCGCCGCCGCCGTCCGTTGATGACCGAAGAGATCAAGAGCCCGATCAGGCCGCTCGATTACGTGCCGCCGCTGCGCGAATACCGCGAGGTGTCGCCGGGGCATCTGGTGCAGGCCTGGGGCGAGGAGTGGGAAGACATCCCGCAGGCCCGTCGGGCCGGCTAGCCGCTCTCCGAGAAGCAGGTCCCAGGTGCGGCCGAGGCCGCCGGGACCGGAGGAAGGTGTCGAATGGGTCGAATGCTGGTGTGGGGCGCTGGCGCCATCGGCGGCACGGTCGCCGCCTTCCTGGCTCGCGCCGGGCACGACATCACCGTCGTCGACGCCTCGCCGGCCCATGTCGCCGCGGTGCGGGAGAAGGGGCTGCGGATCGTCGGGCCGGTGGCCGAGTTCACACAGCCGCTCGACATCGTCACGCCGGCGGAGCTCGAAGGGCGCTGGGGCGCCGTCGCGCTGGCGGTGAAGGCGCAGTTCACGGGCGAGGCCTGCGACCAGCTCCTGCCCGATCTCGAGGCCGACGGATATGTCGTGTCGCTGCAGAACGGCCTGTGCGAGAGCCTGATCGCCGAGAAGGCCGGGCCGGCGCGCACGATCGGCGCGCTCATCGGCTTCGCCGGCGACATGCTCGGCCCCGGCGAGGTGCGCTTCGGCATGCGCGACAAGTTCGCCATCGGCGAGCTCGACGGTACGGTGACACGACGCATCCGCGAGCTTGCCGGCATCTTTGCCGATTTCGAGCCGCAGGTGGAGATCTCGACCGACATCGCCGGCGGCCTGTGGGGCAAGCTGGGCTTCATGGCGCTGCTCTATGGCGGGACGCTGGGCACCTCGCCGCAGGCCCGTCTGTGGGCCGACGAGGAACTGTTCCCGCTGTGGCGGGCACTGGTGTCCGAAACGGTCGAGACCGCGCTGGCGCAGGGCATCAACCCCGCGCCGATCCACGGGATGGACATGCTGGCCTTCCGGGTCGGTGCGCCGGCGGCCGGGGCGCGGGCCGGCATGGCCGCCATCGTCGATTTCGTCCGCGGCAGCCCGAAGACCCATTCGGGCATGTGGCGCGACATCGCGATCCACAGGAAGAAGACCGAGGCCGAGGCGCAGATTCCGCCCGTCCTCGCGCTCGCGGCGAAGCACGGCGTGGCCGCGCCGGCCCTCGGCGCCTTCTACGAGTTCTACCGGCAGGTCGAGGACCGCGCCGTCGCGCAGGACGACCGGCTGGCGTTCCGCCTGCTGCCGGCCGCGATGCAATCCCCCGTCAATCGCGCCGGCGGGGCCGCGGGATGAGCGGGACCCGTCCCATGCGCGCCAAGCGCCGCGCCTTCGCCTATCTCGACGCGAACGCCGAGGCCTTCCGCCGCCTGTCGGACGCGATCTTTTGCTTCGGCGAGCTGGGCATGCAGGAACACCGTTCGGCGGAGCTGATGTGCGCGCTGCTCGCGGAGCATGGTTTCGAGGTCGAGCGCAACCCGTCCGGCTTCGCGACGGGGTTCGTCGCCACGACCGGCACCGGCCGGCCGGTCATCGCCATCCACACCGAATACGACGCCAACCCCACCAATTCCCAGCGGTCCGGCGTCGCCGAGAGATCCGAGATCGTCGAGGGCGCGCCGGGCCATTGCGAGGGCCACAACGTCAACGCGGCGGCGATGGTCGCCGCGGCGATCGCGCTGGCCGGCATCATGCGCGCCGAGGGCCTGCCGGGCCGCCTCAAGATCGTCGGCGCGCCGGCGGAGGAGCAACTCGTCAGCCGGCCCTATTTCGTGCGCGACGGCTATTTCGACGAGGTCGACGTGGCGCTCCACCCGCACATACTGGACAGGTTCGATTCCGAGCACGGCCTCATCCAGTGCGCGGCGATGTCGGTCGACTTCGTCTTCCACGGCCAGCCCGCGCATGCGTCCGCCGCGCCTTGGGACGGGCGCGATGCGCTCGACGCGCTGGTGCTGATGGACGTGGCGCTCGCCCAGCATCGCGAGCACATGCGGCCGGGCCTTTCCATGCACCGCGTCGTCACGGCGGGCGGCGACCAGCCGAACGTGATCCCGGCCCGGACGTCGGCCTGGTGGTATTTCCGCGGGCCGACGGCCGAGAGCGTCGCCCCGCTCTTCGAGCAGGCGCGCAAGTGCGCCGAGGGCGCCTGCCTGATGACGGGCTGCACGTTCGAGACCCGCATCCGGGCGGGCGTCTGGCCCGTCCTGCTGGACCGGACGGTGGCCAGGGTCATCCACGACAACATCGCCGAGATCGGCATGCCGGAATGGACTGCCGCGGAGCAGGACTTCGCCCGCCGGCTGCAGAAGGCAGCGGGTAAGGGCAAGGACGGCCTCAAGCCGGCGATCACGCCGTTCAAGGGTCCCGCCGCGCAGATCATGGCCTCCAACGATTGCGGGGACGTGTCATGGAAGGTGCCGATGGGGCGCGTCTGGTTCCCGGCCAACGTGCCCAACCTGCCCTTCCATCACTGGGCCGCGGGTGCCGCGCTGTGCACCCCGATCGCCCACAAAGGCGGCCTCGCGGGCGCCAAGGCGCTGGCGGGCACCGTCATCGACTACCTGTGCCATCCCGCGCTTCTCGAACAGACGAAGGCGAGCTTCGCCGAGGCCACGGCCGGCGTCCGCTACGTGCCGCTGATCGAGCTCGATCAGGCGCCGCCGGCCGATCTCAACCGCGAGACGATGGAGCGGTTCCGGCCGGCGATGGAAGCGCACTACCGCCCGGAGCGACCGCAGTTCGGCAGCCTGGCCTGAGCCAATCGGAGGGAAAGATGTCCTATCGCGATCACACAAGGAAGAACTGGCGCCTGCCCGGCAACGCCCGCATCGCCTTCTCGGTGAACCTGGCGCTCGAGGCCTTCCGCGCCCGCAGCCAGATCACGCTCGAGAAGCGACCGGACAAGGTCGACCATTTCTCGCTCTCGTTTGCCGCCTACGGCGGGCGTGCCGGCATCTGGCGCATCCTCGACACGCTGGACGAGCTCGGCGTCAAGGGCTCGATGTCCACCAACGGGCGCGCCGCCGAGCTCTATCCCGAGGCGGTGCGGGCGGTCGCCCAGGCCGGCCACGAGCTGGTCGGCCATGGCTGGGAGAACGACGTCGTCATCCCCGACGACGACCCCGAGGCGGAGCGGGAGGAGATCCGCCGGGTGACGCGGGCCATCACCGAGGCGGGCGGGGTGCGCCCGGTCGGCTGGACCAGCCCCGGCTCCGCCGGCTCGGCCAACACCTATTCGCTGCTCGCCGCCGAGGGCTATATCTGGAACGGCGACGTCGCCGACGACGACCTCCCCTACAGCCGGCAGACCGACAACGGCCCGATGATCATGATGCCGCGGGTGAACCTGCCGCAGAACGACCTGTTCATGTGGATATTCGGCAACAACTCGCCCGAGCCGATGTGGGAAAATTTCAAGGACACGTTCGACCAGCTCTACGCCGAGGGCCTGAAGGGCCGCCCCGGCTGGGTCGAGATCGTCATGCACGCGCAGTTCGGCGGCCGGCCGACCCTGTTGCCCATGCTGAAGCGCTGCATCGCCTATGCCCGCGAGCATGAGGGCGTCTGGTTCTGCCGCAAGGGCGACCTCGCGCGCTGGGCCGCGGAGCTGGAAGGGCTCGACCTCGGCGGCCGCGGGTGAGAAGCGGCCATGACGGGAGCGAAGGGATGAGAAAACGCTGGGCACCGGACGGCACGATGCGCTTCGGCCTGTTCTGGCCCTATTCGCGCACGCCGATCCCCTCCGAGGAGGTAGCGCGTCGCAATCCCGACGTGCTCGACATCGACAACCACGTCAGGCTCGCCCGCGCGGCCGAGGAGGCCGGGCTCGACTTCGGCCTTATCGCCGACGGCTATGCGCCGGCGTCGGAGGAGAACAGCCGCGTCGGCTTCCAGGATCCGTCGACGAACGCGGTGCTGTGGGCGCCGCAGCTCTTCGCGGCGACGAGGCATCTCGGCTTCGTCTCGACGATGCACACGGCCTACCTGCACCCGACCCTCATCGCCCGCCTGGGCGCGCATCTCGACTTCCTGAGCGGCGGCCGCTGGGGCTGGAACGTGGTCAACGGCTTTCGCGAGCACGAGGCGCTGCTGTTCGGCCTGGAAAACCTCGACCATGACGGCGGCTACGACCGCTCGGAGGAGGCGACGACGATCATCCGGTTGCTGTGGGCGGGCGACTCCATCGACCACACGGGCAGCCATTATCGCGTCAAGGGCAGGATCCGCCGGCCGCTGCCCGCCGAGACGCCGCTGCTGGTCAGCGCTGCGTCGTCCGCGCGCGGCCGCATCTATGCCGCCCGGCACTGCAACTACCTGTTCGCCGCACCCAACGATGCCCGCACCATCCGCGAGTTGACGGCGGAGCTGGAATCGAACGCGGCGGCTGCCGGGCGGGAGCCGCCGCGCATCATCATGCTGTGCGACCTCTTCATCCGCGAAGAGCCGGGCCGCGCGCAGGAGGAGTACGGTGCGCTGATGGAGAGCCAGGACGCGGAAGCGCGGAAGGTGTGGGCGCAGCACCTGTCCAGGATCAACCCGCATGGCGCCAGGGCCGACCAGATCACCGCGTTCGCCGGGACGCCGGCCGAGATCGCCGAGCAGATCGTCAGTCTCCACCGCGACAGCGGCCTGACCGGCATCCTGTTCCGCCCGATCATCTGGCAGCCCGAGGAGATTTCTCGGTTGGCCGGCGTGTTCGGGCTTCTGGAAAAGGCCGGTGTGTGGGCGCCGCCGGCGGCGCGGGGGCATTCGTGGTGACGGCACGGGGCGAGCGGACGACGGGAAGGGTTCGGGACGAATGAACGTGGCCTCCACACCCAGAATGCGGGATCCGCGCCGGATCGACATAGACGGCGTGGAGACGACCTATTTCGAGGCCGGCTCCGGGGAGACGATCTTCTTCGTCTATGGCGGCCATTTCGGCGGCGCGGACGCCGGCAGCAGCGCGCAGGCCTGGGATTTGAACTTCGGCCCGCTGTCGTCGCAGTTCAGGGTCGTCGCGCTCGACAAGCTCGGGCAGGGGCGCACCGGCAATCCGAAACGCGACGAGGACTACACGATGGCGGCGGTGGTCAGCCACGCGGCCGGCCTGATCAAGGCTCTGGGCCTGCGCGACCTGCACATCGTCGGCCATTCGCGCGGCGCCTTCGCGGCGACCCGCCTGGCGCTCGAATATCCCGAGCTGACGCGGTCGCTGACGATGGTGTCGAGCGGCACGACCAGCCCGCTGATCTCGACCAACGAGATCAGGCTCGCAGGCTCGCCGCACCCGTTCTACACGCGCGAGAGCGCCCGCTTCACCTATGAGGGCTACTGCCACGACCCGCGCGCGGTCTCCGAGGACTGGATCGACCGTTCGATGGAGATTTCCTCGCTGCCGCGCGTGCCGGAATGCATGGACAAGATGTACGGGGAGGGGCTCTATTTTCGCACCTTCATCCCCAACCTCGCCCGGCTGAAGCGCGAGACGCTGCAGTGGCTGGGCGAGGGGCGGCTGCAGCGGCCGCTGCAGATCTTCTGGGGGCTCAACGACCAGACGGCCGACGTCGGCGGCGCCTTCGAGCTGCACGACCTCGTCAGCCCGCACCAGCGCGTCGAGGTGAACATCTTCGGCCATTGCGGCCATTTCCCCTATCGCGAGCATCCGGCGCGGTTCAACCAGCTGATGTCGCGCTTCGTCCGGAAGGTGGCGGCGCAAGCGGAGCCTGCCCATGCCTGAGCCCGAAAAGAAGATCATCGCGGTCGACGGGACCGAGACCGGCGTGGCCGACGGCGGCGACGCCGCCGCGCAGCCGATCGTCTTCCTGCACGGCGGAACGCCGGGGATCACGCCCTATGCGGGCGGCACCCATGTCTGGGGCGGCGTGCCGGGCCGTTTCGCGGGCAGGCACCGCGTCGTCGCCATCGACCTCCTCGGCAGCGGCAGGACCGGCTATCCGGACCGGCCGGCGCTGATCGACGACTACGGCCGCCATGCGCTGGCCACGCTCGCGGCGCTCGGCGTCGAAGGCGCGCATGTCGTCGGCCATGATCTCGGCGGAGCCGTCGCGTTCTGGCTCGGGGCGAAGGGCGGCGGCCGGATCGCCTCGCTCACCGTCGTCGCGAGCGCCGAGCCGACGCCGCTCATCGATTCGCTCGAAGACCTGACCTTCCTCAACCCGCCGGGCCGCGACTACGACTACGAGATGCAGCGCTGGGCCTATGATCGGGTGTCCTATTGCGACCGGCACATCGACGGCGCGCTGATGGCAGCGAGCCTCGCGGCGGCTGCCGCGCCGGGCGTGACCAAGGCGCGGCACTTCATGGCCGACCCCGCCGCGCTCCCGCGCCTGACCGCCAGCATCGGCCGGCTGAAGGCGGAGATGTGGACGCTGAACAAGACCACCGGCTGGCCAGTGCCGGTCCAGTACATCTGGGGTGCGGACGATCCCCTCACCCCGCGCGAGAGGGGCTTCAAGCTGTTCGAGACGCTGGCCGCGAGCCAGCCGCACTGCCAGTTCCATCTCGTGCCGAGATGCGGCAGCTTCGTCTTCCGCGAGCATCCGCAGCACTTCGTCGACCTCGTCGACGCCTTCGTCGACGGGCTGGCCGAGACGCCGGAAGCGTTCAGGTATCCCTGACGCCTACACGTCGCCTCCCGCCAGCCAGGCCCTGTCGCGTTCGAGCGCGCGCCGGACGATGTCGGGGCGATCCATGCCGGGCCGGTCGTGGCGCGCCTGCAGGCCGCGCGCCTCGAGCATGTAGGACAGGAACTTGTAGGACGGGCGGTAGCCCTTGAGCCGGTCGAGGTCGAGTTCCGGCAGCCGCCCGGGCACGACGGGGACCATCGTGTCGTGGATGTAGATGGTCTCGCTGCCGGCGATCAGCCACGCGCCGATGCGCCGTTCCACGCGCAGGCGCCCGAAGGAATAGCCGACGCAGTCCACCTCGACGCCGCCGATCTCGGCGATCAGGTGGATGGCGACCATGTTGGTGCTCAGCGCCCGGTTGCCGTCGAGCTCCACGACGGCAGGGAAGACCTCGTGGAAGGAGGACATTTTCGTCGCCATGCCGACGCTCGCCTTCGCGAAGTCGGCGACGGTGCCCTTGAACCAGGAAAGATCGAGGATGGCGTCGGGGTGGTAGCAGGCGACCAGCTCGTCCCACCATTGCATGTCGCGGGCAAGCCGCGCGCGGTGATAGACCTTCTCCACCTCGTGACGATCGAGCATGGCGGCCATCCTGTCGAGCGTTGATGCCGATCCGGCCTCGCCCGGCCCATGGCTCGCGGCCGTTCCCATCAGCCTCGAAAGCTCGCTCAAGGTTGCAGACGCGCTGCCCCGATTCCCCGTATGCGTATTCGACATGCCGGCTCTCCCGTCGAGGAAACCTAGCATCAGCCGGCACCGGGCCGGCTGAACGTTTGCACGCAAGCTGCGGACGCCAAAACAGCATTGGGCGGGCCGGCCGCGCCGGCTATCGTCCGTATCGATGAAGCTTGCTTTCGAGATCGCTAGGCCGGCGGCGGCCTTGCCCGCGATCGGTCGCGGCCACCGGTCAGGCGACGCGCGGCTGGGACGCCTTGACCCGGCGCAGCGAAACCGACGACTGGATCGAGGCGATGCCGGGAATCTTGGTGAACACCCCGGTCAGGAACGCTTCATATTCCTTCAGGTCGCGGGCGAGGATGCGCAGCAGGTAGTCGTTCTCTCCCGTCATCAGCCAGCAATCGACGACCTGCGGGTGCTTGCGTACTTCGGCCTCAAAGGTGGAGAGCGCGGAGTCGACCTGCCGCTCCAGCTTGACCGACATGAAGATGGCGACCGACAGGCCGAGCTTCTCCTCGTCGAGGGTCGCCGTGTAGTCCCTGATGATGCCCTCGGTTTCCAGCCTCCGCAGACGGCGCAGGCAGGGCGACGGGCTGAGCCCGACCCGCTCGCTCAGCTCCTGGTTGGTGAGCCGTGCATTGTTCTGCAGCTCGCGCAGGATGCGGATGTCGATCTGGTCAAGTGTGGCAGTTTCCATCTCTCGGCTCGAAGTTCGTGGCAGCCCCTGCTTTATTGCTAATCGATCCGCTGCGGGAATCACAGGAAAAGGCGACCGCATGAACGTTCTCTGGATCATGGCGGACCAGCTCCGCTACGATTATCTGGGCTGCGCGGGCCATCCAGGCATCAGGACGCCGAACATCGACGCGCTCGCGGCGAGAGGCGTGCGCTTCGACCGCGCCTACGTGCAGTCGCCCTGCTGCGGCCCGTCCCGGATGAGCGCCTATACCGGCCGGTACTGCCGCTCCCACGGCGCCACCGGCAACGGCGTTCCGCTTCGCGTCGGCGAGCCGACGCTGGGCGACCATCTCAGGCGCATCGGCGTCCGCCCCGTCCTGGTCGGCAAGACCCACATGGTCGCCGACACGAAGGGGATGGAGTGGCTGGGGATCGACCCGCGCTCCGACGTCGGCGTCCACCTGTCGGAATGCGGCTTCGATCCCTACGAGCGCGACGACGGCATCCATCCGGACGGACCGTTCAACCCGCCGGACCTCGCATACGCCCGCTACCTGCGCGAGCACGGTTTCGAGGGCGAGAATCCCTGGCAGGACTGGGCCAATTCGGCGCAGAGCGACGACGGCGAGCTGCTATCGGGCTGGCTGATGCGCTACAACGACCGGCCGGCGCGCATTCCCGAGGAGCACTCCGAAACGCCCTACATGACGCGCCGAGCGATGGAGTTCATCGAAGAGGCGGGCGAACAGCCCTGGCTGTGCCATCTCTCCTACATCAAGCCGCACTGGCCTTACATCGTGCCGGCGCCCTACCACGGCATGTATGGCGAAAAGGACCTGCTTCCCGTCAATCGCAGCGAGGCCGAGCGCGACCCGGCGATCGCCCATCCGGTCTTCAAGGCCTACCAGGATTCGCGCATCTGCCGGGCCTACTGCGCCGACGGCATCCGTGAGGCGATCATCCCCGCCTATATGGGCCTGATCACCCAGATCGACGACCAGCTCGGCGCTCTCTTCGCGTCCATGGAGGAGCGCGGACTGATGGAAGACACGATGATCGTGATCTCCTCGGACCATGGCGACTATCTCGGCGACCACTGGATGGGCGAGAAGGACCTCTTCCACGACTGCTCGGTGCGGGTGCCGCTGATCGTCTACGATCCGCGACGCGAAGCCGACGCAACGCGCGGGCAGGTGCGGCGGGAGCTCGTCGAATATCTGGACCTCGCCCCGACCTTTCTCGAAGCCTTCGGCGGCGAGCCGCTGCCGCACATCCTCGAGGGGCGCAGCCTTTCGCCGCTCCTGCACGACAGCGGCACCGGGCCGGTCGCATGGCGGCAATATTCGATCTCGGAATACGACTATTCCACCCGCTACGCCCGGCTGGCGCTCGACGTTCCGATCGAGGACGCCAACCTCATCATGATCTGCGACGACCGCTGGAAGTATGTCTACGCGAAGGGCTTCAGACCCATGCTGTTCGACATCGAGAACGATCCCGGGGAGCTCGTCGATCTCGGCGGCGATCCAGACCACGAAGAGGTGCGCGCGCGGCTCTACGAGGCTCTTTGCGATTGGTCGCGCCAGATCCACAACCGGATCACCGTGACGCGCGAGGCCATCGACGCCCGTCTCAACCGGGAATCGCCCGGGGTCCTGATCGGCGTGCTCGACGAGGCCGACTACGAAAAGCATTTCGGCAAGCCGTTCGGACGCGGCCGATAGGCCGGTCAAGGCCCATCGGGCCGGCTTCTTGCGTCGATATGCTGCGTGCCGGCATCTTCGACTACCTATCGATCAACTTGAAGCAGAAACTGCCAAGCTTCCACCGTCATATCGTGAACTACGCAACAAAATGGCGTGCAAAATCCGGTAGCGTGCTGTCAAAATCGGCAAGCGCCGCGCCGGGCGCATGGAGGAAGATATGGGCGGAGCGAAGCAGGACGCCGCGCTGCTGCGCGAGATCGAGCGCAAGGTGCTGTGGCTCGCGTGCTGGATGATCGACCAGGCGAACCGGCGCGAGAAGGTGGACGGGGTCAAGGTGGGCGGACATCAGGCCTCGTCGGCCTCGATGGTCTCGATCATGACGGCGCTCTACTTCACCGTGCTCAGGCCGGAGGACAGGGTAGCGGTCAAGCCGCATGCCTCGCCCGTGTTCCACGCCATCCAGTACCTGATGGGCAACCAGAGCCGCGAGAAGCTCGAGAACTTCCGCGGCTACCATGGCGCGCAGTCCTATCCAAGCCGGACCAAGGACAGCGACGACGTCGATTTCTCGACCGGCTCGGTGGGGCTCGGGGTCGGCATCACCGCGTTTGCGTCGATCGTCCAGGACTACATCAAGGCCCGCAACTGGGGCGCGCTGCCGGAAGGGCGGATGATCGCGCTGGTCGGCGACGCCGAGCTCGACGAGGGCAATGTCTACGAGGCGCTGCAGGAAGGCTGGAAGCACGACCTGCGCAATACCTGGTGGATCATCGACTACAACCGTCAGAGCCTCGACGGCGTGGTGCGCGAAGGGCTCTACGACCGCATCGAGACGGTGTTCCGCGCCTTCGGCTGGGACGTGGTGACGATCAAGTACGGCGCCCTGCAGCGGGCGGCGTTCGAGGAGCCGGGCGGGGCGGCGCTGAAGCGCTGGATCGACGCCTGCCCGAACCAGCTCTATTCGGCGCTGATCTTCCAGGGCGGCAAGGCATGGCGCAAGCGCCTGCTCGACGACCTCGGCGACCAGGGCGAGGTCTCGGCGCTGATCGAGCGGCGCTCGGACGATGAGCTCTCGGCGCTGATGAACAATCTCGGCGGGCATTGCCTCGAAACCCTCAGCCAGACCTTCAACGGCATCGACCACGACCGGCCGACCGCCTTCATCGCCTATACGGTGAAGGGCTGGGGCACGCCGCTCGCGGGCCACAAGGACAACCATGCGGGCCTGATGACCTCGACGCAGATGGAGGCCTTCCAGGCCGACATGAAGGTCCGGGCGGGCCATGAATGGGAGCCGTTCGAGGGGCTGGCGGCCGGCGAAACGAAAATCCGGTCCTATCTCGGCAAGGTGCCCTTCTTCGCCGAGGGCACGCGGCGCTTCGAGGCGGCGCGCATCGGGGTTCCCGCCGGCACGGAAGCGGCGCCCGCGAGGCTGGGCGAAGCCGTTTCGACCCAGGCCGCCTTCGGCAAGGTGCTCGATACGCTCGCGCAGAGCGACAGCGAGCTTGCCGCGCGCATCGTGACGATGTCGCCTGACGTGACCGTCTCGACCAATCTCGGACCGTGGGTCAACCGGCGGCAACTGTTCGCGCGCAAGGAGCTCGTCGACCTGTTCCGGGCGGAACGCATCCCGAGCGCGCAGAAGTGGGATTTTTCGCCGAAGGGCCAGCATATCGAGCTGGGCATCGCCGAGATGAACCTGTTCCTGCTTCTCGGCGCGGCGGGCCTCTCGCATTCGCTGTTCGGCGAGCGGCTGCTGCCGATCGGTACGCTGTACGACCCGTTCGTGTCGCGAGGCCTTGATGCGCTGAACTACGCCTGCTACCAGGATGCCCGTTTCATGGTCGTCGGCACGCCGTCCGGCGTCTCGCTCGCCGGCGAAGGCGGCGCGCACCAGTCGATCGCGGCGCCGCTGATCGGCATGAGCCAGGACGGGCTGGCGAGCTTCGAGCCGGCCTTCGCCGACGAGCTCGCCATCATCATGGCCTGGGCCTTCGATTACATGCAGCGCGACGGCGAGGGCGACCCGGACGAGCGGACGTGGCTGCGCGACGAGACCGGCGGGTCGGTCTACCTGCGTCTTTCCACGCGCCAGATCGAGCAGCCCGGCCGAAAGGTCAATCCGCGGTTCGCGCAGGAGGTGATCGACGGGGCGACCTGGCTGAAGGAGCCGGGGCCGAACGCCGAGCTCGTCATCGCCTATCAGGGCACGGTCGCGACCGAGGCGATAGCCGCGGCGGGCAAGCTGGCCGACCTCAGGCGCGACATCGGCGTTCTGTCGATCACCTCGGCCGACCGGCTCAACGCCGGCTGGCAGGCGGCCCAGCGGGCCCGGGCCCGCGGCAATCCGCAGGCCACGAGCCATATCGAGCGGATGCTCGCGGCGCTGCCGCCGCACTGCCGTATCGTCACCGTCATCGACGGGCATCCGGCCACGCTCTCCTGGCTCGGCGGGGTCCACGGGCACGCCACGATCAGCCTCGGGGTCGAGCATTTCGGGCAGACCGGTACCGTCGCGGACCTCTATCGCCATTACGGGATCGACGCCCAGTCCATCGCCGAGATCGCCACCGGCCTCACCAGCGGCCGACCCTTCTTCAGGAAGGTCGTGGGGATGTAGGTCGACACCGGCGGTGCGCCGCCGCCGGACGGCATTCCAGCGGATCCCGGGGCCGGTGAGGGCCGGGACCGGGCGATCGCATTCGCCGTCGGCGGGAGATGCCGATGGTTAGGATCGTCCGAGGAAATCGACAAACGATATTGACAGCGTACTGACAGCAGTCGAAGCTACCGATGCGGCTGGCGGGCCCAGATGCCGTGACGGCGGAAAGGCTTGCCGGCGGCGGTCCTAGTGCGTCGGCAATTGGCGGAGCGTCGACAGGGGAGGTCTGGTCAGCGAAGGCAGCGGCGGATCGCCGGGGGCCGAGCCGCCGACAGCGTCGAAAACGAGTCATCTCAGGGAGGAATGAACATGCAACACATCGCCAACCCCGATCGCAGGACGGGAACCGTGCTGCGCGCCGCGGCCGGCCTCGTTGCCGCGGGCATCGCATTGTCGCTGCCCGCCATCGCCTCCGCGCAGACGCAGGACGAGATCTACGAGGCCGCCAAGAAGGAAGGGAAGGTCGTCTTCTGGTCCGTCCTCGACAAGGACCCGATGAGCGTCATCACGGCCGGCTTCCAGAAGGCCTTTCCCGGCATCGAAGTCGAGCATTTCGAGATCCAGCCGGGGCCTGCGGCGCAGCGGATGATCGCGGAGGCGCAGGCCGGCCAGGTGAACCTCGACGTCGTGCATTCCGACATCCCCTATCTGGAGCCGTCGCTCGACCGCGACCTGCTCGAACCGTACGACTGGAGCAAGTCGGGCATCGACCCGCAGGTGGTGGCCTATGACGGCCGCTGCATCACGCTGATGAACCTGGGCCTGCCGATCATCGTCAACACGTCGATGGTGCAGCCGGACGACATCAAGGGATGGGACGACCTCCTCGACCCGAAATGGAAGGGCAAGATCGCCGTCGAGGCGCGCGGCAAGGGCCTCGCGATCCTCCTGCAGGAGTGGGGCGAGGAGAAGACCGGCCAGTTCGTCGATGGCCTCAAGGCGAACGGCGCGCTGATCGTCAAGGGCAGCACCCCGACGATGGAAGCGGTCGCCGGCGGCCAGGTGGCCATCGCGCTCGGCTCCTATATCGGCAAGGTGATCGACTACCAGGAGAAGGGCGCGCCGGTCGACTGGGCCCGTGTCGGCCCGCTGCCGGTGGAGGACCAGTTCGTCTGCATGACGAAGAAGGCGCCGCACCCGAATGCCGGCCGCCTGTTCGGGATGTGGCTGACGACGCGCGAGGGACAGGACGCTCTCTGGCAGACCCAGCATTTCGGCCACATTGTCGGCCCGGTGCTGGATCCCTCCGGCGAGGAGGTCAAGGCAAAGGGCATCGCCGTCGTGAACAGCGATCCCGAGCCGGCGGAGAGCCAGAAGCGGCAGGCCTGGGTGGCCAAGCGCATCGCCGGCCTCTGATCCTTCGCCCATCACGGGAGCCGCAGCGCCCGGCGCGCCGCGGCTCGTGACACCCCGATCCGCCAGCGACCACGCAAAGGCAGCCCGTGTCCGACCGATCCCCGTCGAAGCCGCGACTTCGCGGCGCGGACGTCATCCGCCACCCGGTGCCGATGCTCGCCTTCGCAGCGACGGTGCTGGTGCTCGCCTATCTCACGCTCGTGCCGCTCGCGCTGCTCGTCTACGGCAGCTTCATCGACGAGCCGGGCAGGCTGCCGATCGAGGCCAGCGCGCTTTCGCTCCAGAACTACGTGCAGGTCGTCACCGATCCGGCGACCTACCGGCTTCTGGCCAACACGGCCGTCTTCACTATCGGCGCCACCGCGCTCGGCATCGGTCTCGCGGTGGCCTTCGCCTGGCTTATCGAGCGCACCGACATATGGGGCCGCAACCTGCTTCTGGTCGGCATCGTCGTCCCGATGGCGATCCCGAACATGATCTATTCGTCGGCGTGGATCCTGCTGCTCAACCCGCAGAACGGCTGGATCAACGATCTGCTGCGGCAGGCCGGGCTCGGCTGGCTCACCTTCAACATCTACAGCCTGGCCGGAATGATCCTTGTGCAGGGCCTGTCGCTCGCCTCCCATGCCTATCTGCTGGTGGCGGCGCCGTTCAAGATGCTCGACCCCACCTGGGAGGAGCAGAGCGCGATCGCCGGCAAGGGCGTGGCGGCGACGCTGTGGCGCGTGACGCTGCCGTCGCTGAAGCCGGCGCTGCTCGCGGCGATCATCTTCTTCACCGTGGTGAACATGGAGACCTTCGACGTGCCCGGGACAATCGGCATCCCGGCGCAGGTCAACGTCTTCAGCACCATGATCTATGCCGCGACCCAGCCCGAATACAGCGGTCTGCCCGACTACGGCCTGGCGAGCACGCTCTCGATCGTGCTGCTCCTCGCCGCCGCCTGCCTGATCTGGGTCTACCAGCGGCAGACGCGCCACGCTAAGCAGTTCGTCACGGTGACCGGCAAGGGCTTCCGGCCGCGCCGCATCTCGCTCGGGCGCTACCGGCTGCCCCTGACCGCGATCGCCTTCGCGGTCGTGGCGGCGATCTCGCTGCTGCCCGTGCTGATGCTGATCTGGCGCAGCCTGATGCCGTTCTACATGGCGCCGTCGCCGAAGGCGCTGGGCCTCGTCTCGCTCAAGGCATACGTGGACCTGTTCGCCGGCTACGACCTCGGCCAGGTGCTGCGCAACACCGCGCTGATGTCGATCACCGCCGGGATCGCCACGACGCTGCTCGCCGCGCTCGTCGCCTGGCTGGTCCTGCGCGCGCCGGTCCCGGCCGGCTGGCGCAGCATGCTCAACCGGCTCGCCTTCCTGCCGATGGCCATTCCCAGCATCGTCATCGGCCTGTCGTTCATCTTCGTCTACCTGACCCTGCCGATCCCGATCTACGGGACGATCTGGATCATCGCGATCGCGATGGTCACCAAGTACATCGCCTTCAGCAGCGGCATGATGATGGCCGCCCAGATGCAGATATCGCCAGAGCTGGAGGAGGCCTCGCGCCTCGCCGGCGCGGGATGGGGGCGGACCTACCGCAGGATCACTTTCCCGCTTCTGACCGCAGCGCTTGTGAACTGCTTCCTCTGGGTCGTCATCCACGTCGTGCGCGAGCTCGCCGTGGCGGTGATGCTCTACAGCTCCCGCTCCGAAGTGTTGTCCACCAAGGTCTGGTCGCTCTGGCTCGGCGGATGGGTGGCCCAGGCCTCCGCGCTCGGCGTGCTGACGATCCTGGCGCTAGTGCTCCTGCTCGGCCTGCCGCCGACCGTCATCCGCCTGCGCAGGAAGCTGCGGGACCTGCGCGAGGCGGCGGCTGTGCCCGCCGAAGCGTGAGCAGCGTCCACGACCATCCGGCCTGGTCCGGGCATGAGGAGATCGAGTTGATATTCGCGAACGAATTGTCCAAGGCCTATACAGGCGAGCGCGGCAGCGTCAGGGTGCTGAACGCCGTCTCCTTCGAGGCGGCGCCTGGAAGCGTCTTCACGCTGCTCGGCCCGAGCGGCTGCGGCAAGACGACGACGCTGCGCTGCATCGCCGGCCTCGAGCAGCCGGATGCGGGCGAAATCCGGCTGGGGGACCGCAAGGTCTTCTCCTCCCGTGAGGGAATCCAGCTCGGCGCCGAGCGGCGCGGGCTCGGCATGGTGTTCCAGTCCTACGCGATCTGGCCGCACATGACGGTCGGCGAGAACGTCTCCTACCCACTGGACGGCTTGAAGCTCGGTCGCGCCGAGCGCGATTCGCGCGTACAGCGTGCGCTCGACCTCGTCGGCCTCGCCGCACTCGTGGACCGCCCGGCGCCCAATCTCAGCGGCGGCCAGCAGCAGCGCGTGGCGCTGGCGCGCGCCCTGGTGGCGGAGCCGCAGATCCTGCTGCTGGACGAACCGCTCAGCAACCTCGACGCCAAGCTGCGCGACCAGATGCGGCGCGAGATCAAGCGCCTGCAGCGCCGCCTCGGCGTGACCGCGCTGTTCGTCACGCACGACCAGGAGGAGGCGCTGGCGCTGTCCGACACGATCGCGCTGATGAACAATGGCGAGGTGGTGGAGGTCGGCCCGCCGCGACAGCTCTACGACGCGCCGATGCACCGGTTCACGGCCGGCTTCCTCGGGCTCGCCAATTTCGTGCCGGGGACGGTCGTCGGGGAGGCGGGGGACGGCGTGGTGGTCGAAACCGCCTTCGGCCGCTTCGCGGGCAAGCGCCGCAGCGGCGCGGCGCCGGCCGCCGACCTCTTCTTCCGTCCGCACAAGGCCAGCCTCGCCGCAGACGACCGCGCCGGCTCGCTCGATGTCGGCACCGGCACCGTGGCCGAGACGATCTTCCTGGGCGAGACGAACGACGTGCTGGTGGAGCGGGACGGCCAGCGGGTGCGGCTGCGCCTGCCCGGCCGCCTGCCGCGGGAAGGCGAGCGGCTGAGCTTCGCCGTCGATCCAGAGTTCAGCCTCGTCTTCGAGAGGTCATCGGCGCCGCCCGCCGCCTAGGGTCGGCACGCCGCCTCACTTCGAGAAGAAATGCTCCGGCGCCTGCATGATCGCCTCCGTCGAGGAGTTTATGTGGGCGATCATCCTGCGCTCGGCACCCTTGGCATCGCCCTTCAGGATCGCCTCGACGATGCCGGTATGCTCGGCATAGGACCGCAGCCGCGATTCCCGCGTGGACAAGGTCTTGTCGAACTGCAGCCGGAACGTCTCGCGCAGCGTGGCGGCGATCGCCGGCGCCAGGCTGTCATTGCCGGAGAGCCGCACGATCGTGTTGTGCAGGGCCTTGTTGTAGGCCGTGTAGTCGTGCAGCGCCTCCTGGAACGGCGGGTGGGCCGCGCGCAGGACGGCCATGGCCTTCTCGTCGATCCGCTCCGCGGCGAGGCGCGCGCCGAGCCCCTCGAGCACGGCGCGGATCTGGTTGAGCTCGATCACCGCCTTCCGCGACAGGATGCGGATGCGCGCACCGCGGAACCGCTCGAATTCGACGAGGCCCTCGCCCTGCAGCCGGGTGAGCGCCTCGCGCACCGTGCCGCGGCTGACGCCGAGGCGGGCGATGAGGTCCGGCTCTATCAGCCTCTGGCCGGGAACCAGCCAGCCCTCGCGCATGCCGTCGCGGATGTAGCTCACGACGGTGCCGACCGCGCCGGCCGCCGACTCGGACCGCGGCCTCTCGAGCAGGTCGCTCTTCGACATGGAAGGTCTCCAGCAAACTCCCGGCCTGCTGCCCGTCTCGGGGCCGGAAGCCAGCTCCAATGGGTAGGTTAGTCCGGGCCAGATTGTCAAACGATCGATGCACGGGCAATGGCCGCAGCCATGATAAATCGTTTGACGATCTCGTCGGTCGTAATTATCGTACGCAGCATTGGGAAAATCCCCGAAACGAAACGGCGCACAGGGAAGGGCGGCTGATGTCCGGAAAGAGCCTGCAGTGGAAACTCGACCAGATCGGAAGCCCGGTGAAGATGCTCCGGGATTCGCCGCTGAAGCTCTTTCAGCTCGCCTATACACGGCAGCATTCCAACTGGCGCGACGAGCAGGCCGCCTGGACGAAGACGGCGGTGCTGTTCGACCAGTCGAACCACATGAACGACGTCTACGTGAAGGGTCCGGACGTCGTGCGCCTGCTCTCCGACACCGGCATCAACTCGTTCAGGAATTTCGGCCGAGACAAGGCCAAGCAGTTCATGGTCTGCGGTCATGACGGCAACCTGATCGGCACGTCGGTGCTGTTCGGGCTGGAGGACGACGAGGTCAGCATCGTCGGGCCGCGCGCCTGCGCCAACTGGGTCCATTACCAGGCCGAGATCGGCAATTACGACGTCGAGTTCCGCTGGGACGGTCGGACCGCAGACAACGACGCCCCGCGCCTGATCTATCGCTACGAGATCGAGGGTCCCACGGCGATGAAGATCATGGAGAAGGCGCATGGCGGGCCGCTGCCGCCGACCCGGTTCTTCGGCATGACCGAGTTCAGGATCGCCGGCCGCGCGGTGCGCGCGCTCAAGCACACCATGGCGGGACAGCCGGGATCGGAGGCTCACGGCTTCGAGTTCTTCGGCCCGGCGGAGGACGAGCACCACGTGCTCGATGCCATCCTGCGGGCGGGCGAAGAGTTCGGCCTCGTCCGCGGCGGCGCGCTCGCCTATTACAGCTCGGGCATCGAGTCCGGCTACCTGTCGCAGCCGGTGCCGGCCATCTATTCCGATCCGCGCATGCGCGCCTACCGCGAATGGCTGCCGGCGGACGGCTACGAGGCCAAGCTCTCGATCGGTGGCAGCTTCGCCTCGGACGATATCGAGGATTATTACCGCAACCCGTTCGACATGGGCTATGGCCACATCCTCAAGTTCGACCACGACTTCATCGGCCGCGAGGCGCTCGAGGCCGTCAAAGACGAGCCGCACCGGCGCAAGGTCTGGATGCGCTGGAACGACGACGACGCGATGCGCATCATCCGCAGCAGCCTGTTCGACGACGAGACGAAGCGCGCGAAGTTCCTCGACTATCCGCTGAGCCGCTACGCCCGCGTCCAGTTCGACCAGGTGCACGACAAGGGCCGGCCGGCCGGCGTGTCGACGCTCTGCGCCTACACGGTCAATGTCGGCGGCTTCTTCTCGCTCGGCATGCTCGACCCGGAGTCCGCCGTCGGCGGCAGGGAAGTGACCATCGTCTGGGGCGAGGAAAACGGCGGCACCGCCAAGCTCGGCGTGGAGCGGCACGCCCAGACTGAAATCCGCGCCACGGTAAGCACGACCGCGCTCGTATCGTGAGATGGCTGGCGGCCTTCGCTGACGGTCGGGGAAGGATTCCGGGCATCGCCGTGCCCGGGATTTCCCCATCATGCGAGGCGAGCGCCGAGGCGGACAGGCACGGTGGCTTCCGAGCCGCCGCTTCTGCGCCCTGCGATTTCAACCATCTGGAAAACACGAAAGCCGCGGTGGTCCGCGGCTTGTGATCGGTTGGGAAACTGGAGCGGGCGAAGGGATTCGAACCCTCGACCCCAACCTTGGCAAGGTTGTGCTCTACCCCTGAGCTACACCCGCTCGCGCGGCGAACGCCGCAAGCGGCGCCTATATGGCCGAACTCCCCCGCGATTGCAACAGGGAATTGCAGGGCTTCTTGCCGAGATCTGCAGGCCGCGCGGGAGCGCAATGGGCAGGGCGATGCTCCCCGCCGCTCAGCCCCCCGCGCCGGTCGCGACGTCGAGCGCCAGCCGCGCCATGTCTTCCAGCGAGGATTGCCGCTCCGCCGCGCTCAGCTCCTCGTGGGTGACGAGCGAATCGCTCACGGCGCAGATCGCGAGGGCCTGCGCGCCGTGACGGGCGGCGAGGGTGTAGAGGGCGCTGGCCTCCATCTCGACGGCCAGCACGCCGTGGGCGCGCAGCGGCTCGAAGGCGGCAAGGCCGGCCGGATTGTAGAACTGGTCGGCCGAGACGATGCCGCCGGCATGCCAGCGCAGGCCGGCCCGCTCGGCGCCGGCGACCGCCGCCCGCAGCAGGGCGAAATCGGCGCAGGGCGCGAAATGCCACGGCGCGGTGACCGCCACGTTCATGGCGCTGTCGGTGCTGGCGGTCATGGCGATGACGATGTCGCGCACCCTGACACCCTCGACGATGGCGCCGCAGGTGCCGACGCGGATCAGCTTCCTGGCGCCGTAGAGCGTCAGCAATTCGTGGACGTAGATGGCCAATGAGGGCTGGCCCATGCCGGTCGCCTGGACGCTGACGGGGCGGCCCTTGTAGCGCCCGGTGAAGCCGAGGCAGTTGCGCACCTTGTTCACGCAGCGCGCGTCCTCGAGGAAGGTGTCGGCGATCCATTTGGCGCGCAGCGGATCGCCCGGCAGGAGGATCGCCTCGGCATAATCGCCGGCTGCTGCCTCGTTGTGCGGTGTCACCCTTTTTCCTCCCCCTCGCTGCGTGCCGTCACGCCGACAACTAGCCAAAACGGGGCATTCCGGCAATCGAGGCGGGAGAACCGCGGCCGGGACGAGCAGGTGGCTACGCTTCGAGCCCGTTTTGACGCATGCCGGCGGCTCGAAACGGGTTCCCACCTGCGGGCGACATGCGTTAAACAGCCGGGAGCTTGAGCGGGGGAGAAGACATGCCGGCCAGCCGCGCGGACCTGATCGCGTTCCTCGATGGTCTCGGGATCGCGACGCGGACCTTCGAGCACCCGCCGCTGTTCACGGTCGAGCAGTCGCAGGCGCTGCGCGGCGAGATCGCCGGCGGTCACACCAAGAACCTGTTCCTCAAGGACAAGAAGGACAATTATTTCCTGCTCACCGTCGGCGAGGAGGCGCAGGTCGACCTGAAGCAGGTCCACCACGCGATCGGCGCGGCGAGCCGCGTCTCGTTCGGGCGGCCGGAGATGCTGATGGATCTGCTCGGCGTCGTGCCGGGCGCGGTCACCGTGTTCGGGCTGATCAACGATACGCAGCGCCGCGTAAAACTGTTCCTCGACGCGGCGCTGATGGAGCACGAGACGATCAACGCCCATCCGCTGACCAACGAGGCGACGACGCAGATCGCGCGTGCGGACCTCTTGCGCTTCATCGCGGCGACGGGGCATGAGCCGACGATCTTGAAACTGTCGGCCTGATGGCCACATTCTTGGCAACACCGAGGCCGGCGGGCGCCGGCGACAGCGGCCCTGCGGGCCCGAAAGGCAGGAACCCATGAACGCGGAAAATGGCGGCGGATTCGGCTTCGCCGCGGGGATGCGGGCGCAGGCCCCGGAAGGCAACGCCGCACCGGCCGGCGCGCTGATCAAGGACACCACCACGGCCGGCTTCCAGGCCGACGTCATCCAGGAATCGCGCAACCAGCCGGTGCTGGTCGATTTCTGGGCGCCGTGGTGCGGGCCGTGCCGCCAGCTCGGGCCGGTGATCGAGAAGGTCGTCCAGGCGGCAGGCGGCAGCGTCAAGCTCGTCAAGATGAACATCGACGACCATCCGGCCATTCCCGGCCAGCTCGGCATCCAGTCGATCCCCGCCGTCATCGCCTTCAAGGACGGCCAGCCGGTCGACGGCTTCATGGGCGCCATCCCCGAATCGCAGGTCAAGGCCTTCATCGATCGCGTCGCCGGCGGCGACGCGGGCGCGCAGATCGAGGAGGCGCTGGCCGCGGCGCAGGAGGCGCGCGAGGCCGGCGACCAGCGCACTGCGTCGGGCATCTATTCGGCCGTGCTGGAGCGCGAGCCGGAGAACGTGGCGGCGATCGCCGGCCTGGCCGACATGCTGTTCGAGGCCGGCGACGCCGAAGGCGCGCGCCAGATCCTCGACGGCGCCCCGGAGGCCAAGGCGGCCGACCCGGCGCTGGCGGCCGTGCGCGCCAAGATCAAGCTCGCGGACCAGGTCGCCTCGCTCGGCGACCCGGCCGAGCTGGCGCGCCGGCTGGAGGCGAACCCGAAGGACCACCAGGCCCGCTTCGACCTCGCCATGATCGAGAATGCGCGCGGCGACCGCGCGGCAGCCGCCGACCAGCTCCTGGCGATCGTCAAGGCCGACAGGACGTGGAAGGAGGACGCGGCGCGCAACCAGCTCCTGACCTTCTTCGAGGCCTGGGGCATGACCGACGAGGCGACGCTTTCGGCGCGGCGCAAGCTGTCGTCGCTGCTGTTTTCCTGACGCGCATCCGGCCGGGCGCCCTCTGCGCCGGCCGGTGGAGTTCGCGGAGACGACCGTTGAGAGTGGGAAACGCGCAATATCTTTCGGCGAAGGACTTTCCGGAGACGATCCCGGTCTTCCCGCTCGCCGGCGCGCTGCTTCTGCCCGGCGGGCGCATGCCGCTCAACATATTCGAGCCGCGCTATCTGCAGATGGTGGACGCCTGCATCGCCGGGCGGCGGCTGATCGGCATGGTGCAGCCGCGCCTCGACGGGGCGCTGCGCGACGACGGCGAGCCGGAGCTCTGCCAGGTCGGCTGCATCGGCCGCATCACCTCGATGGCGGAGACCGGCGACGGCCGCTACCTGATCTCGCTGCAGGGCGTGTGCCGCTTCCGCGTCGAATCGGAAGTCGCGGTGCGCACGCCCTACCGCCAGTGCCACATCCTGCCCTTCCTCGGCGATCTCGACACGGATGCGGGCACGGGCGAGGTCGACCGCGCCGCACTGCTCAAGGCCTTCCGGGCCTATCTGGAGGCCAACGAGCTGGAGGCCGACTGGGAGAGCGTCAGCCGCGCCGACAACGCGACGCTGGTCAATGCGCTGTCGATGATGGCGCCCTACGGGCCGGCCGAGAAGCAGGCGCTGCTGGAGGCGGCCGACCTGAAGACGCGCGCCGAGACGCTGATCGCCATCACCGAGATGTCGCTCGCCCGCGACGGCGACGACGCCGGGACGCGGCTGCAATGAACGCCCCGGACGACGGGCGCGAGCGTCGCTCGCAGCCGGACCCGAAGCTGCTGGAACTCCTGGCCTGCCCGCTGACCAAGGGGCCGCTGCGCTGGGACGCCGAGGCGCAGGAGCTGGTCTCGCCGGCCGCCAGGCTCGCCTATCCGGTGCGCGACGGTATTCCGATCATGCTGCCCTCCGAGGCGCGCCAGCTCCAGGACTGAGGCGCGGAAGCGCGTTGACAGCCGGGCCCGCGCGATAGAAAGGTCTGCGCGCGGGAGGCACAGATATGGCGGCAGGCGGGACGATCGGCGGGGAAGTCCTCTATTTCGACGCGGAGCGCGGCGTCGGCTTCGCAACGGGCGCGGACGGCAATCGCTACGTCTTCGACCGGCACGACCTCGGCGAGGTCGAGCGCGTGGCCAAGGGTGCGCGGATCGAGTTCCGGCCCGACGGCGACCGTGCGCGCGAGATCGCGGTCGCGGCCAGCCGCAGGACCGCCGTGCCGGTGACGGCCGGACAGCCGATGACGCCCGCCGCCGCGTTTATCGACCCGCGTAACCGCACGACCGGCCTGTTCGGCTATTTCCGGCGTACGATCGGCACCAACTACGCCAATTTCCGCGGCCGAGCGCGGCGCAAGGAATATTGGGGCTTCGTGCTGTTCTCGACGCTGCTGCTGATCGCGATCGCGGCGGCGGGTTTCCTGCTGGGGACCGCGCTCGGCTTCGACGAGGAGCGCGAGCCGGTGGTCACCTCGATCGCGGCAGGCGTGGCCACGCTCGCGCTGCTGATCCCCTCGATCGCGGTCACGGTGCGCCGGCAGCACGACATCGGCCTGTCGGGCTGGTTCCTGCTCCTGTGGCTGATCCCGTCGATCGGCGCGCTGATCGTGTTCGTCTTCACGCTGGTGCCGACGCAGAGGCACGACAACAAATGGGGCCCGATCCCGGACGGGATCAGGCTGTAGGCGCTTCCGCCTCCCCTCGCAGGGGAGGCACTCAGCCGACGAAGACCTACGCCGCCGACAGCGCCAGGAACTTCTCCGCGATGGCGTCGCCCATCGCCGTGGTGCCGATGGTCTGCGCGCCGGGGGCGGCGATGTCGGCGGTCCTGAGCCCGTCGGCCAGCACGGCGGCGATCGCCGCCTCCAGCCGGTCGGCCTCCTCGATCATGCCGAAGGAATAGCGCAGGCACATGGCGAAGGAAGCGATCATGGCGATCGGGTTGGCGATGCCCTTGCCGGCGATGTCGGGCGCCGAGCCGTGCACCGGCTCGTAGAGCGCCTTGCGCTTGCCGGTCTTGGCGTCCGGCGCGCCGAGCGAGGCCGAGGGCAGCATGCCGAGCGAGCCGGTGAGCATCGCCGCCACGTCCGACAGCATGTCGCCGAACAGATTGTCGGTGACGATCACGTCGAACTGCTTGGGCCAGCGCACGAGCTGCATGCCGCCGGCATCCGCCAGCATGTGGGTCAGCTCGACGTCGGAATAGCGCGCCTTGTGGGTGGCGGTGGCGACCTCCTTCCACAGCACGCCCGACTTCATGACGTTGTGCTTCTCCATCGAGCACACCTTGTTGCGGCGCGTCCGCGCGAGCTCGAAGGCGACGCCGCAGATACGCTCGATCTCGTAGGTGTCGTAGACCTGCGTGTCGATGCCGCGCTTCTGGCCGTTGCCGAGGTCAATGATCTCCTTCGGCTCGCCGAAATAGACGCCGCCGGTCAGCTCGCGCACGATCAGGATGTCGAGGCCCTCGACGACCTCCTGCCTGAGCGAGGAGGCGGCGGCGAGCGCCGGGTAGCAGATGGCCGGGCGCAGATTGGCGAACAGCTCGAGATCCTTGCGCAGCCGCAGCAGGCCGGCCTCCGGGCGCACCTCGTAGGGCACGTCGGCCCATTTCGGCCCGCCGACGGCGCCGAACAGCACGGCGTCCGCGGCCATCGCCTTGGCCATGTCGGCCTCCGACACGGCCTGGCCGTGGGCGTCGTAGGCCGAGCCGCCGACCAGCCCCTCCTCGGTCTCGAAGCCGGCGCCGAAGCGCTCGTTCATCAGCGCGACCAGCTTGCGCACCTCGGCCATCGCCTCGGGGCCGATGCCGTCGCCGGGAAGGAGGAGAAGCTTGCGGGATGCCATGGGAGAGCCTTTGCGCGTGAGGAAACGATCCGGCGCCTGACTAGCGGCAGGCGGCGGCGAGCGCAAGCGCGGCGGGCTGGGGAGGCCGGTCAGCGGCGCCGCAGCGCGGTGACCTCGACCTCGATCTTCATCTCCGGCTCGTTGAGCTGGCAGATGGTCATGGTGGCGGCCGGGCGGATGTCGCCGAAGGTCTCGCCGAGGATCGGGAAGACGCGCGGGACGTAGGCGCGCTCGGTGACGTGGTAGCGGGCCCGCACCACGTCGCCGAAGCCGAAGCCGGCCTCGGCCAGCGCCTTGCCGATGGTGGCGAGGCAGTTGCGCGTCTGCTCCTCGACCGTCTCGGGCATGGACATGGTGGCGTAGTCGTAGCCG
Organism: Hyphomicrobiales bacterium; assembly: GCA_017305835.1. GTDB lineage: Bacteria > Pseudomonadota > Alphaproteobacteria > Rhizobiales > Rhizobiaceae > RCIO01. Next base: position 44,193 of record JAFKJY010000048.1, read on the forward strand.
GTGGTGCCGGAGACGAAGCACCAGTCGCCCTCGACCACGGCGCGCGAATAGCCGGCCGTCTTCTCGAAGGGCGAGCCGGTGGAGATCAGCTTGCGCATGAAATGGGTTCCCTCAACGGCCGATGGCCTCGTTCATCGCGGTGCGCAGCTCGCGCGGCCATTTGGCGGCTTCGGGCCACATGCGCGGGCCGCCATTGTCCTGCTGCTGGGCGAAATAGAGCTTCCGCTTGGCCGGGTCGACGGCCATGAAAGCGTCGGACACGCCGCAGGCATGCGGCACGCAGCCGCTGCCGTAGAAGGCGCCGGAAGGAAGCACCTGCGGCTCGGAGCCGACGATCAGGCCGCTCGCCACCTCGGTCAGGTCGGCGCCGAGCAGCCGTTGCGCGGCCTCGTAGACGGCGGCATTGGAGAAGACGTCGAGGATGTTGGCCATGCCGGCGCCGTCGACGTCGCGCCAGCCGGTATCGGGCTGCGGCGCAAACGCCATCTCGCCGGCCACCCGCATGCCCGCCTGCGGCGACCACATCTTCACCGGCAGGGTCTCGCCGGGCATCGGAAAAGGCACGAAATAGATCGCGTCGGACGTGACGGCGGCGGGCGGCGAGCCGCAGTCCTCGGCGGCCGGCACGGCCTCGACCTCGCCGCCTTCCGGCTTCCAGACGATGTTGGTGATGGCGCCGCAGGCGTTGCCGCCGTCGCCGACCTCGACGAGCGCCACCTCGACGCCGCCGACCTCGACCGTGCGGTCATAGGAGACGTAGTAGTTGCGCGCCAGCTCGCGCCCGTCGAAGGCGAGCGCCTTCTCGCCGTCGTCGACCTCGGTGACGGTGAGCTGGCCGCCGGCGAAGGGGACCGGCGGCTGCGGCCGGTCCTGCGCGGCCGCCGGAGCGGCCAAGGCGGCGCACAGAAGCGCCAGCGCGGCGAGACGGATCTTCATCCTCATGACGCCTCCCTCACGGGGCAAGCCGGCGGACCGGCTCGCCCGCGACCTTTCTCAGGCCCAGGGCCGGGTCTCGGCGTAGCCCTTCTCGAAGCCCTCGATCGAGGGGGCCTTCTCCATGGTCAGGCCGATGTCGTCGAGCCCGTTGAGCAGGCAGTGCCGCTTGAAGGCGTCGAGGTCGAACCTGACCACGCCGCCGTCCGGGCCGCGGATCTCGTTGGCCTCGAGGTCGACGGTCAGCGTCGCGTTGGCGCCGCGCGAGGCGTCGTCCAGCAGCTTCTCCAGGTCCTCGGGACTGACGGTGATCGGCAGGATGCCGTTCTTGAAGCAGTTGTTGTAGAAGATGTCGGCGAAGCTGGTCGAGATCACGCAGCGGATGCCGAAGTCGAGCAGCGCCCAGGGCGCGTGCTCGCGCGAGGAGCCGCAGCCGAAATTGTCGCCCGCCACCAGGATCTGCGCCTTGCGGTAGGCCGGCTTGTTGAGAACGAAGTCTGGGTTTTCCGTGCTGTCCTCGTTGAAGCGCATCTCGGCGAAGAGGCCGGTGCCGAGGCCGGTGCGCTTGATCGTCTTCAGATAATCCTTGGGGATGATCATGTCGGTGTCGATGTTGACGATCGGCAGGGGCGCGGCGACGCCGGTGAGCGTGGTGAACTTTTCCATGGTCAGACGTTTCTTTGCGAGTGGCTACCATCTCGCTTTACACATTCAATGCGTCGAATCAAAGAGGCAGACACCCCGACCACTGATATGCCGGCGCGGATCGGCACCGCCGGCTGGAGCATCGCGTCGCGCCACGCGGCGCATTTCCCGGGCTCGAGCAGCCATCTGGAGCGCTATGCGCGAAGCCTGACGGCGGTCGAGATCAACTCCTCCTTCTACCGCCCGCACAGGCGCGAGACCTACGAGCGCTGGGCCGGCGCGACGCCGGCCGGCTTCCGTTTCTCGGTGAAGCTGCCGCGCACGATCACGCACGAGAAGCGGCTCTCGGGCTGCGAGGCGCTGCTCGACCGCTTCCTCGCCGAAGCGGACGGGCTCGGGGACAAGCTCGGCGTGCTGCTCGTCCAGCTCCCGCCGAGCCTGCGCTGGAGCGAGACGGCGGCGGCTTTCCTCCGGCTCCTGCGCGAACGTGCGGAAAGCGTGCCGGCCGCGGTCGAGCCGCGGCATGCGAGCTGGGCCGTCGCCGAGGTCGAGGCGGTGCTCGTGCGCCATCGCATAGCGCGCGTCGCGGCGGATCCGTCCCGCTTCGCCGGCGACGAGCTGCCGGCCGGCTGGCCGGGGCTCGCCTATTTCCGCCTGCACGGCTCGCCCGAGATCTACAGGTCCGACTATCCGCCGGACCGGCTCGCCGCGATCTCGGCACGGATCACCGCGGCGCGGACGGGCGGGGTCGAGACCTGGTGCATCTTCGACAACACCGCGCTCGGCCATGCGCTGCCCAACGCGCTGGCGGTGCAGGAGGCTCAGATGATGTTGAGCTCGCGGAAGGGTTTTGCCTCGACGACACGCTCGTAGCCGAAGGCGGAGCAGTCGACGGTGCGGTATCCGCCGTGGACGACCAGCTCGGCGAGCGCCTTGCCGACGGCCGGAGCCTGCTGCAGGCCATGGCCGGAAAAGCCGTTGGCGAACAGGAAGTTGGCGGCCTGCGGGTGCGGCCCGATCACGGCGTTCTGGTCGAGCCTGTTGTAGTCGTAGTGGCCGGCCCAGGCCCGCTGCAGCTTCAGCGCCTCGAAGGCGGGGATGCGGGTGGCCAGAACCGGCCAGATCTGCTCCTCGAAGAGCGGCCAGTCCGGCTCGAAATCCGCCGGGTCGGCGGCCTGCTCGCCCGCCTCGTCCTCGGCACCGCCGGTGATATAGACCGAGCCTTCCGGCCGCACGTAGACGCCGCTCGGGTCGACGAGCAGCGGCATGTCGTCGAACCGCTCGCGTGCCTCGAAGACGAAGACGGAGCGCTTGCGCGGCTCGACCGGCAGGTCGATGCCGGCGAGCGCCGCGACCTTGCCGGCGGAGGGGCCGGCGGCGTTGACGACGATGCCGGCCTCGATTTCGCCCGCGCCGGCGAGCGTGAGGCGGGCCGGCCCGCCGGGTTTCAGCTCCAGCGCCGTGACCTCGTCGCGGATCATGTCGACGTCGCGGCCACGCAGCGCCTTGCGCAGCAGCGCCAGCAGCGCATGCGCATCGAACCAGCCCTCGCCGGTCAGCCCGTAGGCGCCGGCCGCGATGCCGTCGGTCGCCAGCCAGGAAAAGCGCCGGCGCAGCAGGCCGGCATCCTCCAGCACGATGTCGGCGCCCTCGGCCTGCTGGACGGCATGGTTGTGGACGAGCACCGGCAGGCCCGCTTCGCCGGCGAGGATCAGGTAGCCCTTTTCGCGAAAACCGATGTCGGCGCCCGCGCCGAAATGCCTTTCGAGGTCGCGGAACAGGCTCAGCGTGAAGCGCGACAGCCTGATGTTCTCGGGAATCGAGAACTGCTGGCGGATCGAGGCGCAGGAGAGCGTGGTGGCGGCGTGCGCGAAGCCGGGATCGCGCTCGATCAGCGCGATCGAGCCGGAAAAGCCCTCCTCGCGCAGGAACCAGGCGACCGAGCTGCCGACGATGGCGCCGCCGATGATGGCGATGTCGTAGGATTTCATGGGGACGTCATGCGAAAGGACACGTGGCGCGACCGAACCAGCTTCGCGGGTTCCGCGCAAGGGGGCGCGTGGCCGCCGCGGCGCCATCTCGCGCTTGCGCGCCCGCCGCGGGCGTTGCATGAGAGGGCATGCCGATCCGCCCCATACGCCCCCGCCGCTCCGTCCTCTACGTCCCCGCCGGCAACGAGAAGGCGCTGGCCAAGGTGGCCACGCTCGCCTGCGACGCCGTCATCGTCGACCTCGAGGATTCGATCGCGCCGCAGGCCAAGGCGGCGGCGCGCGAGGCGATGCGCGCCTTCGTGGCCGGCCGCGCCGCCGGCGGGCCGGAGATCGTGGTGCGCATCAACCCGCTTTCCAGCGAATGGGGCACCGAGGACCTGCTGGCCGCGCGGGCGGCCCGCGCCGACGCCATCCTGCTGCCCAAGGTCGAGGGGCCGCGCGACATCCTCGAGGCCGACGAGGCGCTGGACGACACCGACGCGCCGCTGGAGCTCTGCCTGTGGGCGATGATCGAGACGCCGCGCGCCGTGCTCAACCTCGGCGCGCTGGCGGAGCTGGCGCGCGACGCGGCCGCGCGGCTCTCCTGCTTCGTCGCCGGCACCAACGACCTCGTCAAGGAGACCGGCGTGCGGGCGACGCCCGACCGGCGCTACCTGAACGCCTGGCTGTCGCAGATCGTGCTTGCCGCGCGGGCGGCGGGCATCGACGCGCTCGACGGCGTCAGCAACGATTTTCGCGACCTCGACGCCTTCGCGCGCGAATGTGCGGAAGGGCGCAACATGGGCTTCGACGGCAAGACGCTGATCCACCCGGCGCAGGTCGAGCCGGCGACCCGCGCCTTCTCGCCGGATGAGGACGAACTTTCCGAAGCCCGCGCCATCGTCGCCGCCTACGCCGCGCCGGAGAACGCCGGCAAGGGCGTGATCCAGATCGACGGGCGGATGGTCGAGCGGCTGCATCTGGCGCAGGCCGAGCGCGTGCTGGCCCGGGCGGGGCGCTGAGGGCGGCCGGTGGCCCAGAAGAAGGCGCACGAGGTCGACGGCTGGCTGGGCAGGCCCAGCCCCGAGGCGCGCATCGTGCTGATCTATGGGCCCGACCGCGGCCTCGTCTCCGAGCGGGCCAAGCGCTTCGCGGCGTCGACCGGCCTGCCGCTCGACGATCCGTTCTCGGTGATCAAGCTGTCGGCTTCGAGCCTCGACGCCGAGCCGGGACGGCTGGTCGACGAGGCGCGCACCGTGCCGATGTTCGCCTCGCGGCGGTTGATCTGGGTGCTCGACGCGCGCGGCGACAAGGGGCTCGCCGACGGCGTCAAGGTTCTGCTCGAGGAGCCGCCGGCGGACGCCGTGGTGCTGATCGAGGCGGGCGACCTCAAGAAGGGTGCGCCGCTGCGCACGGCGGTCGAGGGCGGTTTTTCCGGCATGGCGCTGCCCTGCTATGCCGACGACGCGCGCGGCATCGACCGGCTGATCGACGAGGAGCTCGGCAAGGCCGGGCTGGCGATCACGCTGGAGGCGCGCCAGCAGCTCAAGGCCGCGCTCGGCGGCGACCGGCTGGCGAGCCGTTCCGAGCTGGAGAAGCTCGCGCTCTACTGCGCCGGACAGCAGCGCATCGAGATCGACGACGTCCGCGCGGCGACGGGCGACGCCTCGACCGCCTCGGTCGACGGCGCGGTCGATGCGGTGATCGCCGGGAAGGCGGCGGAGTTCGACGCGGCCTTCGCGCAGTTGATGGCGTCGGGCAGCGCGCCCTTCCTGCCGCTATCTTCGGCGCTCAGGCAGTTCCAGACGCTGCTGTCGATGCGGCAGGCGATGGAGCGCGAGCGCAAGCCGGCCGCGGCGGTCGTCGCCTTGGCGCGGCCGCCGGTGTTCTTCGCGCGGCGCCAGCTCGTCGAGGCGGCTCTCGGCGCCTGGAGCGCGGAGGCGATCATGCGCGCGCTGGAGCGGCTGGCGGCGGCGGTGCTGGAGACGCGCCGGCGCCCCGATCTCGCCCGTGCGCTGGCGCGGCAGGCGCTGCTCGCCACGGCGATCGAGGGCGCGCGGGCGCGGCGCTGAAGCATGTCTCCCGAAAGTGGAAGCCGGTTTCGGGACAAAGACATGCGCAAAACCAAAAGACCGAAGCTCGCGACGAATTGCGCCGAAGGTCGTCTGGATCGGGGACCGCCGCCGCCCTATCGTCTTGTCGTATCGCCATTCAACGCAGGAAAGGAGCACGTCATGCAACGTCACGCCACGGCCGTCTGGAAGGGGGATCTCAGGGGCGGCACCGGCACGCTCGACACGCAGAGCGGCGTGCTCAAGGGCAGCGCCTATTCCTTCAAGGGCCGCTTCGAGGACGAAAGCGGCAAGGCCGGGACCAATCCGGAGGAGCTGATCGCGGCAGCCCATGCCGGCTGCTTCGCCATGCAGCTCTCGCATTTCCTCGCCGAGAACGGCACGACGGCCGAGCGGCTGGAGGCCAAGGCGGTGGTCACCGTCATCCCCGGCACCGGCATCACCGAAAGCGCGCTGACGCTGACGGCCAAGGTGCCGGGCATCGACAAGGCCAAGTTCCAGGAACTGGCCGAGAAGGCCAAGGCCAACTGCCCGGTCTCCCAGGCGCTCGGCGCGATCAAGGTAACGCTGGACGCCAAGCTCGCCTGAGCGGGAGCCAGCCGGTCGGCCTGGAGCGGTTCTGGTTTTCACGGAATCGGCAGAACCGCTCTATCTCTTGTTTGAGCCGCATTTCCGGACGCAAAACCGCTTCGCACTTTTGCTGTAAATGCTCCAGCGCCGGCCGGCTGGCCGCTCGTCTGATCAGCTTCCCTTGACGGTGCTCTTGCGGGCGTTGGCGCCCCACAGCGCCTCGACGCGGGCGTCACGGCCGCAACCGTGGCGGTAGTATTCGTAGCGGAGCGGATTCTTCTTGTAGTAGTCCTGGTGGTAGTCCTCGGCCGGCCAGAATTCCGGCGCGGCGGCGATCTCGGTGACGATCGGCTTCTTCAGCTCCTTCTCGGCGGCCGCCTTGCCCTTGGTCGCGACGGCGAGCTCGTCGTCGCCCAGCGTGTAGATGGCGGTGGTGTAGCTGTGGCCGCGGTCGCAGAACTGGCCGCTGGCGTCGGTCGGGTCGACCGAGTGGAAGAAGTAGGAGACCAGCTCCTCGTAGCTGACGCGCGCATTGTCGAACTCGACCCGCACCGCCTCGCGGTGGCCGGCGGCGGTGTGGTCGTAATAGGTCGGGTTCTGCGTCGTGCCGCCGATATAGCCGGAGGTCGTGGACAGCACGCCCGGCACGTGGTCGAAATCGGACTCGACGCACCAGAAGCAGCCGCCGGCGAAGATCGCGACCTGCTTGTCGGCATGGGCCGGCACCACGAGCAGGGCCATCAGGGCAAGCGTTGCGAGGGCGGCGCGCGTCATCGGGTTCCTCCGTGTCGCGGGCAAGCTAGCACCGCCGCGCCAAACTGCAATTCAAAGCCGCTACACGGGTGCGTGACGCGCTGGCGCTGCTCCCACAGGCACAAGCGAGAGGGGCGAGCGCGATACTAGACCCGCCGCTCCACCATCATCTTCTTGATCTCGGCGATCGCCTTGGCGGGGTTCAGGCCCTTCGGGCAGGCCTGCGTGCAGTTCATGATCGTGTGGCAGCGGTAGAGCCGGAACGGGTCCTCGAGGTTGTCGAGGCGCTCGCCGGTCATCTCGTCGCGGCTGTCGATCAGCCAGCGATAGGCCTGCAGCAGCACGGCGGGGCCGAGATATTTCTCGCCGTTCCACCAGTAGCTCGGGCACGAGGTCTGGCAGCAGAAGCACAGGATGCACTCGTAGAGCCCGTCGAGCTTGGCGCGGTCCTCGTGGCTCTGCTTCCACTCCTTGGCCGGCTCGGGCGTGACCGTCTGCAGCCACGGCTCGATCGAGGAGAGCTGTGCGTAGGGCACAGACAGGTCCGGCACGAGGTCCTTGACCACCGGCATGTGCGGCAGCGGGTAGATCTTCACCGGCCCGGAAATCTCGTCCATGCCCTTGGTGCAGGCGAGCGTGTTGGAGCCGTCGATGTTCATGGCGCAGGAGCCGCAGATGCCCTCGCGGCAGGAGCGGCGCAGCGTCAGCGTCGGGTCGACCTTGTTCTTGATCCACAACAGCGCGTCGAGCACCATCGGCCCGCAATCGTCGAGGTCGACGTAGTAGGTGTCGACGCTCGGATTCTGGCCGTCGTCCGGCGACCAGCGGTAGACGCGGTATTCGCGGATATTGGTGGCGCCTTCCGGCTTCGGCCAGGTCTTGCCGGTCCTGATCTGCGAGTTCTTCGGGAGGGTGAGTTCAGCCATGATCCTGCCTCGCGATCAGTAGACGCGCTTCTTCGGCGCGATGCGGGCCGGGTCGATGCCGCCGTCCTGCGGCTGCAGCATCGTCTGCGTGTGGACCGGCCGGTAGTCGAGCCGCACGTCGCCGGCCGCGTTCAGCCAGGACAGCGTGTGCTTGCGCCAGTTCTTGTCGTCGCGCTCGGAGAAGTCCTCCCGCGCATGCGCCCCGCGGCTCTCCTTGCGGGCCTCGGCCGAGTAGACCGTGGTGATGGCGTTGGCCATCAGGTTCTCCAGCTCCAGCGTCTCGACCAGGTCGGAGTTCCAGATCATCGAGCGGTCGGTGACCTTGAGGTCGCCCAGCTCCTTCCAGATGGCGGAAATGCGCCGGCAGCCGGCTTCCAGCGATTCCTGCGTGCGGAAGACGGCGGCGTCCTCCTGCATGGCGCGCTGCATCTTCTCGCGCAGGGTCGCCGTCGGGCTGTGGCCGTCGGCGTGGCGCAGCCGGTCGAAGCGCTCCATGATCCTGTCGCACGCGGCGACGTCGAGGTCAGGCACCTTCTCGGTGCGGTCGATCACCTCGCCGGCGCGGATGGCCGCGGCACGGCCGAACACGACGAGGTCGATCAGCGAGTTGGAGCCGAGCCGGTTGGCGCCGTGGACGGAGGCGCAGCCCGCCTCGCCGACGGCCATCAGGCCGGGCTGGATGCGGTCCGGCTCGCCCGGCTGCGGGTTCAGCACCTCGCCCCAGTGGTTGGTCGGGATGCCGCCCATGTTGTAGTGCACCGTCGGCAGCACGGGGATCGGCTCGCGGGTGACGTCGACCCCGGCGAAGATGCGGGCCGATTCGGCGATGCCGGGCAGCCGCTCGTGGATGACGGCCGGGTCGAGATGGTCGAGGTGCAGGAAGATGTGGTCCTTCTGCTTGCCGACGCCGCGGCCCTCGCGGATCTCCAGCGTCATGCAGCGCGAAACGACGTCGCGGCTGGCGAGGTCCTTGGCCGACGGCGCGTAGCGCTCCATGAAGCGTTCGCCCTCGGAATTGACGAGGTAGCCGCCCTCGCCGCGCACGCCCTCGGTGATCAGGCAGCCGGCGCCGTAGATGCCGGTCGGGTGGAACTGCACGAACTCCATGTCCTGCAGCGGCAGGCCCGCGCGGGCCACCATGCCGCCGCCGTCGCCGGTGCAGGTGTGGGCCGAGGTGCAGGAGAAATAGGTGCGGCCGTAGCCGCCGGTCGCCAGCACCACCATCTTGGCCGAGAAGCGATGGATCGTGCCGTCGTCGAGGTTCCAGGCGACGACGCCGGTGCAGACGCCGTCGGTCATGATCAGGTCGATGGCGAAATACTCGATGAAGAACTGCGCCTTGTTCTTCACAGACTGACCGTAGAGCGTGTGCAGGATGGCGTGGCCGGTGCGGTCGGCCGCGGCACAGGTGCGCTGCACCGGCGGGCCGTCGCCGAAATTCTGCATGTGGCCACCGAACGGGCGCTGGTAGATGCGGCCGTCCTCGGTGCGCGAGAAGGGCACGCCGTAGTGCTCCAGCTCGTAGACGGCGGCCGGCGCCTCGCGGGCGAGGTATTCCATCGCGTCGACGTCGCCGAGCCAGTCGGAGCCCTTGACGGTGTCGTAGAGGTGCCACTGCCAGTTGTCGGGACCCATGTTCTGCAACGAGGCGGCGATGCCGCCCTGCGCGGCCACCGTGTGCGAGCGGGTCGGGAACACCTTGGTGATGCAGGCCGTGCGCAGGCCCTGCTCGGCCATGCCGAGGGTGGCGCGCAGGCCGGCGCCGCCGGCGCCGACGACGACGACATCGTATTTGTGGTCCACGTAGCGATAGGCGCCGGCGCCGATGCCGGGCTTGGCGATGGGCTTGGGCTCGATTGCCACGAGGGTCAGGCTCCGAATGCGATGATCAGAAGGGAGAACACGCCGGCGGCCCCGACGAGCAGGCAGAAGGCGGTGTTGAGCATGAGCACGGCGACCTTGAGCAGCTCGCCGTGGATGTAGTCGGCGATGCTCTCCTGGATGCCGAGCCGCATGTGCTCGACGCCGATGATGACGAACAGGATCAGCGGGATGGCGACGACCGGCCGGCCGAGCGCGGCGAGCGCGGCCGCATGGTCCTTGCCGAGCAGCGAGAAGACCAGGCCGATCGCGAACAGCGACAGCGGCACCAGCGCCACGCCGCTGATGCGGGTGATCCAGAAATGGCTCGTTCCCTCATGGGCGGAGCCGAGGCCGCGGACCGTCCGCAACGGGGTGCGCATCGCTTTCATGGGGCGCCTCAGAACCAGATGAAATAGACGGCCCAGGTGACGGCCGTGCAGAGGAGGGATGCCGCCAGCGTCAGCCAGGCGAGCAGCGTCGAGGTCTCCTTGCCCATGCCGACGCCGGTGTCCCAGATGTAGTGGCGGATGCCGCCGAAGAGATGGTGGAACAGCGCCCAGGTGAAGCCGATCAGCACGAGGATGCCGAACCACGAGCCGGCGAGCCAGTTGGCATTGTCGAACCAGACCGGCCCGCTCGCCGCCGCGACCAGCCAGGCCGCGACCAGCAGCATGCCGAAATAGAGCGCGATGCCGGTGATGCGATGGGCGATCGACATCGCCATCGTCGGGCGCCAGCGGTAGATCGTCAGATGCGGTGAGACGGGTCTCGCGCGGGTGGCTGTTGGCTGGCTCATGGCTCCCCCAGATATGGCCTCCCCGGGCTCGGGCTCGCGGGCAGGGAACGGCCGTGCGCCGCTGCGTTGCCGCCGCTGCGGGCGGCCGTTGCGACTGCCCGGGTTCTAGACCCGTTTTTGCAGCGCGTCAAAGCCGGAAAATCGTGGCCGCGAGCGGGTTTAATCGATTTTTGCGCGGAGGGTTCGCCGTAGCGGCCGGATCAATCGTTTGAAGGCCTTGCCGATGGGGCGGAGGCGTGGGCCGGCTTCTAGCGCCGGCAGGTGAGCGGGACCTTGCCGGCCTTCATCCACAGCGCCTCGCGGTCCTCCAGCACCAGCGCATAGCCGTCGGCGCCGTAGCGGCTGCGCTGGCCGGGCGGGGCGGCGGCGAGCTCGACCGGGTCGGCATCGCCGAAGCTGACGCGCACGCTGGAGCCGCCGTTCTCGATGCGCAGGTCGCCCTCGTCGCCGCAGCGATAGACGGCAAGAGCAGGCTGGACGGAGACGCCCTGGGGCGACGGACGCTGCTGCTGCGGCGGTGTCGTGCAGCCGCCGGCGAGCGAAACCGCCGACAGCACGAGAGCCGTGGCGCCGGTGAGGAGGCGGGGGCGGTTCGTCATCGTGCGCGACGCTAAACGCATTCGCGCCGAAAGATCAACAGCCGAAATCGGGAGGCCGCGGCCGGCTCCCGCAAGCCGGCCGCGGGCCTGCAAAAGGAGGCTTCAGATGAGGCCCTTGTGCAGCGTCAGACGGTCGCCGGGACCGTGGACGGCGGCGAACAGCAGGCCGGCCAGGAAGGTGAAATGGTCGACGAAGAAGCCGAACTCGGCCTGGTTCGCGGCCCAGTGCGACGGGCCGTGGAAGGCGAAGGCGAGGAAGATCACGTAGACGCCGGCAAGCAGCGCGGCCTCGCGGAAGAAGGCGCCGGTGAGGAAGGCAAGCACCAGCGCCACCTCGAAGAAGGCGGCCACCCAGGCGAGGAAGAGCGGCGCGGGGAAGCCGGCGCCGGCGATGTAGTCGGCCGTCATCTGCATGCCGGCGAACTTGAAGAAGGCGGCCATGGCGAAGGCGCCGGCGAAGATCAGCCGGGCGATGAGGATTGCGGCGGTGCGGTACATGGCGTGGCGTCCTTTCGGATGAGGCTCTGCACCAAGGAACGCACGGGCCGAGGCCGCGCCGACACCGGCCGCGAAAAATTACGCGCGGCGGTCCGGTCAGGGATGGTCGAAGCGGATGATGAAGCTCGACCAGTCGGCCGGCGCGGCGATCTGCTCGTAGAGCTTGCGGCCGTCCTCGGGCTGGCGCGGGGCGTTGAGGATCAGCCTCGACCAGCCGCGTTCCTCGGCCTGGTCGGCGAGCAGGTCGACGAGGGCCTTGGCGATGCCCTTGTTGCGGTGGTCGTGGTGCACGTAGACGTGGTCGACCACGCCGCAGCGCATGCCAGATACCGGCTCCGGCATGTCGACATAGATCAGGAAGCCGACGAGTTCGCCGTCGATGCGCGCGCCCAGCACCTCGGCCACGCGGTCCTGCAGCAGCGCCTCCGCATAGAAGTCGTCGGGACGGCGCGGGGCGCCGCGCTTCAGCGCCTGCGCGTAGCCCGCCAGCAGCGGGGCGAACTGGTGCGCGTCGCGCAGACGCAGTTGCGAAATCTCGATCTCGTGCTCGGCCATGGCGCTCCATTCCCGGAATTAACCACGCTTGTCAATTGGCGTGGACGGGCGCCGGCCGCGCCGGTGACAATGGTGAAGAATGCGTTAACGTGGGCGGCGAGGGGGCCCGTCCGGGTTGAAGGAAAGAGGGCCATGAGCCTGCTACGCGATACGATGACGGCCGCGGCCTGGGCCGCCGGCGCGCTGGCGCTGGGATTCGGCCTGGCCATGCTGACCGATCCGGCACGGGCCGGCAGCTTCGGGGGAGCGAGCGCCGGCGAGCGCGTCTACGACGATTCCTACGGCAACCTCGTCATCATCAGCCCCTCCGGCTACAAGCGCATCGTCGTCGGCATGGGACATCTGGCGGCCGAGCTGGAGCAGAACCGCGCGCCGGAGGTCGTCTATCTCGACCGCAACGGCCGCGCCGGGCCGCACTGTCATACGCCGCCGGTTCTGTGGAAGGGCCGGTCCTACATGTACGGGCTCGCCGAGGGCGAGATTCCGACGCCGCCGCGCATCTGCGACTAGCGCGGCGGAACCGACCATGACGCCGCCCCGTTGCCATCCGCCGTTTGGCGCAGCCCGGACGCTCCCGCGATGAGCGCGGCGCGTTCCGCCAGGGCGCTGCGCGCCCATGTCGCGTCGCTGGAGACGATGTCGCGCTTCGTGCTCGCCACGCTGGCGCTGGCCTCGGGCGTCTATACCTATCTCGGCGTGCGCGGGCTGCTCGAAGGCAGCGGCGGCGCGAGCGCCGTGTTCTTCGCCGCCGTCATCTATTCGGTCGCCGTGTCGGTCGGCATCTATGGCTTCTGGACCTACCTGATGCGGTTCGCCCCGGAGATGCGCGACTGGGGCTCGCGCCTCGCGCTGCTGGCCATGATGGCGCTGGGCTCGGCGATGATCATCGCCATGTCGTCCTGGCTGAACGCGGCCGCGCTCGCCGGCTCGGCGGCGGTGGAGCAGCACCTGGCGACGACGCTGGAGGGCTACACGGCCGACCTCGACCAGGCCAACACCAACGCGATGGGCGCGCTGTCGCTGCTGCCCGACATCCAGCGCGCCGCCGAGCGTTTCGCCCGTCTTGCCGACGACGAGCGGCAGTCGGGCGCGCTGACCGGCACCTCCGGCTCCGGCAGCGTGGTTCAGCTCCTGACCCAGATGTCGGCGCAGATGCACGAGCTGGAGGCCAGCATCCAGGCCTCGCGGCAGACGGTGGCCAAGCTGTTCGAGGAGGGGCAGGCGCATCTCGGCACGATGCGCGGGCTGGTCTCCGCGCCGGGGCCGATCGAGCCGCGATCCGACAGCTTCGGCAAGGAGGCGGTGGCGCTCGCGGGCGTCATCGCGGCGCTGCAGCAGACCTCGATCGCGCCGTCGGTGAGCCGCGCGGCGGGTGATCTCTCGGCCGGCTTCATCGCGCCGGTGGCGGACGGCCGCAGCGCCGACCTCGCCGGCCGGCAGGACGCGGTGATGGCGACCGTGCGCGAATCGGTGGCGCAGCAGTCGAAGGCGCTGTCGGACGCGGCGGGCGAGATCCTCGCTCTGCCGAAGGTGCCGGAGCGCCGCTACGTGCCGCTGACGGCGGCAGAGGCCGTGCTGCGCTATGCGCGGCAGTTCATCCCGAGCTGGGCCGGCGCGATCTCGATCGATCTGCTGCCGGCCGTGCTGGTCGGCATCCTCGCCGTCGTGCACGCCTCGGTGCGGCGCGGCGAGGAGGGGCTGGCGGAGGCCGACCAGGTGAGCGCCGGCGACATGCTGCGGGCGCTGGAGCTGAACGCGGCGATCAATGCGCGCCGCCGCGCCGCCGAAAAGGATGACGAGGCGGCCGCCGCGCCGTCGCCCGAGCCGGTTGCGCCCGACGCGCGGCCGGTCGCCGAGAACGTGACGCCGCTGCCCGACCGGAAGCGGTTCGACCCGTGAGCATGCCCAGATGAGCATCGACCAGACAGTTCCCTTCCGCCGCCGCGGCGCCATCGCCCGCTATCTCGCCCGCTTCGAGGAGGGGCGGCTTGTGCGGGCGATCTTCTTCGGCATGCTGATCGGCACGGCGACCGTGCTCGGGCTGGATCTCAAGCGGCTCGTCGACGAGAACGGCCTGTTCGTCGAACCGCAGGAACGGTCGGACACGGCGGTGACCGTGCCGGTGCTGCCGCCGGCGGTGGAGACGACCGCGAGCGAGGGCAGCGGCAACGATCCGCGCCGCTTCATCACCACCGACGAGGCGGTGCTGCGAGAGCCGGCCCGCTTCGCGCTGGAGGCAGGCGGGCTGCTGCGGCTCACCGGCACGATCGACACGGGCGCGGCGCAGCGCTTCGCCGCCGAGGTCGCGGCGCGCGGCGAATATATCCGTGCCGTGTCGCTCGATTCGCCGGGCGGATCGCTCGAGGACGCGATGGCGATGGCGCGGCTGATCCGCAAGAACGGCTTCGCGACCGAGGTCGCCGACGGGGCGATCTGCGCCTCGTCCTGCCCGCTCGTCCTGGCCGGCGGCGCCGAGCGGCATGTCGGCGCGCGCGCGGCGATCGGCCTGCACCAGTTCTATGCGGTGACGCGCGGGGCAACGGCGCCCGAGCAGGCGATGGCCGACGCGCAGATGACGACGGCGCGCATCTCGCGGCTGCTGATCGAGCTCGGCGTCGACCCGGCGCTGTGGCTGCACGCGCTCGACACCCCGCCGCGCGCGCTCTACTACCTGTCGGCCGGCCAGATGCTGAAATACCGCCTAGTCACCGGCGGCGACAGGCTGGCGCTGCGGGGAAGCTGAGGCGCTTCACCCCCTACCGCGCCATGGCGTGGTATTCCGGGTTGGGCCGCATGTCAACTGCGGCGGCCATGCGGTTCGACATGTTGAAGAAGGCGATCGTCGCCGCGATGTCCCAGATGTCGCGGTCGGAGAAGCCGGCCTGCCGGAGCGCGGCGCGGTCGCTCTCCGCCACCCGCGCGGGTTCCCGCGTCAGCTTCTCGGCGAACTCCATCATCGCCACCTGGCGCGGCGGCAGCTCCGCGGCGCGCCAGTTGTGGGCGATCACCTCGCCGAAGGCGGGGTCGCCGGAGAGCTGGCGCACCGCCGCGCCGTGGGCGGCCAGGCAATAGTGGCAGTGGTTGAGGCTGGACACGACCACCGCGATCATCTCGCGCTCCAGCTTGGTGAGGCCCGAATCACCCAGCATCAGGTCGTTGTAGTTGTCCGAGAAGGCGCGCAGCTTCTTCTCGTCGAAGGCGTAGGCCAGAAGCACGTTGGGCACGAGGCCGAGCTTTTCCTCGCATTTGGCGAAATAGGCGCGGGTGCCCTCAGACAGCGGATCCGCCGGCTTCAGGTCCAGCGCCGTGGTGCGCCGCGCGGTCGTCTCGTCGAGCATGCCCGTTTCTCCTTCGCTTCGTTTCACGTGGCTTGGCAGCCGCTCGCATGGCGGTCGCCAAACGCCATCGTTCTGTTACCATAGAGGCGATGGCGAAGGGGAGGTCTCATCACCATGAACGACATGCGCCGTGCCGGTAACCGCAACGAGACGACCGCGGGCGGCGGGAGCGACGCCGAGCGGCTGTTCGAGCTGTTCAAGGCGCAGGCTCCCGCCGAGGACGTGGCGGCCTACGACCCCGCGGTGCTGGAGCGGGCGGCGCAGCTCGCGGCCGCGGCGCTGAAGCGCCACCGGCGCGGCGACAGCGTCATCGCCATCGACAACGACCCCAAGCTCACGCTGCAGGGCCGGGCGCTGACGGCGATCACCGTCATCAACGACAACATGCCGTTCCTGTTCGATTCGATCACCGGAGAGGTGACCGAGACCACGGGCGAGCCGACGCTGGTGCTGCATCCCGTGATCTCGGTGCGTCATGGGCGCGGCGGCGGCGCGGCGATGGCGGCGGAGACGGCGCGCGGCGGGGTGGAGCCCGGCCGGGTCAGCCTGATCCACATCCACGTGCCGCGTCTGCCGGCGCATGAGGCCGAGGCGCTGAAGGGGCGGCTGGAGCACATATTGCGGCAGGTGCGGCTCGCCGTGCGCGACTGGAAGCCGATGCTGGCGCGGCTCGACCAGGCGATCACCGACCTGCGCTACCTGCCGGTGCCGCTGGAGAAGGCGCATGTTGACGAGGCGATCGCCTTCCTCGAATGGCTGCGCGACGACAACTTCACCTTCCTCGGCATGCGCGAATACCGCTATCGCGGCGGCGAGAAGGACGGGCGGCTGGAGCGCGCCGCCGGCGAGGGGCTGGGCATCCTCTCCGACCCGGACGTGCTGGTGCTGCGCCGCGGCACCGAGGCGGTGACGACGACGCCGGAGATCCGCGCCTTCCTGCACGGCCCGGAGCCGATGATCGTCACCAAGGCCAACGCCAAGTCGGTGGTCCACCGGCGCATCTATCTCGACTATGTCGGGGTCAAGACATTCGGGCCGAAGGGCAAGCTGGCGGGCGAGCTGCGCATCGTCGGCCTGTTCACCTCGACCGCCTACACGCGCTCGGTGATGAAGATCCCCTACCTGCGCTCGAAGGTCGAGGCGGTGATCGCCAGGTCCGGCTTCGACCCGAACGACCATTCCGGCAAGGCGCTCATCAACGTGCTGGAATCCTATCCGCGCGACGAGCTGTTCCAGATCAGCGTGCCGGTGCTGCGCCGGCATGCCGAAGCGATCCTGGCGCTCGGCGAACGGCCGCGCGTGCGCGCGCTCTACCGGGTCGACCAGTTCGACCGCTTCGTCTCCGTCCTCGTCTTCGTGCCGCGCGACCGTTACGATTCGCAGGTACGCGTCGCCATCGGCGAGTTCCTGAAGACGCTCTTCGACGGCCGCCTGTCGGCCTACTATCCGGCCTTCCCCGAAGGCTCGCTCGCCCGCGTGCACTTCATCATCGGCCGCTCCGGCGGCAAGACGCCGAAGATCGAGCAGGAGACGCTGGAGGGGGGCATCCGTGCCATCGTGCGGACGTGGGACGACGCGCTGCGCGAGGCGGTGGCGGCGAGCGGAGCGGGTGCCGCGGAGGCCGCGCTCGCCGCGCGCTTCCCCGAAAGCTATCGCAACTCGTTCACGCCCGAGGTGGGCCTGCGCGACGCGGCCGCGCTCATCGGGATCGGGCCGGACAACCCGATCGCCATCGGCTTCCACCGCGATCCCGGCAGCGCCGAAACCCATGCCGACCTGAAGATCTACCACCACGGCGCGCCGGTGGCGCTGTCGCGGCGTGTGCCGCTGCTGGAGAACATGGGTTTTCGCGTCATCAGCGAGCGCACCTTCGAGATCGAGACCGGCGACGGGGTCGCCTTCCTGCACGACATGGAGCTGGAGAGCGCGCGGGCCGCGCCGATCGACCTTGCCGACGGCGGTGCGCTGTTCGAGGAGGTCTTCCTGTCGGTCTGGCGCGGGCAGAGCGACAATGACGGCTACAACATGCTCGTCCAGACGGCCGGGCTCGGCCCGGCCGAGATCCGCATCCTGCGCGCCTATGGCCGCTATCTCCAGCAGGCCGGCATCCCGCAGAGCCAGGACTTCATCGCCGCCGTGCTCAACCGCTATCCGGAAATCGCGCGGCGGCTGTTCGAGCTGTTCCGGGCGCGGTTCGACCCGTCGCGAGGCAATGGCGAGGCCGAGATAGAGGCGGCGATCGCCCAGGCGCTGGAAGCGGTGCCGAACCTCGACGACGACACCATCATCCGCCGCTTCCTCAACCTGATCGCCTCGACGCTCAGGACCAACCATTACGCGCCGAAGGCCGACCGGCCGGTCTCGCTGGCGCTCAAGCTCGATTCCAAGGCGCTGACCGGCCTGCCGGAGCCGCGGCCGTGGCGCGAGATCTTCGTCTACGGGCCGGAGGTGGAGGGCGTCCACCTGCGCTTCGGCCCGGTGGCGCGCGGCGGCCTGCGCTGGTCGGACCGGGCGCAGGACTACCGCACCGAGGTGCTGGGGCTGGTCAAGGCGCAGCAGGTCAAGAACGCCGTCATCGTGCCGGTCGGCGCCAAGGGTGGCTTCTTTCCCAAGCGCCTCCCGGCCGGCGGCAGCCGCGACCAGGTGTTCGAGGCCGGTCGCGCGGCCTACGTCAACTTCGTCTCCTCGCTGCTGTCGGTCACCGACAACATCGAGGGCGACCATGTCGTGCCGCCGGAAGGCGTCATCCGCCACGACGGCGACGACCCCTATTTCGTCGTCGCGGCCGACAAGGGCACGGCGACCTTCTCCGACACCGCCAACGCGATCAGCCAGGAGCACGATTTCTGGCTCGACGACGCCTTCGCCTCGGGCGGCTCGGCCGGCTACGACCACAAGAAGATGGGGATCACCGCGCGCGGCGCATGGGAGGCGGTGAAGCGGCATTTCCGCGAGCTCGGCAAGGACAGCCGCGCCTGGGACATCCAGACGGAGCCGTTCACCGTGGTCGGCGTCGGCGACATGTCGGGCGACGTGTTCGGCAACGGCATGCTGCTTTCGCGGCAGACGCGGCTGATCGCGGCCTTCGACCACCGCGACATCTTCATCGATCCCGATCCGGACGCGGAGAAGAGCTTCGCCGAGCGCGAGCGGCTGTTTGCGCTGCCGCGCTCGTCCTGGCAGGACTACGACAGGGCGGCGCTGTCGAAGGGCGGCATGATCGTGCCGCGCACGCAGAAATCGGTGGCGCTGACGCCGGAGGCGGCGGCCGCGATCGGGCTCAAGGCGGGCACGGCGAGCCCGATCGAGATCATGGGCGCGATCCTGAAGGCGCCGGTCGACCTCCTGTGGTTCGGCGGCATCGGCACCTATGTGCGCGCCGACGGCGAATCCAACGCCGAGGTCGGCGACCGCGCCAACGACGCGATCCGCGTCACGGCGGCCGAACTGCGCGTCAAGGTGATCGGCGAGGGCGCCAATCTCGGCATGACCCAGCTCGCGCGCATCGAATACGGCCTCAGGGGCGGCCGCTGCAATTCGGACGCGATCGACAATTCGGCCGGCGTCAACTCGTCCGACGTCGAGGTCAACATCAAGATCGCGCTCGCCGCGGCCATGCGCTCGGGGCGGCTGACGCGGCCGGCCCGCAACAAGCTGCTTGCCGAGATGACCAGCGAGGTCGCCGGGCTCGTGCTTGCCAACAACTACCACCAGCCGCTGGCGATCTCGCTGGCCCGCGCCCGCGGGCTGGAGGACCTGCCGCACCAGGCGCGCATGATGGCGGCGCTCGAGGCACGCGGCCTGCTCGACCGGCAGGTCGAGTTCCTGCCAAGCCCCGATGCGCTCGCCGAGCGGGAGGCGCGGGGCCAGCCGCTGACGCGGGCCGAGCTCGGCGTGCTGCTCGCCTATGCCAAGCTCGTGCTGTTCGCCGACCTCGTCGCCTCCAGCGTGCCGGACGAGGCGCATTTCGACCGCGACCTCGTCTCCTATTTCCCGGCGAAGATGGCGAAGAAATACAGCGCCGAGATCCACGGCCACAGGCTGCGACGCGAGATCATCGCCACCGCGCTCGCCAATGACGCGGTCAACCGCGGCGGGCCGTCCTTCGTCAACCGGCTGCAGGACATGACCGGCTGCATGCCGGGCGAGATCGTGTCGTCCTACGCGGTGGTGCGCGACGGCTTCGAGCTGCCGGAGCTCTATACGCAGGTCGACGCGCTCGACAACAGGATAGCCGGCGACGTCCAGCTCTCCTTCTACCAGCGGATCGGCCGGCTGGTGCATGTCGGCACCGCCTGGCAGCTCAAGAACGCGGCGCCCGGCGCGGACGTGGCGCAGCGCGTGGCGGCGCTGCGGGCCGCCCGCAAGGCGCTGGAGCCGGCCCTGCCGGGGCTGTTCCCGGAGGTCGTGCGCCGGCGCTTCGCGGCGTTCGCCGCGGAGGCCGAGGCGGCGGGCGCGCCGGCCGCGACCGCGCGGCGTCTGGCCGCGCTTGCCGCCGCCGAGATCGTGCCGGACGTGGCGCTGCTCGCGGCCCAGTCCGGCGCTCCGCTGGAGCGCGCTGCGGCTGCCTTCATGGCGGTGACCGAGGCCTTCCGCATCGGCCGCATCGAGGACGCGGCGCGGCAGATCGAGCCCGCCGACTACTATGAGGGGCTGGCGCTGGCGCGCGCCACCGACATGATCGGCGCGGCGCGGCGGGGGATCGCCGCCGCGGCGCTGAAGGCTGCGCCCGCGGCGGGCCAGCCGGTGGCCGACTGGCTGGAGGCCGGCGGCGACAAGGTGGCCGGCACCCGCGAACGCCTGCAGGCGCTGACCGAGAGCGGCGACATCACGGTCGCGCGGCTGACCGTCGCCGCCGGCCTGATGGACGATCTCGGGCGGAGCTGACGCGCGGCCCGCCGCGACCTGCGCGACGGCGGTTTGCGCGGCCGCGAAAAACGTGCAGACATGGCGGCGGCCGCGGGAGCGGTCGGCGAGGGGACGGATAGATGGCTGAGACGACGGTCGGGCGCGCCTCGAAGCGCGGCATCTGGGGCTGGATGTTCTTCGACTGGGCCCAGCAGCCCTTCCACACGCTGATCATCACCTTCGTCTTCGCCCCCTATTTCGCCTCGGCCGTGGCGCCGGACCCGGCCACCGGCCAGTCGCTGTGGGGTTACGCCACCGGCTTCGGCGGGCTGATCATCGCCGTTTTCTCGCCGATTCTCGGCGCTATCGCCGACGCCAGCGGGCCGCGCAAGCCGTGGGTGCTCGTCTTCTCGATCTTCGGCGTCATCGGCTCGTGGATGCTGTGGTATGCCGTGCCCGGCGCGGCCAACCTCGCGCCGACGCTGTTCTGGATCGCGCTCGCCGTGTTCGGCATGGAGTTCGCGGCCGTCTTCAACAACGCGATGATGCCGACGCTGGTGCCGCGCGCCGAGCTCGGGCGGCTCTCCGGTTCGGCCTGGGGGCTCGGCTATGTCGGCGGGCTGATCTCGCTGGTGCTGGTGCTCGGCTTCATGGCCGGCCAGCCGGGAACCGGCAGGACGATGCTCGGCCTCGACCCCATCCTCGGGCTCGACGTCGCCAGCCGCGAGGGCGACCGCGCCTCGGGGCCGCTGACGGCGATCTGGTACGTCGTCTTCCTGGTCCCGATGTTCCTGTGGACGCCGGACGTGGCGCGCCGCGCTTCCACGAAGGGCGCGGTGTCGCGGGGTCTGCGCGAACTGTGGGCGACGCTGAAGCGGCTGCCGACCGAGCGCAGCTATTTCAGCTTCCTGATCTCGTCGATGTTCTACCGCGACGCGCTCAACTCGCTCTATTCCTTCGGCGGCATCTACGCTGCGGGCGTGCTCGGCTGGTCGATCGTGCAGATCGGCATATTCGGCATCCTCGCCAACATCACCGGCGCGGTCGGCGCCTGGCTCGGCGGCCTCGCCGACCAGCGCTACGGTCCGCGGCTGGTGGTGGCGGTCTGTGCCGTGATCCTGACGGCCTGCTGCCTCGTCATCATCTCGACCACGCAGACGCAGGTGCTGTTCGTGCCGGTGGGCGCCGCGGGGGCCGATTCGAGCGTGCCCGACATCGTCTTCTACGTCGCCGGCGCGCTGATCGGCGCGGCGGGCGGGTCGATCCAGGCGGCCTCGCGCACGCTGCTGGTCGATCAGGTGCCGTCCGACAAGGTGACCGAGGCGTTCGGCCTCTATGCGCTGTCGGGCCGCGCGACGACCTTCATCGGGCCGCTGGCAATCGCGCTCGCCACCACCTTCTTCGCCTCCGAGCTGTTCGGCCTGTCGACCCAGGACGCCCAGCGCGTCGGCGTCACCCCGATCATCGTGCTGTTCCTGATCGGCTTGGCGCTGCTGCCCTGGGTCAAGAGCCGTCAGTACGAGGCGGCGTGAGGCATCTCTCCCCGTGAGGGGAATCAGTGCCGGAAGTGGCGCATGCCGGTGACGACCATGGCGATGCCGTGGGCGTCGGCGGCGGCGATGACCTCGTCGTCGCGCACCGAGCCGCCCGGCTGGATGACGGCGGTCGCGCCGGCCTCGACCGCCGCCAGCAGGCCGTCGGCGAAGGGAAAGAAGGCGTCCGAGGCGACGACGGAGCCCTTGGTCAGCGGCTCGGCGAGACCGGCGGCCTCGGTGGCGTCGAGCGCCTTGCGGGCGGCGATGCGCGACGAATCCACCCGGCTCATCTGGCCGGCGCCGACGCCGACGGTGGCACCGTCCTTCACATAGACGATGGCATTCGACTTGACGTGCTTGGCCACCCGGAAGGCGAAGCGCAGGTCTGCCATCTCGGCTTCAGTCGGCGCGCGCTTCGTCACCACCGTCAGCTCCATGTCGTCGACGCTGGCATTGTCGCGGTCCTGCACGAGCGGGCCGCCGGCGACGCGCTTCACCGTGAGCCCGCGGGCGCGCGGGTCGGCCAATCCGCCAGTGACCAGCAGCCGCAAATTCTTCTTCGCGGCGACGATCGCCTGCGCCTCGTCGCTCGCCGCAGGCGCGATGATCACCTCGGTGAAGGTTTTCACGATTTCCTCCGCCGCTTCCGCGTCGAGCGTGCGGTTCGCCGCGACGATGCCGCCGAAGGCCGAGACGGGATCGCAGGCGAGCGCCTTCAGATAGGCCTCGCGCAGGCTGGCGCCCTCGGCGACGCCGCAGGGATTGGCGTGCTTGATGATGGCGACGGCGGCCGTGCGGGCCGGGGCGAACTCCGACACCAGCTCGAAGGCGGCGTCGGTGTCGTTGATGTTGTTGTAGGAGAGCTGCTTGCCCTGGAGCTGGCGGGCGCTCGCCACGCCGGGGCGCTGGCTCCCGGTGACGTAGAAGCCGGCCGTCTGGTGCGGGTTCTCGCCATAGCGCATGACCGAATGCAGCCGACCGCCGAAGGCGCGCCAGTCGGGCTGGGGGATCGCCAGCGTTTCGGCGAACCAGCCGGAGATGGCGGCGTCGTAGGCGGCGACGCGGGCGAAGGCCTTGGCCGCCAGCTCCTGCCGGAAGCGGTAGGGCAGCGCGCCGCCATGCGCCCGCAGCGCCGTGAGCAGCGCGCCGTAGTCGGCCGGGTCGGTGACGATCGCCACATAGGCGTGGTTCTTGGCCGCCGCGCGCAGCATGGCCGGGCCGCCTATGTCGATGTTCTCGACCGTGGTCGGGTAGTCGCCGCCGGCGCGGCGCACCTCCTCGAACGGGTAGAGGTTGATGATCGCGAGGTCGATCGCGCCGATGCCGTGCGCCTGCATGGCCGCCGCGTGCCCGGCGTCGTCGCGGATCGCCAGCAGGCCGCCATGCACGGCCGGGTGCAGCGTCTTGACGCGGCCGTCCATGATCTCGGGGAAGCCGGTCAGGTCGGATACGTCGCGCGCAGCAATGCCCGCCGCGGCGATGGCCTTCGCCGTGCCGCCGGTCGAAACGAGCTCGACCTTCATGGCCGCCAGCTCGGCAGCGAGCCCGGCGAGCCCGGCCTTGTCGGAGACGGAGATCAAAGCGCGGCGGACGGGGACGAGATCGGGCGGGGCGATCTTCTTGGAGGCGACGGCCATCGGCAAGGCTCCGGGACAGCAGGGGGACGGCTGCGCCTAACACAGAAGGGCGGAAATGGGAATCGCTGCCTAGGCGTGCACGCGGGCGAAACGCCAGTTGATCTCGGGGAACTCTGAGGCGCGGAAGGAGAGAACGATCTGGCGGCTCTTCTGCGGCCCGCCTATGCCGGCGAAGAAGATCGAATCCTCCACTACCGCCGGGACCTCCGCGCAGGTGAACAGCCAGAGATCGCCGGCGGGACCCTTCAGCACCATCCGCTCCTGTCTGTCGCGAAAAATGCCGACGGCCGGATGGACGTGGAAGCGAACCGCCACCTCGTCGCGGCCGTTGGCGGCCGGGCGCGCGCCGCCGGGACCGTAGAAGCGGTCGGCGCCCTCGAGCATGCCGCCGTCGGGCGAAAGCAGCAGCTCGCGCTCGTGGGTGAGGCCGAAGCGGTGGAGATAGCCGTCGTGGCTGGCGACGAAGCCCTGCGCGCCGCTGGAATCGGTGCGCCGCACCGCGACCTTGCGCGGCCCGCCGACCAGCGGCGTGCCGATCAGCTCGGCCAGCCGTGGCGCAATCGCGAAGCGGGCCTGCGAGGTGTCGTTGAGGGTCGCGGTGGAGTGGGCGGCGGTGGCGCGCGCCAGCGGCAGGAACTCGTCGTCGCCGAACTCGTCGATGCCGCAATTGACGATGAAGCGCTGGCGGCCCGACGACATCTCGAAGGAGAGGCAGCCGGCATGCGCCCGGTGCGAGACCTCGGCGGGGGGCGGCGCGCCGGTGTCGGCGATCACCGTGGTGCCGCCGGACGCCAGCCGCTGGTAGCCGGAATGCGGCGCGTTGGCCAAAGGCTGGCCGCCGGTGTCGTCGTGGTGGAGGATCGCCGCGACGCGGTCCTGTACGGTGGCGCCCATGCCGTTGAACAGGGCCAGCGCGCCGTCCTGGTGGCGGAAGAAGCGCAGCGCCGGCAGCATGCGCTCGACCGCGGCGATCAGCGCGTCGGGCGGGGCCTCGGCCTGGTTGGCGTAGGTGTGGCGCAGGGGCAGAAGGTCGGCGAGCAGCTCGATGAGCGCCAGCGGGCTGCGCGAGACATGGCCGCCATCGGGCAGGATCTGCCGCTCCAGCTCGGAGGCGAGGTGGCGGGTGGCGGCGCGCAGGGCGGTGCGCGAGGCCGGCAGCGACAGCGCCGAGTAGGCGAGCGCGGCGCGCGCCCGCAGCCGCTCCTCGCCGTCGGGCATCTCCGGCGCCATGGCGCGCAGATAGCGGATCTGCACGGCGAGCGAGCGCAGGTAGGCGCGGTAGAAGGCAAGGTCGGCGCCCTGCAAGACCACGGTCGAATGCTGCAGCCAGGCGATGACGCGGCGGGCGGTGACGGCCGGCTCCCAGGCGATGCCGGCGATGCGGCGGCCATGGGTGGTCATCCAGTCGGTGACCAGCGCGCGGGCGTTGGCGGCGGCCAGCTCGGTGCCGGCCTCGCGCATGTGGCGCAGCCAGCGGAAGCCGTGCAGCGACCGCAGCCAGGCGACGTCGGCGAACTCGATCTGGAAGGGCGACTGGCCGCCGGTGTCGATCATGTGGCCGGCGAGCGGGTAGCGGCCGTGATAGATCTCGTCGGCGATCTGCTTGTCGGGCAGGCGCAGGTCCGGCGGCGCGATCAGCACGCGCTCGGGCGTGCGGCCGGTGTAGCGCCAGCGATAGACCGGACCGGCGCGCAGGCGGCGGCGGGCCCTTCGCCAGGCCGCGCGCACCACCAGGCCCCACAAGGGTGGGCTGTCAGGCCTGCCGATCGCCAATCCCCGTTTCCTCCTTCGGGACTCGCCGCTCGTCCCGTGCGCGACCCTAGAGCATGTGGCGCGCCGCTTGAAGGTGCTTGACACCAATCAACGGTGACCTAAAGCGCGTCGCGTCAAATCGGAATCATGCGACGCGCTTTAAGTCCTTATTTTTACACATGTCGTTGTTCCGAAACCGGTTCCCACTTTCGGGCGACATGCTCTAGCGGAGGTTTGCCGGCGAAAGACCCTGCCGGCTCAGGCGCGGCGCAGGCGCATGGCGAAGAAGCCGTCGCAGCCGGAAAGCGCGGGGTCGCCGAGGTCGAGGTCGGCCGGCGTGGTGCGCAGCATCCCGGCCGAGTCGACGAAGGGCGCAAGGGCCGGCCCGTCGGCCGCGCCGAGCGGGTCGAGGACGACGTCCTTGCGGTCCGCGAGGAAGGCGGCGGCGAGCGCCTCGCCCTCGGCGGGGTCGAGCGAGCAGTTGGAGAAGACGATGCGGCCGCCGGTTCGTACCAGCGTCACCGCGCGGTCGAGCAGCCGGCGCTGCAGGTCGGCGAGTTTGTCGATGTCGGCCGGCGATTTCGTCCACGGCACGTCGGGGTGACGGCGCACCGTGCCGGTCGAGGAGCAGGGCGCGTCGAGCAGCACGGCGTCGAACGGCTCGGCCGGCGTCCAGGCCAGGAGGTCGGCCTCGACGATCTCGGCCCGCAGGCCGAGCCGCTCTAGGTTCTGCGCCAGCCGCTTCAGTCGGCTGCGCGAGGCGTCGACCGCCGTCACGTTGGCGCCGGCGGCCGCGAGCTGTGCGGTCTTGCCGCCGGGCGCGGCGCACAGGTCGGCGACGCGCAGGCCGGCGACGTCGCCGAACAGCGTTGCCGGCAGGCTGGCGGAAAAGTCCTGCACCCACCATTGGCCCTCGGCGAAGCCGGGAAGCTCGGGCACGGGTGCCGGCAGCCGCGCGACCCGCACCGAGCCGTTCGGCAGCACGATGCCGCTGAACCGGGCGGCCCAACCTTCGGGATCGGACTTCACGGTGAAGTCGGTCGGCGCCTCCAGCCGGTGCATGGACAGGATGCGCGCCGCCTTCTCCGCGCCGTAAGCGTCTTCCAGCCGCTGTGCGAACCAGTCGGGCGCGTCGACGGTGCGCTCCAGCACGGCGGGCAGCGCGCGCTCCTTGCGGCGGCCGATCTCGCGCAGCACGGCGTTGACGAGGCCGGCGAAGCGGGCGGTGCGCGGGTCGGACTTCGCCTGAGCGACGGCGAGGTCTACCGCCGCGCTTTCGGGCACGTCGAGGAACAGCATCTGCGCGGCGGCGACATGGAGGATGTGCGCCAGCGCATGGGCGTTGGCCGGCAGCGGCCGCTCCAGCCGGGCGGCGATGAGCGCGGCGATTGCGTTGCGGTGGCGCAGCGCGGTGAGCAGGATCGCGCGCACCAGCGCACGGTCACGACCGTCGAGGGCGAGATATTGCGGGTGGCCATGCTCGTTGTCGATGAGCGCGTCGAGCGGCGTCTTGGCGTCGATCACCGCCGCGAGCAGGCGCGTCGCCGTCCGCCGCGCGGCGAGGCCGGGTGTTGTATCAGGCACCCCCACCCCTAACCCCTCCCCACAAGGGGGAGGGGGACTCCTTCACCAGCGGCTGGCCACAAACACTGCGAGAATGCCGCCGATTCCCCTCCCCCTTGTGGGGAGGGGTTAGGGGTGGGGGTCGAGATGCTCGGCGAAACCAAGGGGTCGCAGTTCACGCCCACGGACCCTTGCGGGTCACACGCGGGCCGGTCGGGTTGCGGCCCCAGGGGTTCTGCGGAGGCTGCGCCGGGGCTTCCGGCGCTGGCTCTTCGGCGGGCCGGCCGCCCCACGGGCCGGCCTGCGCATCGGGCGCGGCCGCGCGCGGCTCGGGCTGTTGCGGGGCAGGACGAGCCGAGGCGGCGGGTGAGGTGTCCGGGCGGCGGAATTCGGCCGCCATCGCTTCGAGCGCGGCGATGCGGTTCTCGGTGTCCGGGTGGGTCGAGAACAGATTGTCCATGCGCTGGCCCGACAGCGGGTTGACGATGAACATATGCGCGGCCGCCGGATTGCGCTCGGCGTCCGGGTTGACGATCTGCTTCACGCCGCGGGCGATCTTGTCGAGCGCGGAGGCGAGCCAGAGCGGGTGGCCGCAGATCTCGGCGCCGCGCCGGTCGGCCGAATATTCGCGGGTGCGGCTGATCGCCATCTGCACGACCATCGCGGCCAGCGGGGCGACGATGATGGCCACCAGAACGCCGATGAAGCCGAGCGGGTTGTTGTTGCCGCGGTTGCCACCGAGGAAGAAGGCGAAGTTGCCGAGCATGGAGATCGCGCCGGCGAGCGTCGCGGTGATCGTCATGGTCAGCGTGTCGCGGTTCTGCACATGGGCAAGCTCGTGCGCCATCACGCCGGCGACCTCCTGCGGCGACAGGCGCTGGAGCAGCCCGGTCGTGGCGGCAACCGCGGCGTTCTGCGGGTTGCGGCCGGTGGCGAAGGCATTGGGCTGCGGATTGTCGATCAGGTAGACCTTCGGCATCGGCAGGCCGGCGTTTGCCGCGAGGTCGCGCACGATGGCGTAGTATTCGGGCGCATTGCGCTCGTCGACCTCGACGGCGCGGTTCATCCGCAGCACCATCTTGTCGGCGTTCCAGTAGGAAAACAGGTTCATGCCCGCCGCGATCAGGAAGGCGATCGCCATGCCGCCGCCGCCGCCGATCAGGTAGCCGACGCCCATGAACAGCGCGGTCATCAGCGCAAGGAGCATGGCGGTGCGGATCGTGTTCATCGTCGTCTCTATCGGTTCGTTCCGTCGCATGATGTTTTCCGAGAAGTCTGCAACTTCTCGGCATCGTGCTCCAGCGCCGGTCCAGCGGGGTCGCCCGCCCGGCCTCGTCGGTCTATATGATGGGAGCACGCCGGCAGCGATTCAATATTTGACGGGTGAGCAGATGGCCGAAAACAACCGCGAAGCCGATCCGGCGCAGGCCGTGCCGCGCAAGCTTTCCCCCGCCGCGCAGCGCGCGCTGGCCGAGGCCGCGGCGCGCCGTGCCGAGGTGGACGCCCGTCCCGCGCCGCCGAAGGAACTCGGCGGCCCCAAGGGGCCGGAGCCGGTGCGCTACGGCGACTGGGAGGTGAAGGGCCGCGCTAGCGATTTCTAGCCGCAGAAGTTGATGGAACTGGCGAGGGATCACAACCGTTGGGGACTGCCGGATGCCCGGCCCAACCCGACAGGTGCAAGAAATGCAGATCCGCCTCGGCTACGAGATCGCCATCGAGTGTCCCGTCGAGACGCCGGTCATCTCGCTTCTGGAAATCAACCCCGACCGGCGCGGCGACATCGTCCGCCAGACCCGCGTCCTCACCTCCCCGCAGACGGCCAGCACGGTCTACAAGGATCGCCACGGCAATCTATGCCGACGCCTCGTGGCGCCAGCCGGCGGCATAAGGCTGCTTTACGACGCCGTCGTGGAGGACAGCGGCGAGCCGGACCGCGGCCGTCCGGGCGCACCGCTGACGCGCGTCGAGGACCTGCCGGACGACACGCTCGTCTACCTGCTCGGCAGCCGCTATTGCGAGACGGACCATCTGTCGGACATGGCGTGGAAGCTGTTCGGCGGCATCGAGGGCGGCTGGGAGCGCGTGCAGGCGATCGTCGACTACGTCCACGAGCGCCTCTCCTTCGGCTATCACTATGCCCGCGCCACCCGCTCGGCCGCGCAGGCGCACGAGGAGCGGGTCGGGGTGTGCCGCGACTTCGCGCATCTCGCCATCGCGCTCTGCCGCTGCATGAACATCCCGGCGCGCTACGTGAACGGCTATCTCGGCGACATCGGCGTGCCGGCCGACCCGGCGCCGATGGATTTTTCCGCCTGGTTCGAGGCCTGGATCGACGGCGCGTGGTACACTTTCGACGCCCGCCACAACAAGCCGCGCATCGGCCGGGTGGTGATCGCGCGCGGCCGCGACGCCACCGACGTGCCGCTGCTGCACACGTTCGGGCAGCACCGGCTGAGCTTCTTCAAGGTCTGGACCTACGAGCAGGAGAAGCATCCGGCGCGGCCGCCGGCCAACGGCGTCGACCGGACGCTGCCGGCATCCGTGCTCGCCTGAGGGCGCCAGCCCGCTTGCAAGCCGCGCATTCTAGGAATAACTCCCTATAATGCGTTTCCAGATTCGCCCGCTCCTACACTTTGTGACCGTTTTCGCGGCGACCCTCGCCGTGCCGTCCGGCGCGCTCGCGGGGCGGATCGACCTCAAGGGTCCTATCGAGGCGGAGGTACTGAGGGTGCTCGACGGCGACACTGTCGAGGCGCAGGCGCTGATCTGGCCGGGCCAGTCGGTGCGGGTCAGCGTGCGCATCCGCGGCATCGATGCGCCCGAGATCCACAGCCGCTGCGCGCGAGAGCGGGAGGCGGCAGGCCGGGCGCGCGACATGCTGGCAGGGCTCGTCGCGCAGGGGCGCATCGCGCTGACCAATATAGGCGGCGGCAAGTATTACGGCCGGGTGCTGGCCGACATCGCCACACCGGACGAGGCCGACGTCGCCGCGCTGCTGCTCGAGGCCGCGCTGGTGCGGCCCTATCAGGGCGGCCGGCGGCAGCCCTATTGCGCGGGAGGCAGGTAGAGGGTGGCTGAAAAGGCAAGGGGCCGCCCCGAAGGACGGCCCCCGTGCTTTCGTCCGAGGCGCGGCTTCTGGCGGCGGGGAGAACCCCGCCTGCCGCGCGTCACGCCTGTCAGGAAGACTGCTTCCCGAAAGGACGATCCGCGAGAGCCCCGCTACGGAAACCGAAACCACTCGACATCGGATCACCTCCTTTCGTTTCGTTGAACACGCCCTGATGATGGGGGCGCCGGGCCGCTTTGGCAAGATGACGCAGCGGCAGCGGGGTCCGGTTCGGGTTTCGTGCCCGGCGACAGCGCGCTATCGTCGGGCCGGGAGCGGGGACGATGAAATCCATTGCGCTGTGCGCCGCGGCGGCGGCCGTCATACTTTTTCTGCAGGCCGCCTCGGCCGCGACGCCGGGCGAGGGTCTG